>NZ_VXCT01000001.1:0-520961 GCF_052850535.1 Shewanella sp. 1180_01
TTGGGTGGCCGATACTGGTGATTTAGTCGAAACGGGTAATGGTAACTACAGCAGCGCCTATGGCGGTGGTGTTGGTCGCTATGCCTACCTAGGTGCAGAACTTAAGTTCTAATATCACTGAACTGCTATTCATTACTTATATTTGTTAAACCGCATGTGGCTTCCTGCATGCGGTTTTTTATTGCCAATCACCGTTAGACGCGCATATCAATCAGTTCATCGCAATAAGTTCATCGCAATAGGTTTGGTGCACGTAGCAAGTTATAAACTAGAGAGACTGATACTAAGCTTTTACTGGTTTTAGACTACGGTAATTAACTTAAACTCTTAACTTTGGTGTTTAGATTAAGATTTTAAAACAAGCGCTTAACAAAGGCGTTTAACACAAGATCCTTGCTCGCGCGCTACATATAAGCTCCTCACATAGGTGAGTGCTCTTCGGGGGGCCTTGAGTGAGAAAAACAGAGCATAAAGTCAACTGACTAACGGCGGAATAGTCAAAAGATCTAAGAGTCAAAAGCTCTAAGAGACAAAGGCTAAAGATTCAGAGGTTCGATGCATCAGTGAGGGGAGATACTCTCTTGAATACTGAATTAACACAGTATTTAGGGATAAGTGATAGCAGTAACTTGTTAAGCGATTGGCGGCTGGTTATGCCGCCAATCCTTTGATGGGATGTACTTGTGGAATGCTAAGCGTTATTTAGCTTATTGGCTCACAGGTTTGTGGACGGCAGATTTGCCTTTAAGAACTGGCTTTGTTCCCAGAGCAAGTGTTCTAGGGATTCCTTAGCCGCATAACTGTGTCCTTCAAATGGCAGGATAACTAATCTGGCTTTACCGCCAAGGCCTTGAATGGCATCGAACAAACGCTCAGATTGCAGCGGGAATGTGCCTGAGTTTTGATCCATCTCACCGTGAACTAATAGCAAGGGTGATTTGATATTATCGGCGTAATTAAACGGTGACATTTGCTGGTAAATATCATTGGCTTGCCAGTAGTAACGCTCCTCATTTTGAAACCCAAAAGGAGTGAGACTGCGATTATAGGCACCGCTTCGGGCAATGCCTGCATAAAACAAATCCGTATGGGCGAGCAAGTTTGCCACCATAAATGCCCCGTAGGAATGCCCGCCTACGGCGATTTGTTTGCGATCGGCAATGCCTAAATCCACCAAGGTATCGACAGCCGCCTGTGCGTTGGCAATGAGTTGCTCGCGAAAGCTGTCATTGGGCTCTTTATCCCCTTGAGCGATGATGGGCATAGAGACTTTATCAAACACCGCAAAGCCTTCGGCGACTAATGGGATTGGGCCCCTAGGGCTGATGATGGGATATTGATTGGCGCTAAAGTTAATTTGGCCCGCGATATCGGGATCGTTAAATTCCCGCGGATAGGCCCACATCAGCACAGGTAGGGTGCCTTGCTCCTTGGTGTAATTGGCGGGTAAGTAGAGAGTGCCAGACAGCGGCACGCCATCGGCTCTTTTGTAGGTGATAAGCTGCTTCTGCATTCCCCGATACGCACTCAGTTCATCGGCCTGTTGGTAGAGCACACTTTCTTTGGCGCCATCGATTAAGACAAGGCTTGGGGCTTCAGTCGGGCTTTCACGGTTAATAATCAGCTGTAAGGGCTCAAGATTGAGCACGTAGCGCACCGACTCTAATTGCTGGGCTGGCGATTGCCAAAGCAGTGACGACTCACCCGTCAGTAATGAGGTGCGCTTTAAGAAGGGCTTATCCCCCTGTGGCGATGCCCCTTGGCCGTAGTGAATAAGCCCTGTGGTTTGCGCCTGCTGCACGCGGATCACATGCCCTTTGCCTTGGGTATATTCTCTGGAGAATGTTCCAAGCTCTTGATATTTATCGCGCAGATTACGCTCGTTCAACGTTTGTAGGCTACTTTCTCCAAGGCGGGTGTCTAGGCTACTCAGTCGCAGTAACTGTGCTTTGCTATTGCGCTGGGTCACTAAGGCGATGTTGTTCTCCGCCCAGTCGATATCGATGATCCGCCAAGGCGTTTTGGCGATGAGTTTGGCCTTTTGGGTAAAGGGGGCATCGAGTTGCCATAGACTGTCCCGTAGCGGCGCCTCCTGCTGGCTATCGCCCTGATCTAGAGCCTCGGTAAAGGCTAAGGTTGCGCTGCGCCCTTGAACCCAATGGAACTGGCGTGGGCCTGGGAGCACAGAGTCTCTTCCTTGGGGCTTAGATTCTCCACTCTGGCTTTGGTGCAGTTGCGTTATGCGTTGGCCATCAAGATTATAAATCTCTGTTAAGGTTGGAAAATCATAATACTTTACTTGGGTTGAGAAGGGCGCGGTGAGCTGATGGGTTAAAATATAGCGCCCATCGGGTGACACCGAAAAATCCTCAAAAATACCCGGCGCGGCGATAGTTGTCAGCTTGCCATCTAAATCCACTCGGGCCAATTGACTGGTCGTCAGTTGGCTAAAGCGTTGTTTGTCAGCGCTGGTTTTCAATAAGTCCTGATAGGTGCGCTGCGGGCTTTGTTTGCCCGAGGTTTCCTTGGTTTTCGGTGCGTAAACGGCCTGAGCCATGCTTGCGTTGGCATTGGAGGCTACCACAAAGCGAGCGAGCAGACTGTTATTGTTAGCCCACTGATAATCAAGGCTAATCGTGCCATTCAATCTGTTGTCTGACAGGCGCTTGTGGCTATCTTGAGCGAGGTTGTAAACATATAAGTAACCGCCCTCTGGCGTTATGCTCACATAGGAGAGATAGCGACTGTCGGGGGAAAATTGCAGCTCGGTGATATCGTGGCCACCGGGCAAGCTTATCAGCCGCTGCCGCTTGTCCTGAATATTAATCAGCCTGAGTTGGTGATAGCGCTGGGTGATGCGACTCGGTAAATATTGCTCGGCGGCGATACGTAATCCTGCCAACTTTTGCTCTGGCTGGGCCAGCGTGGCAATGCTCGGCGCCGAAATCGGGCTGATTAATGCCAGCCATTGATGATCGTTTGAGAGTCGTGTCGTGAGGCTGGTACTGTGGTTAATGGTTTGCTGCAATGCAGAGGAAGGCTTTTGGTAGTCTTGTGCTAAGGTCTGTGGGGTAAAAATTGGACATAACATCATTCCGATGCAAATCAAGGCTAAACGAAGCATGTTTGGGTCCCTAACAAAGTGCATAACTCCCGCACAGATAATTTGTAACAGGAGTAAGACGTTGACGCATAAGTTTTTATTGGTCATGCAGTTGTAAGCAATCTGTTGCTTTGTCGCAACCCGCCTCGACTCGATTCTATATTGTTTAAATCTCTATTTTAGATTTTATACGAGCTAATATTTTGAATTTTATATAGTTAGTTTAATTCATTCGTTTGCTAACTGGGCTAAGTCTTAGGTAGTATCTAACCAAATGATGTACTCATTACCCTAACCATAAAAAGATCAATAACTCAGGTGTGAGAAAAATGAAGGATAAGAATAAGTTGAGTTTTTGCTTAGGAAGTTGTCGCATTGACCCTTCCGATAACTCAATTTCATTTCAAACGCAGGCGGATGAAACGTCCCAACATGAAGCCGCTAAGGTGTCACTTCAACCTAAGTTTATTGAAGTGCTTAGCTATCTTGCCTTGCGTCATCCTCATGTTGTGACCCGTGATGAGTTGATCGAAAAAGTGTGGGAGGGCAATGTTTACGTAGGTACTAAGGCACTCACTAATGCGATTTGGCATTTACGGCAGCAATTGTCGCCACTCGAACAGGATGGTGGTGTGATTGAAACCGTGCGTAAGGCTGGGTACCGCCTCTTATTGCCCCCTGTCTACGACATTTCTGATGACACCGACATCGATAAACTGCAAATCACTGAGGCGAAATTACAGCATACGATGCGACGACTGTATTTTATGGTGATATTGATGGGGGCGGTCATCGTGACTGTTGGTCTATTGATTGGCGTGCACCTGTACCAAGATAAACAGCGGATGACAGAGACCCAAATGACAGTGCTGACCAGAGATCCGGGATCGGAGCGTTATCCTAGGTTATCCCACGATAGGCGTTGGTTAGTGTATGGTGCGAGTCGTCCTGGCGTTACTTCTAGTCTGTATCTTAAAGATTTTAAACGTGAAGACATCCCCGCCCGTCAGTTAACGCCTTCCACATCGGCAGAGCTTCGCGCAGTGTGGAGTTTAGATGACACTAAGTTGTTTTTTGCCTCCCGAACTCAGGGAACGGGAGAGTGCCAAATTACTCAGTTAACCCTTGCAACCAATGAAACCCTCGCCTTAGCGCCTTGCTCGACCGATATGGCGGCAATAGATATTTCTGCTGACGGTCAATATCTTGCTTATATCTCCTCCCATGAGGCGGATAAAGTGGGGGGGATTTATCGTTTAGCTTTGGCAAATGCGAACGCTAAGGCTGAAAGATTATCCTGCGAAAGCCAGTGTAATTATGAGGATAGAGATTTAGCCTTTAGCCCTGATGGCCGCTGGCTCGCAATAGCGAGGCGCTTTAGTAATATCTCGGAAGATATTTTTATTCGGGATTTAGCCAGTGCCAGTGAGAAACGCTTAACCCACGGATTAGAAGATATTCGCGGCTTGAGTTGGACGCCTGATAGCCAGTCGCTGGTTTTTGCCACCGAAGATTCCGGCAGTCGCAACGGTTTTACTATCGATATTGCAACCACGCATATTCAGTCTCTCGATGTAGAGGGAATGAGTTATCCCAGCAGTGTATCAGAGGAAGGTGAGCTTGTTTATCACCAGTATCGTCGTCAATTCCAAATGGCGTATTTTTCCCTTGGGGAGTCGGTATCTGGCAGTTTGTTTCCGCTCCTGTATTCTAGTATCAGCCACCGAAATCCCGATTATTCCCCCGAGGCGAAACGGATAGTATTTGTCTCTAGTGAGACTGGCTATAACGAGATTTGGGCGTCAGATATAAACGGCAAAAAACTTGAGCAACATACTCATCTCAAGTCGCACGTAGCTTACCCGCGTTGGTCTCCCGATGGCTCTAAAATAGCTTTTATCGCCCCCGATGATCGCAATGAAGGTAATCGCATTTTTATTTTAGATTTAGCCAATAAAAACATTACTGCCTTAGCCTCGAGTTATCACAATCACGGTCGCCCCAGTTGGAATTGGCAGGGCACTGCCGTATTAGCATCGACCAGCGATGGCATCACGGAGTTTTATTTAGATAACAGTACACCAAGAGTGATCAGTCCTCTGACTATGGCTGTGGGATTTGCGAAATCGGCTAACGAATTTGTATTTAGCCGTTATGGGGTGAATGGACTCTGGCAGATTGATCTAACGCAGCCTGAGCAGGTTCGAGAGTTAATTCCTAGCAAAGTATTCCGTGCAGGTAATAACTGGGTGCTTACGTCACACGGAGTGTATTTTAAATCGAGCAATGGTAACGAGCAGCGGCTGAATTTTTGGGAGGCGAGCAGTCAGCAGCTGACATCACTCCTAAGGGTTCCCCGTTCGAGCTTAAGCGGTTTTGGCTCTATGACGTATATCCAAGAGTCAAACCGCTTAGTGATGACGCTCGATGGCTTCCCACAACGGGATATCATCTTGCTTAAGCATAAGTTACTTAAATAAGTTGCTTTAAGGATTACTTAGCGCTAAATCTTCCGCCGAGTACAGCTTCGCGGGAGGCGCCTGTGACAGCTGGGAGGTTGGCGGGTAAGCCTAAGTGGTTACGCATGGCGAGCCACGCGAAGGCGATGCCTTCGGCCCACTTAGGGTCGACGCCAAGGGCCGAGGTAGTATCCAGCTTATAACCTGGCAATAGGGCGGCAAGACGCTGCATCAGTTGGCCGTTGAACGCGCCGCCACCACAGACGTACAACTCCCCTTCATTCGATAATTTAATCATATCGTGGGCTATGCTGTGGCAGGTTAAATCCAATAACGTCGATTGGATATCTTCTTCATCTAAATGATTAAAGGGCGATAATTGCTGCTCTAACCAAGCTTGGTTAAACAGCTCACGGCCGGTGCTTTTAGGGTAAGCAAGGGAGAAATACGGGTGCGAAAGCAGTTGCGTTAACAGGTCTTGGTCGGTTTTGCCGGACGCAGCCCATGCACCATCTCTATCGAAGGGCTCACTTTTCACCTGCTGGATCCAGGCGTCTACCAAGGTATTGCCAGGTCCCGTGTCGAAACCCAGTACTTGGTCACTGTTGCCTGGTAAATAAGTAATGTTGGCTATGCCGCCAATATTTAAAATGATGCGTTTTTTGCCGACTTCAGCAAAGGTTTGCTGGTGGAATGCTGGCACTAAGGGCGCGCCTTGGCCACCTAGGGCAATATCTTTACGGCGAAAATCGGCAATCACATCAATACCGGTTTCGGTCGCAATAGTATTCGGGTCGCCAATTTGCAGGGTAAATCCCACTTCGAGGTTTGGCATGTGGCGCACGGTTTGGCCGTGGCTACCAATGGCGATAACCTCTTCTTTGGCAATGGCGCATTTGGTCAGCAGATTATTCACTGCTAAAGCAAACAGTTCACCCACATTACGATCTAAACGGCCGAGGCGGTTAATTTCATCTGTGCTGGGTGAACAAAGGCGCTGTAGGCCTTTGAGCAAATGGCTCGGTATGGCTTCGGTATGGCTGGCAATAAGCTGCGGCTGCGCGCCAGAAAAGTCGACCAATACGGCATCGACACCGTCCATGCTGGTGCCTGACATAAGTCCAATATAATAAGCGTTTTTCATTGGGAGGAATCCGTCCGTCGTTATTGCATTGCCAATTGCGTTTGCTTGTTTTGCGAAAGTGTAGTCATCAATTGCTGGCTAAGTGCATCGAATTGATTTTTTTCTTTTCTCGCAATCGATTCGGCTTTAGGTAGCGTTATGGTTCTTGGGTTGCGGTGGACGCCATTGACGATAAATTCGTAATGTAAATGTGCACCCGTGACGCGCCCCGTTTTACCTAAAGTACCTATGATTTGCCCTTGCTTAACGCTGGCTCCTTTGCTGACGTTGCGCTTAGTGAGGTGAAGATATTTGGTGGTATAGGTATCGTTGTGTTTGATAAACACATAGTTACCGTTGAATTGATTGTAGCCCGCCTCTATGACGCGTCCGCTACCCGCCGCTTTAATGGGTGTGCCAATGGCGGCGACGTAGTCCACACCGCGATGGGCTTTGACTTGGCCCGTTACTGGATGCAAACGTCTTGGATTGAAGTTTGAGCTGACATATTTAAAATCGACTGGTGAGCGCAAGAAGGCTTTACGCATGCTAGTGCCATTCTCGGAATAATAGTTACCGTCGGTATAGCGAATGGCAGTATAGCGCTCATCTTGGTTTACAAATTCTGCGGCTAAGATATTGCCGTTACGCAAAAATTCGCCATCGGCATATTCTTGCTCATAAATAATGGCAAAGCTGTCGCCTTCGCGTAAATCTAAGGCAAAGTCGATATCCCAGCCGAATACGGTCGATAACTGCATGATCTGGTTTGCATTCATGCCTGCATCGACGGCAGCGTTCCAGAAGTTGCTCTTAATCTTAGCGCTGGTGAAATGGCTGCGAATTTCCACATCCTTCTCGGATATTTTTTCTTGGTATTGATTTTGATTCTTGGTGATGATGAGCGTCGAAATCGCATTCACGCGATAACGTACTTCGGTCAAATCGCCATTTATATCTTTCGAAATCACGATTTCTTCGCCCGGCATAATCTTAAGTAAATTTTGCTTGGCTAAGGGCAGTTGGGTGATTTCATACACGTCTTTACTGGTTAACCCTGCGCGATCAAATACCGCGGCTAAGGTATCACCATTTTTCACGTTAAAATGTTCGACGTCCCTGTGATGGGCACTCTCTAAGGATTCAGTGGCTGGATTATTAGCATCACCCGCGGCAAGCGCGTCGGTTGACGATAATGGCGCAGCATTGGTGGCCGCATTGTCTGTTTGGCCCTCTAATAACTCAGGACGTTCAGGCGAGCGAAATGCTAAAGGCACATCATAACGGGTGTTGATTTGAGCTTGGTCATCTATGCTGGTGGTTTGTCTTGAAGCTTGCGCTTCTTCAGAAGGTAGTAGCATGGTTATCATAGTGATAACTGAAAGAATGCTGAGGAGAATTTGATGCTTTTTAGGCAACAATTTAAATAACGTTATAACCTTTCCCATTGACGCCGATACCGATAACCAGAGACTTAAATAATCCCGTTAGTGTACACACTTTCAATTGTGGTGGCTAACAAGTAACATAAGTCTCTTCATTTTATGATCATGGCCTTAGGAGTCCCTGCCGAGATGGCTGATTTAGACCAAGTATTAGCAGAAATTAGACGTGGTACCGATGAGATTTTACTCGAAGCGGATCTGCTGGAAAAACTCAAAGAAGGACGTCCACTCCGTATTAAGTTAGGCGCCGATCCTACCGCTCCGGACATCCATCTTGGACACACAGTAATCTTAAATAAACTAAGGTTATTCCAAGAGTTAGGTCATGAAGTCATTTTCTTGATCGGTGACTTTACCGGTATGGTGGGTGATCCAAGCGGAAAAAACAGTACGCGTCCACCGCTAACCCGTGAGCAAGTATTAGCGAACGCAGAAACCTATAAAGAACAGGTTTATAAGATACTTGATCCAGTTAAAACCCGTATCGAGTTTAACTCAAGCTGGTTAGAGCCATTGGGTGCGGCGGGGATGATCCGCCTTGCTTCGAAGCAAACTGTGGCTCGTATGATGGAGCGCGATGACTTTAAGAAACGTTATGCCTCGGGCCAATCTATTGCTATCCATGAGTTTATGTATCCTTTACTGCAAGGTTATGACTCAGTTGCGCTGCAGGCCGATGTAGAGCTGGGTGGTACAGATCAAAAGTTCAACCTGTTAATGGGCCGTGAACTGCAAAAAGCGGAAGGCCAAAAGCCACAAGCTGTGATCATGATGCCGCTGCTCGAAGGTTTAGACGGCGTGAAGAAAATGTCTAAGTCGGCACACAACTATATTGGCGTGAGCGAACCTGCCAATGAAATGTTTGGCAAGCTGATGTCGATTTCGGACGATTTAATGTGGCGCTACTTTGAGCTGTTGTCATTCCGTCCACTGGCTGAAATTGAGCAGTTTAAGCAAGATGTGGCAAATGGGTCTAACCCACGCGACATTAAAATCGCCTTGGCGAAGGAAATCATCACACGTTTCCACGATGAAGCGTCTGCAGAAAGCGCACACCAAGCCTTTGTTGATCGTGCTAAGGGCATGATCCCTGACGATATCGACGCTGTCGAGTTAGTGGCGGGTGAAGGTCTGGCGATTGCTAATCTGTTGAAAGATGCTGATTTAGTGGCGTCGACTTCAGAAGCCATGCGGATGATCAAACAGGGCGCGGTGAAGATGGACGGCGAAAAGCTAGACGATAGCCGTATGACTTTGTCTGCTGGTACTGTCGCGGTATTCCAAGTCGGTAAACGCAAGTTTGCCAAAGTGACTTTGGTTTAAGTGACTTTAGTTTAAGTCGCTTTAGTTCAGATGACAGTGGTTTACCTGGCTCTAGTTTGACTTACAATGGTTTAAGCCATTGTCTGTTAAATGAAAAAGTCGTTAATCGAACAAAAAGAGCGCCTTAGGGCGCTCTTTGTTTTTAAGTCTGTTTCACCCCATAAGATTAAGGCGCTGTGTTGGCCTCGTGCTCGGCGATATTACATCTGTCGGTGCCAAAGTGTTGCCCACCACTGCATTTCCACGCCAGTTGCGCCGAACTCACCTGCCATTGTTTAGCATTCTGCTTCAAGGAAATAATCAACAGCATTTGTGGATGTTGCTTGGAGAGCTCGCTCACCTGATAGGTCAAAATGCTGTCTTTATTGGTTTGGGTTCGCACTAAGGTAAATTTGTTGCCTGCGTATTGGCTGCTGATCTGACTTGGGTCTTCCGACCAGGGTTGATGTTGTGCCTGAGCGACACGCAGTTGCTGATTAAAATGACTCACTGGCTGAACGGCGTAGGACACGATTATGGGCTGTAAGGCCTGTGCTTTGGGAGCCAGCATTAAGCCATTAAGGGCGAGTAGGGCTATCAATCCAAAAAACTTCATACAAACCTCATTGAAACGAAACGACTCAGTCAACCTATCGAAGGCAAAACACTCAGTGGTATTGACTCATTGTTAGTTTCGACCCGTTTTTAGGGATCAAGTTTCAAAGACAGCTAAATTTTGTGATTACTGCATCGCTAATTGGTCAGACATGGTCTGGTAATCGATAAGATCCACATGCTCAGTCACCCTATGGTTGAGCATATCGAGTTTAAGACTCGTGACGCCAGGAATGGCGATATCGATGATTTTGCCAGGTTTGCCGAATTGTTCACCCGGTCCCTTGAAGTGATAGTTACCTATCATAACCACTAAAGAGCCGGCGTTATACATATGTTCTATGTTGAAGTCGTACTCGAGCACGCCCTCGTGGGCGCGCTCGAGAAAGTCGATGATAAAGCGGCCGCCAGTGTATTTACGGTTGGCGGTTTTGTCGAAGAAGACGCTTTCACGGTTATAGAATTTTCTGAGTGTCTTGTAGTCGTGTTCGGTTAGCGCATTCATGTACTTGACGGCTAACTGCTGTTCTTGTGGCATTTCACCTGAGTTGGCTTGCGCCGCTGCAGGATTAAGGGCTGGAACAAAAATGAGGCACAAAATAAGACACAATATTCGCAAACTATTCCCTCTTGGTTTTGAGATCAAAGGCCGGTAACGACAGATGCCACTTGATGGCGCTTAAGCGGATAAATAGAGCACTGGTCATCGCCAGAAACAGCGCCGTTTTCTCGCCCATACCGTAGGCTAAACTCACGGTATAGCCGATACCACCTATGATTGAAGCTGTGGCATAGACTTCTGTACGTAACACCATAGGAATTTGTCTGCACAGTAAGTCTCGAATAATGCCTCCTCCCACGCCTGTGATCAAGCCCATTACCACGGCAATCATGCCACTCAAGCCCATATTGAGGGCTTTTTCGGCACCAATCACAGTAAATAAGGCTAATCCAAAGGCATCGGCGACCGGCAAAATATATTCAGGCACCTTACGAGGCCGACGCACTAACAGCAAACAGGCGAGCACAGTTGCGAGAATTACTATGATGTAATTGGGATCGCGGATCCAAAACACAGGTGTTGCGCCAATTAAGGCATCCCGAATACTGCCGCCGCCCACAGCGGTGACCGAGGCGAGCACTATGACGCCAAAGGGGTCCATTCTATGACGCCCTGCGGCGAGTGCGCCAGATAGCGCAAATACAGCGGTACCCCATAAATCAAAAAAGTAGATCCACTGGCTCATTTACTCATCTCTTTGATATGTATATTTAATGCGTCAACAGAGATGCGGATTTCAATCACAGATAAAATCAGTGAATAGAGCAGCAGTAGCAGGCTAGCGCCAAAGATCACTGAGCCAGTTTTATTAAAGCCGACATAGATGAAAATCATGCACAGTACGCACAGGGCAAAGCTCGATACGCCCGCCTCTTGCATACGACGAATAATGGTAATGCGCTGGCTCAGGTTTTTGATTTGATCTTTATGTACGGGTTTTTCACCACTGCTTAAGTTTCGGATTAATGCCGCGAGGGCAAAAAAGCGATTGGTATAAGCAAGTAGTAACAATGAGATAGCAGGAAATAACAACGCAGGGGTTGTTAATGAAACATGCATGTTTTCGAGCAAGATAGTCAGCCTTTAACTTCACGTTGAGATAATGCGGCATCATATCACAGGCTATGTAACCAACGTAAACCTGCCCATAACAAGGGCAGGATAATGATAAAGCTAAACCAGATGGCACAGGCGCGTGAGGTCAGCTTGATTGCAGGGGCAATTGCATCACTGGTCGGCTGCGGACCATAACCTAGTTTGTCCACATTGATACGCACGCCAGCAAACTTCTGTGGTCCACCGAGCTCGATTCTCAAAATACTGGCCACGAGATTCACACTGAGAACATAGCCTCGAATAGCGTGATGATTTTTAGGGGTTCTAAAAAGTTTTGTAAACGCCTTAGGCCCGCCTTGAATGGCGAGCGACAGGCTCCACAACCAAGCCGGAATTGCCAGCAAGATAATGGATACACCATTCACAGTGCTGCAAAAATGTTGATACTTAGGCTGAATGGGTGGCCAGCTCAATTCGAGTTGTTTGAGCATACGGACTGCCAGCACTAAAGGTGCTCCGGCGATAGCGAAAAAGAAAATGGTCGATGCTGTGCCGTAAATAGGCGCTGTGGCGAGTTTTTCTATGGTGGCTTTGGCTAGGCCGATTTCCGACAAACTATCGGTATCGCGCACTACCCAAGGCTGTAAAAGCTTTTTTGCGCTGGCATTGTCTCCACGTTTTAAGGCTTTAGCGATTTCATCGGCGACTTGGCTAAACCCTGCATCGGTTAAGCATAGATAAAGCACCAAAAATTCGAAAAACCATGGAAAGGCGGCCAGCTCGAGCAAAAAGGTGATAATGGCCCAAAACGGAAACAGTAACAGCATCATAGCTAAAAAGCCTGCTGTGGCTTGTTGGCTTGGAGAGCGTTCTGGGCGATTTACCTTGGCGGCGAGTTGCTTCGCTAAATGGCCAAACCAAATAAGCGGCTGCATTTCCCGTGGTAATGGCGCTAACCGCGCCAATAACAAAGCAAAAAAAAGTACCAAAAAGCCTTCAAACAAAGCGCCATCTATCTCGACAAGTTGTTGATAAAAAGAGGTGTGCATTCGGTACTTTTCCGCTTAAGTGATTATTTTACTGCGCTAGGATTCAGTTGCTCAAGTAGCAGCATCACCATCAACGCTGAGTGGTAACCCGCTTTGACAATATAAGAATCAAAATCCACTGGCGAGTCATTGTTGGCGTTATCCGATAAAGAGCGGATCACCACAAATGGCACATCAAACTGATGACAAACTTGAGCGATTGCCGCGCCTTCCATTTCACAGGCGGCCATCGTTGGGAATTTTTTCAACATGGCTTGGGTGCGAACAGGATCGCAAATAAAGCTATCGCCAGTACAGATCAACCCTTCAATCGCTTTGACTTCACCCAGCTGAGTAATGGCCTTGTTGGCGGCTTCAACTAAATGAGCGGCTGGGATAAACGCTGCAGGTTGCTGTGCCATTTGGCCAATTTCATAACCAAAGGCGGTGACATCCACATCGTGGTGACGCACTTCAGAAGAAATCACGATATCGCCAATGGCCAGCGTATCGACAAAACCACCGGCAGAACCTGTGTTGATCACGGCATCCGGCGCATATTTTTCGATGAGTAGCGTGGTCGCAATACTTGCGGCGACTTTACCTATGCCAGAGCGAGTTACGACAACGTCTTTACCCGCAAGAGTGCCAGCAATAAATTCAATACCAGCAATAGTTTGCGATGTCGCATTTGTCATAGCGGCGATCAGGTGAGCGACTTCTGGCTCCATTGCGCCAATAATTCCAATTTTCATGGGAGACCTTTTTGATTCAACACTTAAGAGTGGGACACGAGAATGATGGCTAATATACCACACAGTTTTGTGCTGTCGTTATGGTGAGATTGGGATTGCTTGATAATGGCAGGGTAAAAAGCGGGGAGGGTTAACGAAAAAAGTGCACCCCTAAGAGGTGCACTTTTATCTATTTATTTCATCTGTCTATTTTACTTATCTATTTTTCCATCAACCGATGGCGACAAATCACAAAAAAAAGCTGGACTTGTTTGCCTAAGTCCAGCCATTGCAGTGCTTGTTAAATGACAGCGGTAAAACAGTTTTTTAGCGATAGAACCAACACATTGGCGTTTAAGCTTAGCGCTTAGTCTAAGTAGTTAAGAATACCTTGAGCAGCATCGCGACCTTCGGCAATGGCTGTCACGACTAAGTCAGAACCGCGCACCATATCACCACCGGCAAACACTTTCGGGTTTGTGGTTTGGAATGGATTTTCGTCTAACTTACTCGCTTTAACTCGGCCCCATTGATCGAGCTCGATGCCATGGTCCGCAAACCAAGGTGCTGGGCTAGGTTGGAAACCGAAAGCAATAATAATCGCATCGGCTTCGAGCAACTGTTCGCTACCCGCAATCGCTTCGGCGCGTTGACGACCACTGGCATCGGCTTTACCCATGGCGGTTTCGACGCATTCAATGCCGACTACTTTGCCATCTTGGGTTTTAATCGCCACAGGTTGACGGTTAAACAGGAAATTAACGCCTTCCTCCCGCGCATTTTGCACTTCGCGGCGTGAACCCGGCATGTTGGCCTCGTCACGGCGGTAAGCACAGACTACGCTGCTGGCACCTTGCCTGACGGCTGTGCGCACGCAATCCATCGCGGTATCACCACCGCCTAATACCACCACACGCTTACCTACAAGGTTCAGGTAGGGCGTTTCAGTATTCTGGGTGCCCATTAAATGATGGGTGTTACCAATCAAATAGGGTAGGGCTTGGTATACGCCTTGGGCATCTTCACCCTCAAGGCCCGCTTTCATCGCGGTATAGGTGCCCATACCGAGGAATACGGCATCGTATTCTTCGAGCAGTTTAGTAAATGGGATATCTTTACCGACAGTAACCCCGAGTTTGAACTCAATGCCCATGCCTTCTAATACACTACGACGGGTCGCCATGACGGCCTTGTCGAGTTTAAAAGACGGAATACCGTAGGTGAGTAGGCCACCAATTTGTGGATATTTATCAAAGACCACGGCTTTAACACCGTTGCGAGACAGAATATCCGCGCAGCCCAACCCTGCAGGACCTGCGCCGACAATCGCTACTCGTTCGGCGCGCGGCGTGACCTTGCTCATATCTGGGCGCCAGCCTTGGGCGATTGCTGTATCGGTAATGTATTTTTCGACGTTACCTATAGTGACAGCACCAAAGTCGTCGTTAAGGGTACAAGCGCCTTCGCAGAGTCTGTCCTGTGGACAAACACGGCCGCAGATTTCGGGCAGAGTGTTAGTCTCATGCACTAAATCCGCCGCTTCCATGATGCGACCTTGCTCCGCTAGCTTGAGCCAGTTAGGAATATAATTGTGTAGCGGACATTTCCACTCACAATAAGGATTACCGCAATCTAAACAGCGATCCGCTTGCTGTGCCACTTCAGGCTGAGCAAAAGGCTGATAAATCTCAATAAACTGAGTCGCACGTTTAGCCGCAGGGTGTTTGGTGGGGTCTTTGCGACCCACTTCAATAAATTGAAAATCGTTACTCATGCGCCATTACCCCGCTTTTACAACTAATTCTGGGCTCGATTTCTCTAACTTGAGCAGATCGGCCACGGCAATATTTTTAGGTTTCACTAATACGAAGCAATCTAGCCAGTTACCAAAATCACTTAAGATCATCTTGGCATGTTCGCTGCCCGTTTCGGCCACGTGGGCTTCAATCAGACCTTTCAAATGTTGTTGATGAATGGGTGATTCGAGTTTTTGAGTATCGACAAGCTCAGTGTTCACACGGCGATTGAAGCGGCCGAATTGATCGAACACATAGGCAAAACCACCTGTCATACCTGCGCCGAAGTTCACCCCTGTTTTACCAAGGACAACCACAATACCGCTGGTCATGTATTCACAGCCGTTATCACCGAGCCCTTCGACCACAGCAATTGCTCCTGAGTTACGGACCGCAAAACGCTCGCCCGCTTGACCTGCGGCGAAGAACTTGCCGCCTGTCGCGCCGTAAAGGCAAGTGTTACCGACAATGGCGCTGCGCTCACTTTGGAACGGGCTGCCAATAGGCGGATAAATCACTATCTGGCCGCCAGACATGCCTTTACCGACATAGTCGTTAGCATCGCCGCAGAGTTTTAACTCAAGGCCAGGGCTGTTCCACACGCCAAAGCTTTGGCCAGCACTGCCGTTAAAGCTCAGTTTGACCGGCGCTTTGGTGCCTTTCACGCCGAGCGTGCTCGCGATATAGCCTGACAAGGTTGCGCCAACGGATCGGTCAGTGTTGTTGATGCTGTAAGCTGCATCGAAACACTCGCCCTTATCGACGGCGCTTTGGCACTCGTTTAATAAATGTTGGTTCAGCAACCCTAAATCCGCTGGTGGATTGGTTTCTTGCCAAGTGCGTGAAGAGGTTGCCGGCACCTTAGGTTGATACAAAATCGGTGACAGATCTAAGCCTTGTTGCTTAGCGGTTTGGCCTTCGAGGGCATATAACCATTCGCTGCGACCGACTAAGTCTTCAAACTTGCTCACCCCTAAGGTCGCCATCCATTCACGGACTTCCTCGGCGACAAACTCAAAGTAAGTCATTACTCGCTCTGGCAGGCCATGGTAATGGTTGTCACGCAGGTTTTTATCTTGCGTTGCTACGCCAGTTGCGCAGTTGTTCAAGTGGCAAATACGCAGGTATTTACAACCTAGGGCGATCATAGGCACAGTGCCAAATCCAAAGCTTTCGGCGCCTAATAACGCGGCTTTAATTACATCGGTACCGGTTTTTAAGCCGCCATCGACTTGCAGGCGAATTTTATGGCGTAGACCGTTTTCTACGAGCGATTGATGCACTTCGGCTAAACCTAGCTCCCACGGACTCCCCGCATACTTTACTGAGGTGATTGGGCTGGCGCCTGTGCCGCCGTCATACCCTGAAATGGTGATCATATCCGCATAGGCTTTAGCTACGCCGGTGGCGATCGTGCCCACGCCGGGTTCAGACACAAGTTTGACTGAAATCAGTGCTTTCGTGTTGATTTGCTTCAAGTCGAAAATCAGCTGGGCCAAATCTTCGATAGAGTAAATATCGTGGTGCGGCGGCGGTGAAATCAAGGTCACACCTGGGCGCGCATGACGCAGTCCGGCGATTTCAACACTCACTTTATGGCCGGGTAACTGGCCACCTTCACCGGGTTTTGCCCCTTGGGCGACTTTAATCTGCAACACATCAGCGTTGACTAAGTAGTGCGCCGTAACGCCAAAGCGCGCCGAGGCAATCTGTTTAATCGCAGAGTTGCGTTCAGTATTAAAGCGGCGAGCATCCTCACCACCTTCACCTGAGTTCGAGCGGCCGCCTAAGCGGTTCATTGCAATAGCCAGCGCTTCATGGGCTTCGGGGCTCAAGGCACCGATACTCATGGCTGCGCTGTCAAAGCGTTGATACAAGCCCGCTGCGCCTTCGACGTTAGTGACATCAATCGATGCCTGCGCACCCTTGATACCGATTAAGTCACGTAGCGTGGCTATTGGACGATTGTCGACGAGGTCGGCAAACTTTTTATAGGTTGCGAAGTTTTTGTCGATCAATGACGCCTGCAAAGTGTTTACAACATCAGGGTTGAAGCAGTGATACTCACCCCCTTCAACGTATTTCAGCAGGCCACCTTGCGGCAATGGCACATGGGCGCGGTAGGCCGCTTTGTGCAGAATCGCTTGGTCTTGGGCGATTTCAGCAAAACTGACGCCTTCGATACGGCTGATCACGCCTTTAAAGCACAGTTCAATCACATCGCTGGCGATGCCGATGGCTTCAAACTGCTGGCTACAACGGTAGGAACCGACAGTGCTGATGCCCATTTTGGACATGATCTTACGCAGGCCTTTTTCTATGCCGTAACGGAAGTTCAGCATCAATGCTGTAGTGTCGGTTAACTGGTGACGTTTCGCCAGTTCAGAGATTGATTCATACACTAAGTACGGATAAATCGCGGTGGCACCAAAGCCAAGCAAGACGGCAAAGTGATGCGGATCTCGCGCCGATGCGGTTTCAACAATAATGTTGGTGTCGCAGCGGAGGCTCTTATTTACCAGCATTTGTTGCACAGAACCGACCGCCATGGCCGCAGGGATCACTTGCGCTGTTTTACCTATGGCTCTGTCTGACAGAATAAGCAAAGTCGTGCCGCTGCGGGCTAAACGCTCGGCTTCGGCTGTGATGCGGCGAATGGCACTTTCTAATCCTTCCTGTGGCTCGTAATTCAAATCGACAATGTTGGCGCGGTAGTAAGTACTATCTAATCCCAGTAACTGATTAAAATCACTGAATAATAAGATAGGTGAGTTGAACATCACCCGGTAAGCATGCCCAGTTGTTTCATTAAAGAGGTTCTGTTCACGGCCAATACAAGTGGTCAACGACATAACGTGTTTTTCACGTAATGGGTCTATGGGTGGGTTAGTCACTTGAGCGAATTTCTGCCTAAAATAGTCATACAGTGAACGTGACTTTTTCGACAACACCGCCATAGGCGTATCGTCGCCCATAGAACCTGTGGCTTCTTCACCTTGTTTTGCCAGTACCCAAATGACTTGCTCTAATTCTTCACGGGTATAGCCAAATTGTTTTTGGTATTGCAGCAAAAGCTCAGGGCTTAATTCACTGGCACCATGTTGTTCAGAGGCTAAATCTTCCGCTGGCGTTAAAGTACGGCTGTTTTTCGCCATCCACTCTTTATAAGGGTGGCGACGTTTCAAGTCATTATCAATTTCAAAGGATTGGTACAGGCGGCCGTTCAAGGTATCGAGTACCAGCAGCTCACCGGGCCCAACTCGGCCTTTTTCAATCACTTCATCGGCGGCGTAATCCCAAATACCGACTTCGGAGGCCAAGGTCAAAATACGATCTTTTGTGATCACATAACGCGATGGACGTAGACCATTACGGTCAACGGCGCAGGCGGCATGGCGACCGTTGGTCATCACAATACCTGCCGGACCATCCCAAGGCTCCATGTGCATGGAGTTAAAGTCGTAGAAGGCTTTTAGTTCGTCATCCATTTCTGGATTACTTTGCCAAGCAGGCGGGATCAATAGACGCATGGCACGGTATAAGTCCATGCCACCGGATAACAGCATTTCCAGCATGTTATCTAAAGATGAAGAGTCTGAGCCTGTTTCATTCACAAAGGGAGCGGCCTGCTGCAAATCTGGCAGTAGTGGTGAATTAAACTTATAGGCACGGGCGCGGGCCCATTGACGGTTACCCGTAATCGTATTGATTTCGCCGTTATGGGCTAAATATCTAAACGGCTGAGCTAATGGCCATTTAGGAGAAGTATTCGTTGAGAAACGTTGATGGAATAGGCAGATAGAGCTTTTTAAGCGAATGTCCGCGAGATCGGGATAAAACGCGGGCAAGTCTACAGGCATCATCAAGCCTTTATAGACGATAACTTGGCCAGACAAACTCGCCACATAGAAGTCTTTGTCGTCGGTGATTTGCTGCTCTAAGCGGCGACGCGCCATATAAAGGCGGCGTTCCAAGTCTTTTTCACGCCAGCCAATGGGGGCGTTGATCAGCACTTGGTAAATTTGTGGCAGGCTAGCCTTGCCAATTTCACCTAACACATCGGGATTGACCGGCACTTTGCGCCAGCCTGCAATACTTAAGGTTTCACGCTCGAGTTCGCGCTCAAGAATAAACTTGGCTTGTTCGGCCAGTTCATCATCTTGACTTAAAAACAGCATACCTACGGCAAATTTACGGCTCAAATGCCAATCATTTTCCGCGGCAATCGCTTCAAAAAATTGCACTGGCAATTGCATTAATAAACCACAGCCGTCGCCAGTGCGACCGTCGGAGGCAATGCCACCGCGGTGCTTCATGCGATCTAGACCATGGATTGCCGTGCGCACTATACGGTGGCTGGCTTCGCCATCCATCTGTGCTATCAACCCAAAACCACAATTGTCCCGCTCAAAACTGGGATGATATAAGCTCATACAAAAACCTCCCTAGACCTCAACTGATTACTACTCGGGGAGAAAATGTAAAGACTTTCTATAGATATGCACCCGAACCACCCAAATTAGCCTGAGATTCAATAAAGGTCAAACCAAAAATTTGCATAAAACATGGGTATTAATTCATGTTTCATACACAAATCATAATTGCTTTACGTTAACGTCAACAGTAAAAAGTGCTGTATAACATTATGAATAAAAAGAATTTTAAAAATGAGGAAACTATAGGTTTACTCAAATGTAACATGTTAGCGGGATTGTTTTTGATTTAGAAATAGTGATTTTTATTGCAAACACAGTAAATAAATAAAAAATTAAAATTGTTGAATTATTATTCATTTTGATGTGAGCAATATCTCAATGGTAAGCGCGTTAATTTGAGGATGCGCACATTTCTGACAATAAGGGTATGGGTCAGGCGGGAATTTGATGTAGCGCCAAGAAACCTCTCGCAACCTTGTTTACACTAAGCTTTTTCTTCTATTTGTTCACGTATTTTCTTTTCTATTTGTGATTTTATCTTGGTTATTCTCAATGAAGCGATATGAAATTTGGTGGGTGCTCTGATGGGGCTTGATGCATATGTGAACACCTTTGGTGCCGTTTGCAAGGCGCGATATGGTACGCGACTGCGAAAACTCACCATAGATGCCAAGTTTACTTGCCCCAACCGTGATGGCACCTTGGGGCGTGGAGGTTGTACTTTCTGCAATGTGGCGTCATTTAGCCACCAAACTGCTGATGTGCTGAGTATTACCGAGCAGCTCGAACAGGGTAAGAGTCGTTATCGTGAGGCGAAACCTCAGGCGCAAGCCGATAAATTTATAGCGTATTTTCAGGCTTACACTAGCACTTATGATGAGTATCAGGTGTTAATGGCTAAGTATGATGAAGCCGTAAAAGATGGCGAGATAGTGGGTTTGTGTGTAGGAACTCGCCCCGATTGTGTGCCAGATAATGTACTGGATTTACTGGCAAGTTATCAGGCAAACGGTGTTGATGTGTGGTTAGAACTTGGGTTGCAAACCGCTAAAGATGAAACGCTGCGCAAGATCAATCGCGGCCATGATTTCGCCTGTTATTGTGACACAGTATCTAGGGCGAGAGCTCGCGGTCTTAAGGTGTGTACTCATCTTATTCTTGGCTTACCCGATGAAACCCATAGCGATTATATGGCGACCTTAGCCGCGGTATTGCAGCAGGGCGTTGATGGCTTGAAGCTGCATCCTTTGCATGTCGTCGAAGGTAGCACTATGGCCAAGGCGTGGCGAAGTGGGCGCTTACCTTTACTGAGTCTTGAAGATTATGCTCGCAGTGTAGGCGAGATGATCCGCCATACCCCCGCGGAAGTGATTTTCCACCGCGTCACCGCTTATGCAAAAAAACCTATGCTATTAGCACCAGATTGGTGTGCCTATCGATGGGATGGATTGGTGGCAATTGTGGATAATTTACAGCTTTATGGTGGACAAGGGCACGTATTAGCGCAACGATAGAGGCAAGTTAGTGGGATACATTTCCTCCTTAAATGCTATGTCGTCGCTATTATTTTGTAAGTGTTTACTTACGACTATTAGTTTGTTTTTTGTTAATTTTAATCTGAATTTGACCATGGATATCGCTATAAGTTGCACAGACAATTTTAGTGGGTATCATGTGATAAATTCGTTTTAAGCATTGGACCACTTAAGGGAGGCCTCATGGCCACAGTTGAATTAGAAGTAATCCTAGATCTCAATACTCTCGAACAGTACTGTAGCGCCATTGGTGCCGGTACTTTACTAAAGAGTGTGGTGTTATTTGAGCAGTTAATGCCTGAATATGTAGGAAATCTAGTGAAGGCTAACGACGCTGCAGATAGAGATACCTTATGTTCAGAAGCGCATAAATTTAAAGGTGCCGCAGGTTCGGTAGGTTTAAAACGCATTCAGCAAATCGCCCAGTTATTACAACATGGTGAAGAGCCTCGATGGGATGCTGAACACGGCGCTTGGGTTGCTGAGATCGTCGAACATGCGAGTGCGGATCTACAACAGTTAAAGTTATTCCTCCAAGCTAAAGCATAAGATATCGATACGCTAAGGCGCAGCAATAACATCTGTTGTTGCGCCCGATTGAGTGAATGATTGCGTTAGATATTGCGTTAGTTTGACGGCTGAGTTTGTTGCCTTTTACGTTTCCCCGCGAGTGCTTTTCTCCTCTTTATTTGTTACTCCCACTTAAGTTTTACAGCTAATCGGTTGAATATCGATTCGGCTCACACTCTTGAAATCTAATGCCGCGTTATTGGCTTTCAGTTATGCTAGAGTAGATTTAATTTCTTAATTCATAACCTTAATGGCAATCGAAAAAATGAAAAGTTTACCTAGCTTAAAAAACTTATTCTATTTGGTGAATCTCCATCAAGAGCAGAATTTTAACCGCGCGGCTAAGGTGTGTTTTGTCAGCCAATCGACGCTTTCGAGTGGGATCCAAAACTTAGAAGAGCAGTTAGGGCATCAGTTGATTGAGCGAGACCATAAGTCGTTTATGTTTACCGCTATTGGTGAAGAAGTGGTGCAGCGCGCCCGTAAAATTCTCACCGATGTGGATGATTTGGTTGAATTGGTGAAAAACCAAGGCGAGCCGATGACAGGCGATATACGTTTAGGGTGTATTCCTACGATTGCGCCTTTCCTATTGAGCCGTGTTATTCGTCAATGCCAGCAATCTTATCCAGCGATGAGTTTATTACTGAAAGAAGATACCACTGAGCGTTTGCTGGATGCCTTAGGTAAGGGTGAGCTGGATTTATTGATCCTTGCTTTGCCTGTGGATACCAGCGGTTATCACAGTATGAAAGTGGGTAAAGATCCATTCAAAATGGTGATCCATAAGGATTTAGCCGGAGAAATCCATCAGCCGATCGATTACCAAGCCTTACCAGACGAGAGTATTTTCCTGCTGCAAAGCGAGCATTGCATTACGGGGCATGCCATCACTGCCTGTCAGCTTGGGGATAGCGCGAAAGTGAATCCGTTTGCTGCCACCAGTTTGCATACCTTAGTGCAGATGGTGAACAGTAAGCTGGGCACCACATTCCTGCCGCAAATGGCAATCGATGCGGGTATTTTGAATGACACTGATTTGGTGGTGATGACGCCGCCGGGTGAAGCGCCTTACCGTGATATCGGCCTTGTCTGGCGTCAAACGACCAGTCGGATTTTAACCTTCCGCACCTTAGGTTTAATGATCCAAAAGTTATTAACGAAAGAAGAACAATAAGCTTGCTGCAACAGCACAAAGTGTCACTGCAAAAAGTGTTAATGCAACTCAACGCTTAAATATGATGAGAAATTAGAGTGGGGAAACGCCAAACACTTCGATGGAGTGTTGTTTCCCTTTGAGTTTGACTGGGCCTAGATTCGATAGGTGATATTGCGTGTTGGGATTATCTAAACGTCCCGCGAGTGCGCCCGAGATCAACATGCGTTGCCCTAAGGGATTACACTGATCTTGTAGTCTCGCTAGCGTATTGAGTACATCACTAAAGAAGCTAATCTCTTGTTTCTGCACGCCAACAACCGCTGCTACGACTTGGCCACAATGGGCCGCCGCTTTAAACTTAGGCACAAAGCCATAGTGTTCTTCAAAGTAACGTCTTTGCCAATTAAGTTGCTGACTAAATTCAAAATAGATATTCATGCAGCGGTCGTGGACTATCCCTTCTTCTAAAGGCCAGTGGATCAACACGGCATCGCCCATATAGCGATAAATCTCGGCTTCGTTGTTGGTCACAGTATCCGACAGCAAACTAAAGCTATCTTGGATCAAGCGACTAAAACGGTAATCCCCAAGTGATTCGGCGTGTGTGGTCGAGGCGACCATGTCTAAGTAAAGGAATAATCGCTGCTCGTACCTTGGCTTATGGTATTTACCGAGGCCAATGTTGAGCAGAATACGTGGGCCGACTAACAGCGCCATTTGCTCGACGAAGGCTAAACTGACCCGCACGACCACCAGATAG
This sequence comes from Shewanella sp. 1180_01, assembly GCF_052850535.1. Lineage (NCBI taxonomy): Bacteria > Pseudomonadati > Pseudomonadota > Gammaproteobacteria > Alteromonadales > Shewanellaceae > Shewanella > Shewanella sp. 1180_01. The sequence goes on from NZ_VXCT01000001.1 coordinate 23,684, forward strand.
ACGATTAATGCTTGGAATGAAGGACTGTAGAGAATGTGCGCCGTCAGCATTTGTCTTAGGGTCGACATGTGATTTTCGATGGCCCACATATTCAAAAATTGGGTCATGTAAGCTAATGTTGTCGCACCCAGTAATAAAAACAAGCCTTTAAAGATGACAGAAAACACATAGGGGAGGCGATTGATAGCACTGAAATCAGCAATAACGTTCGACATCCAATGCAGGCTGCCAAAAATTATCCCCATATAGATAGCAAGTGTCGCGAGATCAGCCGAACCTACCGCCCATTGGGGCAGTTCTGGTGATTGGGCATATCGAAAAAACACGAATGCAGCCATGGCAATCGCCCAAGCTAAAATCGCAAAAAGGAGTTTTTTCGCTTGTCTACGTGCTCTCACTGCGTGATGGGTATCCGAATACGGCTGTGATTTCAGAATGCCGTAGTTTATAGAAAAGAGTCACCTTAGTGCCAGTGAAATTTGTGATCTGGATCAATCTAAGTCTATATCGTCACTAAATATTAACCAAAAACCTTATTAAGTATCATGGCGGTGAAACTGGTCTTTAAATAAAAACCCCTAGGGTTGGTCATTTTGAGGCTGCCATCTTCGGCAATGCTTTGCGTTAATGCTTTACTGTTGGCGGCTTTGGGACGTAATTGCAGTACTTCGCCGTGGCGTGCGGTGAGTTTTTCGACTTTGCCGAGGGCGATAAGCTCCATGATCTCTTCCCAATCCTGTTGCAGTAATTGCAACTCCTGTGGATCAGGCTCCCACAATATCGGGGTGCCAATACGGCGCTCTCCCACAGGAATATGCCGCTCACCTTCAACGGGTACCCAAAGGACGCGCTGTAACTTATGGCAGACTAAGCTGTTTTGCCAGGTTAACCCTTGGATATTCGACAGCGGCGCCACACAGACATAAGTGGTCTCCAATGGTCGTCCCTGTGAATCGATGGGGATAGTTTTAAGCTCAACACCTAAATGCAGAAAATCTTGCTCGGGTTTCGACCCCGCCGTCGCGCCCAGTTCCATTTCGATTAATTGGCCGACCCAGCCTTTATCCCGCTTAAGATCCTTGGGGACACTTAGGCCTCTTTGGGCGGCAATTTGCGCCAAACTCACGCCAGCCATCATATGGGCGCGTTCGAGTAGCTCAGGGAGATTTTCGGGGGGAATAATTCGATTCATGGCTGGATTTTACTTAAAAATAACCGTTTAGCAATGGTGGTTAAAAAATAAGCTGTGCAATTTGAGTAAACTTGTACCGAATGTTTTTATTCTAAGTAACTGATTTTAAATTTCATATCCGAGTTACCCCCCGTTTTGCAAAAAAGTGTTCAAAGTTACTCTCTGCTTTCCCTTGCGTTCCCCACATACTTATCCACAGATATTATGGATAACTCAGTAAAATGCGTCCCTTAACCTAATGAAAACCCTAAGTCAATGCGAATAAAGGGCATTTATTCCGGCTTTTGTGGACAGTTGTGGACACTATTTGTGTATAAAGTTGAGTAATATCGTGAGAACCATAGAAATAGCTCTGGCTGGTTAAATAATGAGCTTTATTGCTTTTTTTGCCATTAATAAATTATAGTTATCATTCAAGTTATTGAATTTGTTTTAGATAAATTTTTAACTCTAAATTAATCAAATGGCGCTAAATAGATGTTTTTTGAGCGTTATAACAAGTTTACCTGAGTTTCAAACAGAGATATCCACAGAAAATGTGGATATCCCCGCATTTCATCCCCTAGCTTTGTTGATAAATGTCTTTTAAGTGTGATTTTATCCAAGACCTAGGGTGAAATAGAGGTTTGCTGAGAGACTAGCTTTATGAAACAATCAGTTTATTAAAATTTAATGTGATTTGGAGTCCATGTGATTGATAGCGACGGCTTTCGCGCAAATGTGGGCATTATAATTTGTAACAGATATGGCCAAGTCATGTGGGCCAGACGCTTCGGTCAACACTCATGGCAATTTCCTCAAGGTGGTGTCGATGATGGCGAGACAGCAGAAGAGGCAATGTACCGTGAGTTATATGAAGAAGTGGGCCTAAGACCCGAACACGTGCATATCCTAACCTCGACCCGTTCTTGGTTACGCTATCGTTTGCCAAAGCGTTTAGTCAGACAAGACAGTAAACCTGTGTGTATTGGGCAAAAACAAAAGTGGTTTCTGTTACAACTGAAAAGCCAAGATAGTGCGATTAATTTAAGTTCCTCTGGGCATCCTGAATTTGACGATTGGCGCTGGGTAAGTTATTGGTATCCTGTGCGGCAAGTCGTGTCATTTAAGCGTGATGTTTATCGTAAGGTGATGAAAGAGTTTGCGGTAACGGCATTGTCATTCCAGACCCTAGAAATACCTAGGAAGCGGGGAAGACAAAAAACAACGGGCTGATTTTCAAAAGAGGATTGAAAACAGTGTTAAATACGCTTAGGGATATTACTCAGGCTGTGGCATCTGCCCACAGTTTGGAAACCGCATTAGAAGTCTTAGTCTCATCGACTAAAGCGGCGATGGAAACCCAATGTTGCTCCATCTATATCCTAGAAGAGCAAGAGCTGGTGTTATCTGCAACCGACGGTCTTGAAAAAAGCGCCGTTGGTCGGGTACGTATGCCGCTGACTGAAGGTTTAGTGGGACTCGCTGCCCAGCGAGAAGAGGCGGTTAACTTAGCGGATGCACGGCTTCATCCTCGATTCAAACTTTTCCCTGAAGTCGCCGAAGAAGAATACCGCGCCTTTCTAGCCGTACCTATCATCTACCAGAAAGCCGTGGTCGGGGTGATAGTGGTTCAGCAGGCGAGTGCGCGCCAATTCAGTGAAGGCGAAGAAGCCTTCCTGATGACGCTCGCCGCCCAGTTAGCGATGGCGGTGCGCGGCTTAAAACAAAAAGCCCAAGTCAGTTCCCATCATCAACAAATTCTATTTCAAGGTACGTCGGCGTCAAACGGTATTGCCATTGCGTATGCCTTTGTGCTCGGTGGAGAAATCCCCCTTGAGCAGCCCGACGTGCGCTCTGACGATATTACCTATGAATCGAGCCGTTTAACGACGGCTATGGTGCGTTGTAAAGAAGCGATTGGCGCTTTGTCTCAGCGGTTTGACCGCGAGCAAGATGACGAAGTCGTCTCTATTTTCAATGCATTACAGCTATTACTTGATGACGCCAGTTTAGGCGGAGAGTATGCCCGCGAGGTGCAATTAGGTTGGGCCGCTGAATCGGCGGTGAGCCGAGTGTCCTTGCGTTATATTCAGCAATTTTTGGCGATGGAAGATCCTTATCTTAAGGAGCGGGCAAGCGATATCCGCGACTTAGGCCAAAAAGTATTGCGCCAGCTGATTGAACCAGAGCGTTTAGAGCTTGAACCCGATAAACCTGTCATTTTAATTACCCGCGAAGCCGATGCGACTATGCTGGCTGAGTTCCCAAGGCAGAAACTTGCGGGGATTGTCACTGAGCTTGGCGGCGTAAACTCCCATGCCGCTATTTTAGCCCGCGCCTTAGGTGTGCCGGCCATTACCGGTGTAGAACAACTGTTATCCGCCAATATTGATCAAAAACTCTTAGTGGTGAACGCCAGCCGTGGCCAGCTATTGGTGTCGCCATCACCGGCGATTGTTGGTGAGTATCGCAGCTTAATTTCGGCGCAAAAAGCGCTGCAACGCCAGTATGCTCAAGAATTAGCACTGCCTTCTGTGACCTTAGATGGCTCACGTATTCGTTTGTATTTAAATGCGGGATTACTCAGCGGCGTGGCTTCTGAAATTGCCGAAGGTGCCGACGGGATTGGACTATATCGCACCGAAATCCCTTTTATGCTGCAACAACGTTTCCCGAGTGAATCTGAGCAAGTGAAAGTGTATCAACAGGTCTTGTCGGCGGCCTCTGGTCGACCTGTGGTGATGCGCACTTTGGATGTTGGCGGTGATAAACCTTTGCCGTATTTCCCGATTAAAGAAGACAATCCTTTCCTCGGTTGGCGTGGGATCCGTTTGTCGCTGGATCATCCTGAGCTATTTTTGGTACAGTTACGGGCCATGTTGCAGGCGGGTGGCGATGGTAAGCAATTAAGTATTTTACTGCCCATGGTCAGTAACTTAGATGAAATCGATCAATCCTTAGAATATCTGCAGCAAGCCTATGTCGAACTTAAAAACGATGTAAACAGCAACATAGTGATGCCACGCATCGGCATTATGCTTGAAGTGCCGGCTATGTTGTATCAATTGGATGATGTGGCAAAACGGGTGGATTTTGTCTCCGTTGGCAGTAATGACTTAACCCAGTATTTGCTTGCGGTTGACCGTAATAATCCGCGGGTGAGCTCGTTATTTGACAGTTATCATCCGGGAATACTGCGGGCTTTGCATCAGGCTCACTTAGATTGTCGATATCATAAGCTTGATATCAGTATTTGTGGCGAGTTAGCGGGCGAGCCTATGGGCGCCATTTTGTTGGTGGCCATGGGATACGATCAATTGAGTATGAATCAGGGTAGTTTAGCGCGGATCAATTATCTATTGCGCCGTGTCGCGCGGGCCGATTTGGATCAATTGCTTGCTCAAGCCTTGAGCCTATCAAACGGCTTCCAAGTGCGCGAGCTGGTTAAAGAATATTTGAACCAGCAAGGTCTCTCAACAATTCTTAATTAACTAATGTCGTCTTTTGCTTTAAGCTAAGGCCCTCAATTTATCACGCTGTAGGTACTCGTGTGGATAGTTTGTTGTCGGTGTTTTTTATTTGCTTAGCATTAGGCGCATTTGTCGGCTTTATGGCAGGGTTATTAGGTATCGGTGGCGGTTTGATTGTAGTGCCTGCACTGCTTTATATTCTGCCCTCGGTCGGTATTAGTTCTGCACAGTTACCCCATATTGCGATTGCGACTTCGCTGGCGGCCATTATTCTCACTTCTATCTCATCGACGCGAGCGCACCATAAGCGTGGAAACATTCCTTGGGATTTATTCAAGACGATGTTGCCTGGGATTATTCTTGGGGCATTAACCTCTGGTTTTATTGCCGAACGTATCTCCGCTGCCGCTTTGCAGCAGGGCTTTGCGATATTTGTGGTGTTGATGTCAATTCAGATGGCGTATCCCTTTAAAGCTGAATCGAATCGTGAGCTACCCAGCGCGCCGATATTATTTGTTGTGGCGGCGTTAGTTGCGATGATCGCAGGACTGATGGGTATCGGCGGCGGGGTATTGTTAGTGCCGTTTTTAACCTTCTTTGGTCTGCAGATGCGTTACGCCGTTGGGTTTTCGGCGGCGACGGGCTTGTTGATCTCCCTATCGGGCAGTTTAGGTTATATCATCGCGGGCTTTAATGCGCCCGAGTTACCTTATGGCACCTTAGGTTTTATCTATTTACCCGCCTTGTTTGGTTTAGTGATCACTTCTGTCTTGATGGCGCCTGTGGGCGTAAAAGCGGCGAGCACTTGGCCAACATCGGTACTTAAAAAGATATTTGCACTGTTACTTCTGTGTGTCGGCCTTAAGTTAATTCTGACCTAGTTTTTATATTTACCTCTGTTTGAGGCTGCTAATGGATGTGTTATGGCGTTGAGTTTCCCCAATATCGATCCCGTGATCGTATCATTTGGACCGTTTAATCTGTTTGGACAAAGCTTTGAACCTGCGCTGCGTTGGTATGGTTTTACCTATTTAGTCGGATTTGTCGCGGCAATGTGGTTGTTGAACCGTCAAGCCGACCGCTCCAATGGAGTATGGTCGCGGGAGCAAGTTTCAGATTTACTCTTTTATGGTTTTCTTGGGGTGATATTGGGCGGGCGTGTCGGTTATGTGCTTTTTTATCATTTCGATTATTTCCTCGCCAGCCCTATGTATTTGTTTAAAATCTCAGAAGGCGGCATGTCCTTCCACGGCGGTTTGATGGGCGTAATTACGGCGATGATTTATATCGCCTGGAAACAAAAGCGCACCTTCTTTGCGGTCGCCGATATGGTGGCACCTGTGGTGCCTATCGGTTTAGGCGCAGGGCGTATTGGTAACTTTATTAATGGTGAACTCTGGGGCCGAACCACAGACGTGCCATGGGGTATGGTGTTTCCAACAGGAGGACCCGATCCGCGTCATCCTTCTCAGTTGTACCAATTTGCACTTGAAGGTGTGGCGCTATTCCTATTACTTTACTGGTTTAGTAAACGTACCGATAAAGTCGGTGCCGTCTCTGGTATGTTCTTAGTCGGTTACGGTATTTTCCGTATTATGGTTGAAACGGTGAGACAACCCGATGCACAGTTGGGACTCTACTGGGGATTGATGACCATGGGGCAGATACTGTCTATCCCTATGGTGTTAATCGGTTTGTACTTGATTTTTCGTAAGCAAGGTAAGCAGCAATGAAACAGTATTTAGACTTAATGAAGCACATCTTAGCCGAAGGTGTGGATAAATCGGATCGCACAGGTACGGGGACTCGCTCAGTATTTGGCTATCAAATGCGCTTCGATTTGAGCAAAGGCTTTCCTTTGGTAAGCACCAAGAAATGCCACATGCGCTCTATCATCCACGAATTGCTGTGGTTCCTGAAGGGTGAAACTAACGTTGCCTATTTACGCGAAAACAAGGTCAGCATTTGGGATGAATGGGCCGATGATAATGGCGATTTAGGACCGGTTTATGGTGCCCAGTGGCGCAGCTGGCCAACCCAAAGTGGCGATGCTATCGATCAGATTTCACAAGTAATTGCCCAGATAAAATCTCAGCCTGACTCTCGCCGCCTTATCGTTTCTGCGTGGAACGTGGGCGAGCTGGATAAAATGGCCTTGGCGCCGTGCCATGCGTTTTTCCAGTTCTATGTGGCTGATGGCAAATTATCTTGTCAGCTGTATCAGCGCAGCTGTGATGTGTTTCTAGGTTTGCCATTTAACATCGCCAGTTATGCTTTGTTAACTATGATGGTGGCCCAGCAATGTGACTTGGCCTTAGGTGATTTTGTGTGGACGGGGGGTGATACCCATTTATATTCAAACCATATGGAGCAAACGGCATTGCAGTTAAGTCGTGAGCCAATGCCATTGCCGACCATGACGATTTTACGTAGACCTGAATCAATTTTTGATTATCAATTCGATGATTTTGAGCTAACAAACTACGCTCCACATCCCCATATCAAAGCACCTGTCGCCGTGTAACGTGCATTTTTTCGACCAATACCTCGGAATAACCGAGGTGTTAGGTCGAAACTTACGATTATATTTGTTGTTACAATTCGTCTACACTCAATTCATTATGATTTTTAGGAGTGCACGATGGAAAAAGCAATTAGAAATTTTCTGAGCCAAGAATCGGCTGGCGGTATCCTATTATTGGTTGCTGTTGCCTTAGCTATGCTGATGGCCAATTCCCCTTTATCTGGACTTTATCAAGGCTTTTTAGGCACTGACGTACAAGTTAAAATTGGCGAGCTCGATATTCATAAGCCGTTAATTCTGTGGATCAACGATGGCCTGATGGCCGTATTCTTTTTGCTTATTGGTTTAGAAGTTAAACGTGAGTTACTCGAAGGCGCCTTATCGAGTGTAGCTCAAGCCTCTCTGCCTACCTTTGCAGCCATTGGCGGCATGTTAGTCCCTGCTGGGGTGTACTTACTGTTTAACTATGGCGATCCGGTCACACAAGCGGGCTGGGCGATTCCTGCCGCGACGGATATTGCGTTTGCTTTAGGTATTATGGCGCTGCTTGGGAGCCGCGTTCCCGTTTCACTGAAAGTCTTCTTACTTGCTTTAGCGATTATCGATGACTTAGGTGTCATAGTGATTATCGCGCTGTTTTACAGCACCGACCTATCAACCATCAGTTTAGTGATTGCCAGTTTAGCAATTGCGGGCTTGGTTGGGTTAAACCGCAAAGGGGTTACCTCACTTTTACCCTATGGCATCTTAGGATTAATCCTTTGGGTCGCCGTACTTAAGTCTGGAGTGCATGCGACTCTGGCTGGCGTCATCATCGCTTTCTGCATTCCATTACGGGCAAAGGATGGCAGCTCACCTTCAGAAGGCTTAGAGCACAGTTTGCACCCTTGGAGCACCTTCTTCATTCTGCCAGTGTTCGCTTTCGCCAATGCGGGTGTTTATGTCGGCAATATGAATTTGGAGACGTTAATTTCTCCGGTACCTGTCGGTATTGCACTGGGCCTGATGTTAGGTAAGCCCATTGGTGTGATGGTGTTTAGCTATATTGCGGTGAAACTTAAATTGGCTCAGTTACCCGATGGCGTAGGTTGGAAGCAAATTGCCCCAGTCGCGGCCATGTGCGGTATTGGTTTTACTATGTCTATGTTTATTGCGTCGTTAGCCTTTGAACATGCAGACCCTATGTACGGTGACTTAGCACGCCTAGGAACCTTAATCGGTTCGATTATGGCGGCGTTAGTCGGGTATTTCTGGTTATCAAAAGTGTTACCTAATAAAGGAGTATAACTATGATAAAGTTGAAATTAATGGGAATAGCAACACTCTTATGTCTATCGACAACCGCGACGGCATCGCAAATATCGGCCTGTAATCAGGATGCGAACTCGAAGACCTGCCAAAGCTATCTTGAAGGGATAGTGGATGGCGCTCTGATGTTTAAATCTGATTCCTTAGGGGCGAGATTAGAAACCAATGGTTATGAATCAAGGGCGCTTAAATATCGCGGTGGTAAACGTTTCCAAGAGGCGAATCGGACCTATTGCGCTGAACGTATCCCTGAACGTCATGTTTTAGTGTCAGGTGTCACTGAAGCGGTAAGTCTGGGTAATGCGACTGATTTGGAGCAATTACAAGGCATAGTCACTAACTTGCTTGATTGCCAGCGTTTGCAATAAACTGATTTAAAACAATAGATTTATAATCCCTCTGCGCCTTGGGCGTATGAGGGACGATTCACACTGGATGAGCATGCTGCACTTGAATTACAACCACCTGTATTATTTTTGGATGATTAAGAAAAAGGGCTCGGTTGCTAAGGCGGCCGAAGCCCTCTGTTTAACGCCGCAAACGATAACGGGGCAAATTCGTGCCCTAGAAGACAGGTTGAATGGCAGTTTATTCAAGCGAGTAGGGCGGACACTGGAAGCAACTGAGCTAGGTGAGTTAGTATTTCGCTACGCCGATAAGATGTTTAGTCTTAGCTACGAAATGCTCGATTTACTTAACTATCAAAAAGATGATGCCATGCTTTTCGAAGTGGGTATCGCCGATGCTTTGTCTAAAGCCTTAGTCAGCCGTGTTTTGTTATCCGTCGTCCCCAATGACAGCTCTATGCATTTAGCCTGCTATGAGGCTACCCACGAAAGCCTGATGGCGCGTTTGCGTGAGCATAAACTGGATATGATCCTCTCCGATTGTGCTGGTGAATCACTGAAGTATCCCGAAATATTATCTAAAAAGTTGGGCGAGTGTGGTGTGAGTTTTTTCTCCGCTGATACTTATAGTGCTGATTTTCCCGCCTGTTTAGAGCAAGGCCAGCTATTAATCCCCGGCCGCAGAACCTCACTTGGACAGCAGTTATATCGCTGGTTTGACGAACAAAATCTTAAAGTCAGTATCTTGGGTGAGTTCGATGATGCGGCCATGATGAAGGCCTTTGGTTACCTTAAACGGGGGATTTTTGTCACGCCGTCGATTTATCGCCAAGAAGTGATTTCCCATGGGATGAATTTGCTCGGTGAAACCACGGATGTGAAAGAGGAATACCATGTGATGTTTGCCGAACGTATGATCCAACATCCTGCGGTAAAGCGCTTGTTGGACACAGATTTCAGCGATCTCTTTGCGGGACGCGATATGCAAGTCCAACAATGCTAATTTTGTGAGCCAATGTGAAGGGTTAATCGACACTTTAGTCACTGAACTGATAGACTAATGCCAAATCTGTGTTGGGAGAAATACCTTGGAATTAATGAACATAGCAAGGGTTCGCTGGGCATGTCGCCGCGGGATGCTGGAATTAGACGTTTTGTTTCAACCTTTTGTTGAAAATTTCTATCAAGAAATGTCCGATGAGGATAAAACCGTGTTTATCCGTTTGTTGGAATGTGAAGATCCAGAATTGTTTGCATGGTTTATGGGCCATGAAGTGTGCCCTGATGCTGAGCTTGCGCGCATGGTAGTGAAAGTCCGTGGAAGACCGGCACCATAGTTTTAGTGTAAAAGCCTCCTTCGACCAACGACTCTCGTTGGTCGTTTTTATTTGTGTCTGTTCTAGCTCATTTTTGCTCTGGCCTCAAAGCGACAATCTCGCCTTATCCCTGCTTAAATATCTGTTTATCCTGCTAGTTTGGGTTTTCTTGCTATCACAGATGTGGCGACTGCAGCATTGGCGTTTAGATTTTGTGCTTAGTGATAAAGGCGAGGGACGTTTGTCAACGGGTGAGCATTTTCAGGTATTAAAGCGAACTTGGGTGACCCCCTTTGTTTGCTTGATGTATATCGAAGTGGATACTCAGTTGCGGCTCTTGATGGTTTGGGCGGATATGCTAGACGATACTGACTATCGGCATTTATGTCGGCTGTTGCTGCGGGCTAAAATACAACAGACTAAACCACATACTGAGATTTAGTCTGTTTATCATTAAGTCACATAAGAACTTAAGTATATAAGAGCCTAAGCACATAAGAACTTAAGCGGTTACTTTTCTGGTAGTAAAATTGTTGGGCGCGGCGCGTCTAATTTCTCTGGGTGATCGATATTAAAATGCAGACCACGGCTTTCTTTACGTTCCATGGCACAGCGAATAATCAACTCGGCCACTTGCACTAAGTTACGTAATTCGAGCAAGTTATTGCTGACTCTGAAGTTACTGTAATACTCCTGAATTTCTTGCTGTAACATCAGGCAGCGGCGCAGTGCACGCTCCAGACGTTTATCCGAGCGCACAATCCCGACGTAGTCCCACATGAATAACCGCAGTTCGTGCCAGTTATGGGCGATGACTACTTCTTCGTCCGAGTTAGAGACTTTGCTTTCATCCCATGCGGGAATTTGTCCCGGCATTTGAATTTTATACAGCTGGCTCTCTATATCATGTGACGCCGCACGGGCAAACACTAAACATTCGAGTAGCGAGTTACTCGCCAGACGATTCGCACCATGTAGGCCGGTATAGGCCACTTCACCAATGGCATAGAGGCCATTGAGATCGGTTTGACCGTGCATATCTGTCATCACACCACCACAGGTATAGTGCGCGGCAGGGACCACAGGGATTGCATCTTTAGTGATATCAATTCCCAGCTCTAAGCAGCGGCTATAGATGGTCGGGAAATGCTTCATCACAAAGTCAGCATCTTTATGGCTGATATCCAGATACACACAATCGGCACCCAGACGTTTCATCTCATAGTCGATAGCGCGGGCAACAATGTCACGGGGGGCGAGTTCAGCGCGTTCATCAAAGTCCGGCATAAAACGGCTGCCGTCTGGACGACGCAGGTACGCACCTTCACCACGCAGGGCTTCAGTGAGTAAGAAGTTGCGCGCATCGGCATGGTACAAACATGTTGGATGGAATTGGTTGAACTCCATATTCGCCACGCGGCAACCTGCACGCCATGCCATGGCAATACCATCGCCGCTAGCAACATCGGGGTTTGAAGTATATTGATAAACCTTAGAGCTACCGCCTGTCGCTAACGCAACAAACTTGGCCTTAACGGTTTCGACGTGTTCTTCGTTGCGATTCCACACATAAGCGCCTAACACACGATTACCTGGGCGATTTAACTTACGGGTGGTGATGAGGTCGATGGCGTTATAGCGTTCTAAAACTTGAATATTGGGGTGGGCGAGTGCGCGTTCTTGCAGTGTCGTTTGCACTTCTTTGCCTGTGGCATCGGCAGCGTGCAGAATACGTCTGTGGCTATGGCCGCCTTCACGGGTTAAATGGTAAGGTGCGTCTTTTGCATTACCGTCAGTGGTTTCTTCTTTATCGAAGGCGACGCCACATTCGATAAGCCATTGCATCGCACTCTTAGCATTTTCAGCGGTAAAAGTGACGACGTCTTTGTCGCATAAACCCGCACCTGCGATTAATGTGTCTGCAACATGGGATTCGATAGTGTCACTTTCGTCGAAGACGGAGGCGATACCGCCCTGGGCGTAGTAAGTCGACCCTTCCGAGAGTGGGCCTTTTGAAAGCAGAATTACTTTTGCTTTTTCAGCAAGATGCAAAGCTAGTGTCAGACCTGCGGCACCGCTACCTATGACTAATATGTCAGATTGGTGTTCAACTACTTGTTTCATCGGGTATCATGATGTGACTGAAGAGTGCCAACTATGGTAAACCAACTCACGGATTATGGGTACTTTCCTTTTAACCTTACTTTTTTTGTATATTTTTTAGAACTTTTTCAAAGTACGCGAGTCTACATAAGTGAATATGATTCGAGCGACTGAGAAATCAGCATTTTAGATTTAGGAGAAGTCGGCTCGGATGAGTGGACAATTAAGTGATCAACAATTAGTTGAGCGCGTACAACAAGGTGATAAAAACGCTTTTAACCTGTTAGTGCTTAAATATCAAAGTAAAGTCATTAGCTTGATATCCCGTTATGTACGGAACCAAGCGGACGTTGCCGATGTCGCACAGGAAGCGTTTATCAAAGCTTATCGAGCTTTGCCAAACTTTCGCGGTGAAAGTGCATTTTATACTTGGTTGTACCGCATCGCAGTAAACACTGCGAAGAATTATCTCGTATCACAGGGGCGCAGAACGCCCGCTAATGATGTTGATGCAGAAGATGCCGAATATTATGAAGGCAGTGATGCGCTGAAGGAGTTCGCCTCCCCAGAACGGCTATTGTTATCGGAAGAAATCAAAAAAGTGATTTTCGATACCTTAGAAACGCTGCCAGAAGAATTACGAATGGCCATCTCGTTGCGTGAACTTGATGGTATGAGTTACGAAGACATTGCCATAGTCATGGATTGCCCCGTAGGGACCGTAAGATCGCGTATCTTCCGAGCTCGAGAGGCAATCGATAAAAAGCTCCAGCCGTTGCTGGAAGCCTAAATTCTTATTTTAAGAAACCCTTATATTTAGACAGGTGAAAAATGGATAAATTAGGTCAAGAATGGGTATCTGCCGCAGTCGATGGAGAGACTGATGCGCAGACCATGGCAGAGTTATCTGCTGATACACATTCACATGATAAATGGCATAACTATCATATGATAGGCGATGCCATGCGTGGCGAGTTGCCGCAGAATATTGTGTTAGATCTCTCTGCTAGCATTGCCGCCGCCATTGAGCTTGAGCCAGCGATAGTTGCGCCTAAGCATCATGCGTCTAAGGTTGCTGCACCTGTAACCCCGCAAATTGCCGCCAATGCGCAGCAAAACCGCGTCGTACCTTTGTTTAAGCAATTTGGCCAATATGCCATTGCTGCGACGGTTGCTATGTTTGCGATTGTCGGTGTGCAGAATTACAATCAGAGCGCCGATGATGCCGCGTCACCTTCGCCCGTATTGATTACCAGACCGCTGATTGGTAGCGCATCACCTGTGAGCCTACAAACGGGTCCAGTTCAACAGAATCAAGGTTATACCAATGATCAGGTGAACGAGCAGCGTCGCCGAATTAATACTTATATTCAAGATCATATGTTGCAACAACGATTGAATACCGGTGCGGTTGTAGAGGACAATACCGAGGTCGTACCCGTTCCGGTCAATCAATAACGAGGAGTTAGCTTGCGTCTAATCCTGTTGGCTTTATTAGCCTTGGTCTTTCCTGCGATGGCGCAGGAAGATATGCCTGCCAAAGTCTGGCTCGAGAAAATGAGTCAGGCCTTACGAGAGAAAGAGTTTAAAGCATCGATTATTCAACTTCAGGCCGATCATATTCGGCCTTTGGTTTACCTGCACGGTAAGGTGAATAATCAAGAAGTTGCCTTTCTAGAATACCTTAACGGTCCACCTAAAAATGCTGTGCGTGTCGGCAATCGTGTCACCTTTATTGAGCACGACGAGCCTGCATACAGTATTGTTTCTAATCATATCCAAGGTGTTTGGCCAGCCGCTTTTTCTGCCAATATGGCGGATTTAGAAGTGGGTTATCAGTTTGTGCTTGGTGGTCGCACCCGTATTGCTGGTCGTCCGGGGCAAATGATCCGCCTATTGCCCAATGATGAATTCCGTTATGGCTTTCAAATTTGGCTCGATATGGAAACCTATCTGCCGCTGCGATACGACATGCTGACTCAAGATAAGCAATTGCTTGAGCAGATCATGGTGATTGAACTCATCGAATTCAGCGAGCCGCCAGCCATTTTGCAAGAAGCCTATAAGCAAGAATGGCCTGCAGTTATCGATCAAGCCGAGCGCCAAGACGGTCAAAACTGGCAATTTGCTTGGTTACCCGCAGGTTTTACTGTGGTCGTGCGTGATCACCATAGATTGATTGGTAGCCATGAGGCGGTGGAATACATAGCACTAACTGATGGGCTAGCGAGTATCTCCGTTTATGTTGCGAGAGCAAGTACAAGTCCATTGCCTGAGGAGTTAATCACCCGTAATGGTTTGTCGTTAGTCTCAGAAAAAGTGGGTAATGCCGAAGTGGTTGCTGTGGGTAAAGTGCCGACAGAAACTCTAACACGCATTGCTAAAAGTCTGACGCTAGAATAGGACGCCGATTATGATGGAAGAAATTGCTCGAGTCGTCGCCAGTGATAGCAAAGGCTGGTTGACGGTTGAAGTCGAACTTAAGAGTACCTGCAAGAGCTGCAGTAACAGTGAGTCTTGCGGGACTTCTGCTGTGGCTCAGGCTTTTTCCTCGAAAACCCAGCAATTTTCGATTCAGAGTGAGCGCCGCTGCGAGGCGGGTGAGTTACTCAAATTAGGACTTCCCGAGAGCGTGATCCTCAAAGCTGCGGCATTAATCTATTTAATGCCGCTGTTTGGTTTGTTTGTTGGCGCGGCGTTAGGCCAATTTTTAGGCCAGTTGCTTGAGTTTAATCCTAACCTCGGTGCCATGGGCTTTGCGGCCGTTGGTGCCTTGCTTGCGTGGTCTTTTGGTAAGCAACAGGCCAAACGCTTAGAAGTCGATGCTCAACCTGTGATTTTGGCCTATTTGGGCATGAGCATCAATTTACAAGAATTAGCTCAATAATTTCAATGTGTTATTTTTCATCAAATAACAGCTAACTGCGGTTTTGGGCGTTGTTTTATCGGTCTGTCCTAAGTAGGAGTGAATGTGATTGGTATTGAAACCGCAATCAGGTACAATTTCGCTCCTTTGAACCGTATCCATTTTCAGTATTAGTCATTGCAGCATAATGAAACAAATTAGAAACTTCTCAATTATTGCCCATATCGACCATGGTAAATCGACGCTATCAGATCGTCTTATTCAGGTTTGTGGCGGTTTAACCGACCGTGAAATGGATGCTCAAGTTTTAGATTCTATGGATCTAGAACGTGAGCGTGGTATTACGATTAAGGCACAAAGTGTCACTTTGGATTACAAAGCCAAAGATGGCCTTGTCTATCAACTCAACTTTATTGATACCCCAGGTCACGTTGACTTCTCCTACGAGGTCTCGCGCTCATTAGCTGCCTGTGAAGGCGCTTTGCTGGTGGTTGATGCGGGTCAGGGCGTTGAAGCTCAGACACTGGCAAACTGTTACACCGCGCTGGATATGAATCTAGATGTGGTACCTATTTTAAACAAGATTGACTTACCACAAGCCGATCCAGAACGTGTTGCTGCCGAGATTGAAGATATCGTCGGTATCGATGCCATGGATGCTGTGCGTTGTTCGGCTAAAACCGGTGTCGGTGTCGACGAGGTTTTAGAAGTCATTGTTGCCAAAATTCCACCGCCAGAAGGCGATCCTAACGCACCATTGCAAGCCTTGATCATCGATTCTTGGTTTGATAACTACCTAGGCGTAGTGTCTTTAGTGCGAATTAAACACGGTAGCCTGAAAAAAGGTGACAAGTTTAAGGTAATGTCTACAGGACAAAACCACACTGCAGATCGCGTCGGTATTTTCACCCCAAAACAAACTGATAAAACCGAACTTAAAACCGGTGAAGTAGGCTTTGTGATTGCGGGTCTGAAAGAAATTCACGGCGCGCCCGTGGGCGATACATTAACTTTAGCCAAAAACGGTGCTGAAAAGCCGTTACCTGGCTTTAAGAAAGTGAAGCCACAGGTATACGCTGGCGTATTCCCGATTTCTACTGACGAATATGAAAACTTCCGTGATGCGCTGAATAAGCTCAGCCTGAACGATGCGTCATTATTCTTCGAACCAGAAAGTTCATCGGCACTCGGTTTTGGTTTCCGCATTGGCTATTTAGGCCTGCTGCACATGGAAATCGTACAAGAGCGTTTAGAGCGTGAATACAACCTAGAGTTGATCACTACAGCGCCAACCGTAGTGTACGAAGTCGTGATGACCAGCGGCGAAACGATTTACGTTGATAACCCGTCTGATCTACCAGCGATTAACAACATCGAAGAAATGCGTGAGCCGATTGTTGAGGCCAACATTTTAGTGCCAAAAGAATACTTAGGTAACGTGATTACCTTGTGTATTGAAAAACGTGGCACGCAAGTGAACATGGTTTACCACGGTAACCAAGTGGCTGTGACGTATCATCTGCCAATGGCGGAGGTGGTCATGGACTTCTTCGACCGTTTGAAATCCACTAGCCGTGGCTATGCGTCACTCGAATATAACTTTATTCGTTTCGATCCCGCTGACATGGTGCGTTTAGATATTCTCATCAATGGCGACAGAGTCGATGCCTTGGCTATGGTTATCCATAGATCCAACATTCGTCACCGTGGTTTAGCCTTAGTCGATAAGATGAAAGAGCTTATCCCGCGTCAGATGTTTGATATCGCGATTCAAGCGGCTGTGGGCAGTCAAATTATTGCCCGTTCAACCGTGAAAGCCCTGCGTAAAGACGTAACGGCTAAATGTTATGGCGGCGACGTTTCTCGTAAGAAAAAACTCTTAAATAAACAAAAAGAGGGTAAGAAACGGATGAAGCAAGTGGGTAACGTTGAGGTGCCACAGGAGGCATTCCTAGCGGTACTTAAGCTAAACGAGTAATCGTTAGCATAGAAATGACAATTTAGTTGACTATTGCGCCGCTGTTTGCGGCGCTTTAGTTAGGTTATCGTATTGGTTTATCACTTTGGTTTACCAAGGTCGAATACGGTAAGTTAACTAAAGTATGATATTCGCTGAGTTAGGCACCTTTAAATGATTTTAAAGCAGGAGTTCAATAAGCAATGGCAGCGTATTTTTCCATTATTCTAGTGCTAATCACCCTGATCTCGGGACTTATTTGGTTAGTCGATGTACTCGCATTCGCCCCTAAGCGTCGTGAGAGTTTAGCGTTAGCCAAGGCCTCGCAAGCGACGTTAACCGAAGAAGCTGAGTACCAAATCATCCGTGAGTCGACCATAGTCGAAACCGCGCATTCTATTTTCCCTGTGATTGCCTTTGTGTTGATCCTGCGTTCATTCATTTATGAGCCATTTCAAATCCCATCGGGCTCTATGATGCCAACCCTCTTAGTGGGCGACTTCATTCTGGTGGAAAAATTCAGTTATGGGCTTAAAGATCCCGTATGGCGCACTAAACTGGTTGAAACTGGCGAGCCAAAACGCGGTGATGTGATCGTGTTTAAATACCCTGAAAATCCGCAAATTGACTACATCAAACGTGTTGTCGGTTTACCAGGTGATAGAATTATTTACCGTAACAAGCAGTTGATGATCCAGAAGGCTTGTGGCGTTGAGCAAACAGCTTGCCCAGAACCACAAGTTATCGCCCGTACTGAAATCAGCCGTGGTGATTATAGCCAAGATGGCGTGCCATTACTGCGTTACACGGAGCAACTGGGCGAGGTCGCCCACGATATTTTGATCAACCCAAGTCGTCCCGACATGCTGGGATATTTTAAGCGCGAAGGTAATTTACCTGCGGGTGAGTTTTTAGTTCCTGAAGGCCATTATTTTGCCATGGGTGATAACCGCGATAACAGTACCGACAGTCGTTTCTGGGGCTTTGTGCCAGAAGAAAACCTGGTCGGTAAAGCGGTAGCGATTTGGATTAGTTTTGAATTTGACCGTTCAAAAGCCGACTTCCTCCCAACTTGGGTGCCAAGCGGTGTGCGTTTTGAGCGTGTAGGTGGAATTAAATAGCATGGAACCGATTAAAAATTTGCCACGTTTGTGTCGTACTTTAAGTTATGAGTTCAAGAATATTGAGCTGTTGACTCAAGCGCTAACTCACAGAAGTGCGGCAAATAAACACAATGAGCGCTTAGAGTTTTTAGGTGATTCAATTTTATCTATTGTGATTTCTGATGCGTTATATCATCAGTTTGCGAAGGCGACCGAAGGCGATTTAAGCCGGATGCGCGCTACCTTAGTGCGCGGTGATACCTTAACGATCATCGCCCAAGAATTTAAGCTCGGCGATTATTTGTATCTCGGTCCTGGCGAATTAAAAAGTGGTGGATTTAGACGCGAGTCGATTCTTGCCGATGCGGTTGAAGCCATTATTGGCGCCGTCTACCTTGATTCCGATCTCGAAGTTTGCCGTGCATTATTGCTGAAATGGTATGCCGAGCGTTTGGCCGAAATCCAACCTGGGATCAGCCAGAAAGACGCGAAAACCTTACTGCAAGAACATTTACAAGGGTTTAAAAAGCCGCTGCCTGATTACCAAGTAATCAACATAGAAGGCGATGCCCACGATCAGACATTTACCGTTGAATGTCGTATTGAAGACTTGAGCCAAAGCGTCATTGGTGTGGCGAGTTCACGCCGTAAAGCCGAGCAAATCGCGGCCGCTCAAGTATTGGAGTTACTAAAGAAATGACCAAAAAAACAGACTTGTCAGGTATTGATGCTGCAAAAGCGGCAACTGAGCCGAGTTTAGATGAATTACTGGCAAGGATGAATGCGGCCGCGCCAACGCCGTCGGCCCATTACGATGTCACTTATTGTGGCATGGTGGCGATCATTGGTCGCCCTAACGTCGGTAAATCGACGTTAATCAACCGTTTGCTTGGTCAGAAGGTGAGTATTACTTCTAAAAAGCCGCAAACGACGCGCCACCGTATCATGGGTATTCATACCGATGGTCCTAAGCAAATTGTGTTTATCGATACACCGGGTTTGCACATTGAAGAGCAGCGGGCGATTAACCGCCTGATGAACCGCGCAGCGGCCAGTTCGCTTGCCGATGTGGCTATGGTGATTTTTGTGGTTGATGGCATGACATGGACCGCCGATGATGAGATGGTGCTCAGCAAGTTACGCCGTGGCGGCGAAGAGCGTCAGACGATTCTGGCGATCAACAAAGTCGATAATATCAAAGACAAAGAATCACTATTCCCGTATTTGGAAGAAGTCGCCAAAAAATATCCTTTCGATGAAATTTTGCCGATTTCAGCCAGCAAGGGCACTAACGTCCAGCGAATTTTAGAACTGGCAGCGGCATCGATTCCTGAGGGACCTTTCTTCTTCCCTGAAGATTATGTTACTGACCGTTCGCAACGTTTTATGGCGTCGGAAATTGTGCGTGAAAAACTGATGCGCTTCCTAGGTGATGAATTACCCTATGATGCGACGGTTGAGATCGAACAGTTTAAGATGATGGAAAATGGCGTTTATCAAATCAATGCCCTGATCCTCGTTGAGCGTGAAGGTCAAAAACGTATGGTGATCGGTAGCAAGGGCGAACGTATTCGCACTATTGCGACTCAAGCCCGCTTAGACATGGAAACCTTGTTTGATAATAAAGTCTTCCTCGAAGTGTGGGTGAAAGTGAAATCTGGTTGGGCCGATGATGAACGCGCCCTGCGTAGCTTAGGTTACGGCGACGATTAAGCATTAATTCCAGCGAGCGCGCTTACCGATGAAACGTGGCTATGTTCTGCATCATCGTCCGTATCGAGAGTCTAGTGTCTTAGTTAACCTCTTAGTTGACGGCATTGGACGGGTCGATGTGGTTGCCCGAACCGGCAGCGGTAAGCGCTCTATCAAGAGTATTCTCCAGCCCTTTCAACCGCTGATCTTCGAATTTAGCGGTAAGTCTGAATTAAAAACCTTAACCCAAGTCGAAGCCGCTGCACCTGCTGTGCCTCTATCTGGCCAAAGTTTGTTTGCTGGCATGTATATCAATGAGTTATTGGTTCGCACTTTGTCTGTGCAGCACAACGCCGAAGAGTTGTTCCTCATTTATCATCAAGCCTTAGTCGGCCTTGCCGCGAAGTTTTGCCAATCCCAACTGCGTTATATTGAGCTCGCCTTGCTGCGGGAATTAGGTTTTATGCCTTCGCTTAGCCGCGATACTCAGGGCGAACCACTCGTTGCTGAAGATTATTACCAGCTCGTGCCTGAGTTAGGCTTTCAATTTGTGCTCAACTCCCGTGCTCGCAATGCCTATCAAGGTGCTATGTTGACGGCGCTTAACGATAATCAACTCACCGATGTGCATTTTTTGAGCGCTAAGTTATTGATGCGTTCCCTGTTAAAGCCATTACTCGGGACTAAACCTTTGCTGAGCCGACAATTGTTCGTCAGCGCTGCCACGCCAACCAAGATTGATGGGAATAATTCGCCCTAGCTCCTGTTTTTTTGTGTAAGCCTAAGTACAATAAGCCGCAATATCAGCGTTCAACATTAAGGAGTTCCCGATGAGCCGTATCTTATTGGGCGTGAATATCGACCATATTGCTACTCTGCGTCAGGCACGTGGCACTAGTTATCCTGATCCTGTGCATGCCGCCGCCGTTGCTGAACATGCTGGCGCCGATGGCATCACTATCCATTTACGTGAAGACAGACGCCACATCATAGACCGCGATGTGTATCTGCTGGCGAAAACCTTGAAAACCCGCATGAATTTCGAATGCGCGGTGACCGAAGAAATGCTTAATATCGCCTGTGATATTAAGCCGACCTATGTCTGTTTAGTGCCAGAAAAACGTCAAGAAGTTACTACTGAAGGCGGTTTAGATGTGGCAGGGCAGTTAGATAAAATTACTGCCGCAGTGACTCGTTTAGCCGCTGAGGGCATTCAAGTTTCCTTATTTATCGATGCTGATAAAACCCAAATCGATGCCGCTGTTGCCTCTGGCGCACCGCTTATCGAAATCCACACTGGCTGTTATGCCGATGCGAAAACGGAAGCACAAGAAGCCACTGAGTTAGCGCGTATTAGCGAAATGGCCAAATACGCCCATGGCAAAGGTTTAGTGGTTAACGCGGGTCATGGTTTGCATTATCACAATGTGAAACCCATTGCGGCGATTCCTGAGTTATATGAACTCAATATCGGCCATGCGATTGTCGCACGTGCCGCGATTGACGGTTTAGCGACAGCAGTGAAAGACATGAAAGTGTTAATGCTTGAAGGTCGTCGAGGCGAATAATGGCGATTGTCGGCCTAGGCACAGATATCGTCGAGATTGAGCGTATTCAGGCGCATGTGGCGCGCGCAGGCGACAAGCTCGCTAAACGTGTGCTGACCGAGGCTGAGTTGGCCATTTATATTGCCCATAGTCAGCCAAGCCGTTATCTTGCCAAGCGTTTTGCCGCCAAAGAAGCCGCAGCCAAAGCGCTCGGTACGGGTATTGGCCGCGGCGTGTCGTTTCAGCATATTCACATTGGCAACAATGAGGATGGTGCGCCGACGATTCACTTTACCGAGGGTGCTTTAGCGCGCTTACAGCAGCTTAAAGCGACGGTTGGGCATATCTCTATTGCCGATGAAAAATCCTATGCGATTGCGACGGTAATCATAGAGTCTCAATAAACCCGAGTTGGTGTTTGTCGTCTATCAAAAAGGAACCTTAGGGTTCCTTTTTTTATTTCTGGATGGGTATCAAAATAAGTACCAAACAATAAAGTGCAACAATTAGTTTACTTTTACTGTTCAGCTTAATTGTTTTGCGCTAGTTTATGGCTTGCGCGTCGCTCAATTTGGCGCAGTTAAAAGCAGGGGCAAATGAAGAGGAACCCGACATGAAATCCGCCGCAGAGCAGTTATCGACCTACAAAAGTGTGCATTTAAATCACCGTAATATTCAGACCCATTTTATTGGCATCCCACTGATTATTTGGTCTGCTTTCCTGTTGCTGGCCACTGTACGTATTCCGCTGGGCAGTCTGGGCGAGACCAGTTTAGCCTTGATTGTCGGCGTGTTAGTGTCGGCCTACTATGTCCGTTTACACTTAAGGCTCTCAATGGGGCTGATCTTATTTATGGTTCCTGTACTGCTCACAACTGAATGGGCGGCGCATATTGCCGGTGCCACTTGGCTTGCCCTAGGGGTATTTGTGGTGGGCTGGGTGTTCCAGTTAATTGGCCATAAATATGAAAAAGCCAAGCCTGCCTTTGTAGATGATTTGAGTCAGTTATTAATTGGGCCATTCTTCTTGATGGCGGAAGTGTATTTTATGTTGGGCTTAGAAAAGGCGCTCAATGCCCAGATAACGCCGATGGCGGTTGAAAAGCGCCGCGCACTTGAGGCCAAAAAGATTTAACTCGTTACATCACTTGGGAAAAGTATTGCTCGGGGGAGCAGCCGGCCGGACTACATATTAGTATGTGGTTCGGCCGATTTTTTATGGGGCAAATCGAAAGCTAAGCTCTGGGCGGGTGATAATGCAGCGGTATGATACGCACAGTTTTAATCATATTTTCTGCCACATCTATGATCTCTAAAGGATAACCGGCTAAACGTAAACTGGTGTTGGCAGAGGGGATTTCCTCTAGGTATTCTAGGATCAGACCGTTGAGGGTTTTAGGGCCGTCGGTCGGGAAGTTCCACTTCATTTCTTTATTCAAATCGCGAATGGTAATGCTGGCATCGACTAAGTAACTGCCATCTTGCTGCACTTTGATATCTTCACTCGGCGTGGTTAACATTGAAGTAGTAAAGTCGCCGACAATCTCTTCGAGAATATCTTCGAGCGTCACCAGACCTTGAATATCGCCATATTCATCAACCACTAAGCCGATGCGCTCTTTGTTCTGTTGAAAGTTAGCCAGTTGCACATTGAGTGGCGTACCTTCAGGCACAAAATAGAGCTCTTTCACTGCGCGCAGCAGAGATGACTTACTAAATTGCTCTTTCGATTGTAATCGCAGGGCATCGCGCAAATGAATAAAGCCCACCGCATCGTCAACTGTGTCGCGATACACTAACACTCGGGTGTGTGGACTTTGGATCACCTGACGATTGATGACCTTAAACTCGTCATTGACGTTAATCCCGTAGATATCTGAGCGCGGCACCATAATGTCTTCAACGGTGACTTTCTCTAAATCTAGGATAGATAACAGCATTTCTTGGTGACGTTGGGGGATAAGAGCCCCAGCTTCATGTACGACAGTGCGCAACTCTTCTTGGCTCAACGCATCGCTACTATTGACGGTTTTAATTCCCATCAAACGTAAAAAGCCTGACGTGATGAGGTTAACGCCTTTTACGAAGGGCGCTAATAGGATCAACAACCATCGCAGCAGTATGCTGGAGGGGAAGGCGATACGTTCGGGATTTAGTGCGGCGATGGTTTTGGGGGTGACTTCAGCAAATACCAATACAACGAGTGTCAGTACACCGGTAGCGATGGCGACACCTAAGTCCCCCCAGAGACGCATACCAATAATAGTGGCGATGGCCGATGCTAAAATATTGACTAAGTTATTGCCGATTAAGATTAAGCCAATCAAACGGTCTGGACGCTCAAGCAACTTCAGAGCTCTAATCGCCCCTTTATGGCCATTGCTGGCTAAGTGGCGTAGACGGTAACGGTTGAGTGTCATCATGGCGGTTTCTGAGCCTGAGAAATAGGCAGAGAATAGGATAAGCACTAGTAAAACGATCAGGAGTGCGCTTGTCGATATAGCGTCCAAAAAAGGCTCCAATATGGCCAGTAAACTTAAATAAATACCGACATTTAAAAAAAGTGTCAAGTCGGTAGCGGCATTAACTGCCTTTGCCGACTTAAATGTTTAGTTGAGGATTAACTCTTTGACAATGCGCGCGCCAAAATAAGCGAGCGAAAGCAAGGTGGCGCCAGTCAAAGTGTAAATGACTGCGGTACGAATTTTACAGCCGACCCAATACTGTTGCCACAACATAGTTATGTATACAAACCAAGCCATTATCGACAGGATAGCCTTATGACCTTTGCCATCGGCGAACATGTCTTCAAGAAAGATAAAGCCAGTTGCGAGTGACAAACTGAGCAAGATAACGCCAATAATCACTAAATGATAAAGTTGTTTCTCAACTGTCATCAGTGGCGGAATACCTGGGCTCAGCATAAATTGTTTTTTCTTCAGCTTATTTTGGATCATCGCCAGTTGTATCGCATACAGGGCGGCAATCATCAGAGCACTGTAGGCCATGAGTGACAATACTACGTGGGCTAATACTTCAGGATAAAGCTCAAAATGCGTGATGAACTTAGGCGGTAATAACCAGAGTAGGGCGACCGAGAGCACAGAGCAGGCGTAAACCACGGGCACTACGACGATCACCTTCAGCCTGAACATCAACACTGTAAAAGTAAAGGCGATAATCCAGTTCACTAAGGAAATCACGTTCGTCAGGCTAAAGTTTTGCCCATCGGTGGTGAAAATCACTTGGGATAATGCAGCAGCATGCAGAATGACCGCAATGGCTGCTATGCCTGCGACGGCGCGGCGATTCGGACCGTCGGGGTGGAACAATCGACTCGTCACTAGTACCAATGCAATGCAATAAAAAAACATGGCTGAGGCAGAAAAGATGACCATGGGTAATTAACCTATTTGTGTAGTTAAAGGTGCCTTATAAACGGGGCATACAGATCAATATTTTCCCTAGAATAACATGAGCTGTCGGCAAATGGGCAGTGACATGAGTTGCAAAATTTAGCAGATTCTTATTGTTAGGGTTAAATAGTGTGTTAACGACAATAAAACATGACTCAGCGCAAGTAAAACACTTAACCACAATCAAGATGGGTGCAGCAGTAGCATAATGCGCATGCATCGTTATAATACAGCCCATCAATCGAGATTCTTAAAGGTATAGAACAGGACGATGTTTGAGAACCTAACCGACAGACTGTCACGCACACTGAAAAATATCAGTGGCCGTGGTCGCTTAACTGAAGAAAACGTTAAGGAAACCCTGCGCGAAGTGCGTATGGCACTGCTGGAGGCCGATGTTGCCCTGCCTGTGGTGCGCGAATTCGTTAATAATGTAAAAGAACGTGCCGTTGGCCAAGAAGTCTCTAAAAGCTTAAGCCCTGGTCAAGCCTTCATTAAGATAGTTCAAAGTGAACTTGAAAAATCCATGGGCGAGGCGAATGAAGCCTTAGATTTAGCCACTCAGCCGCCAGCCGTGATCATGATGGCGGGTCTGCAAGGTGCGGGTAAAACCACCAGTGTGGCCAAACTGGGTAAATTTTTACGCGAACGCCATAAAAAATCGGTATTGGTGGTCAGTGCCGACGTTTACCGCCCAGCGGCGATTAAACAGCTTGAGACGTTAGCGCAAGAAGTCGCGGTGGAGTTTTTCCCATCGGACGTCAGCCAAAAGCCAATCGACATTGCGAAAGCGGCGATTGCCCACGCTAAATTAAAGTTCATCGATGTGGTGATCCTCGATACCGCGGGTCGTCTGCACGTCGACGAAGCCATGATGGACGAGATCAAAGGCTTACACGCTGCGGTCAAGCCTATTGAGACCTTGTTCGTTGTGGATGCTATGACAGGTCAAGATGCGGCGAATACGGCTAAGGCGTTTAACGAAGCTTTGCCACTGACAGGGGTTATCTTAACCAAAGTCGATGGTGATGCGCGCGGTGGTGCTGCGTTATCGATTCGTCATATTACTGGCAAGCCGATTAAATTCCTCGGTGTCGGTGAAAAGACCGACGCGTTAGAACCGTTCCATCCCGATCGTATTGCTTCGCGTATTTTGGGTATGGGCGATGTGTTATCGCTTATCGAAGAAGTTGAGCGCGGCGTCGATAAAGAAAAGGCCATGAAACTGGCTTCGAAAGTGAAGCAGGGTGGCAGTTTCGATTTAGAAGATTTCCGTGAGCAGTTACAGCAAATGAAAAACATGGGCGGCATGATGAACATGCTGGAAAAACTGCCCGGTGTGGGTCAATTGCCCCCAGAAGCCTTAGCGCAAATCCAAGACGGCAAGATGACAGGCCAAATGGAGGCCATCATTAATTCGATGACGTCCAAAGAGCGTAAGAACCCTGATTTAATCAAGGGCTCACGCAAGCGTCGTATTGCTGCGGGTTCTGGCACGCAAATCCAAGACGTAAACCGTTTATTGAAACAGTTTACGCAAATGCAAAAGATGATGAAAAAAATGTCTGCTAAGGGCGGCATGCAAAAAATGATGCGCGGAATGCGTGGCATGATGCCGCCTGGAATGAAATTTCCAGGCCGTTAATCGGACATTTTTAGTTAAACCTAGCACTTTATCAGTCGGTTGACTCTGGTAACAATGAACCGCTTACGAAGGACGCAGGCGTAATAATCGCCATCTTTGGTTGCATTAGTTGGAAACTCAGGTAAAATCTTCCGGCTTTCTATCTGGGACTCTTCGCGAACACGGGGTTCCAGTTTTTATTTTTGCTTCAAAGCAAATCATTAGAGGATTGAAAACGCATGGTTACCATTCGTTTAGCTCGTGGCGGCGCCAAAAAGCGTCCATTTTACAACATCGTTGTTGCTGATAGCCGTAACGCTCGTGACGGTCGTTTCATTGAGCGTGTAGGTTTCTTCAACCCATTGGCCCGTGGCCAAGAAGAAACATTACGTTTAGACCTAGCTCGCGTTGAGCACTGGGTTTCTAACGGTGCAGCTGCTACAGAACGCGTAGCAAAATTGATCAAAGACGCTCGTAAAGCAACTGCTTAATAGCGTTAAGGTATAGATTGATGAGCAGTAACCAACAGCCAGTCGTACTGGGGAAATTAGGCTCCTGTCATGGCATTAAAGGTTGGCTGAAAATCACCGCCTATACCGATTCTGTTGAAGGTATCTTTGACTACTCGCCTTGGCTTATTAAAGAAAATGGTGAGTGGCGCGAAATAAAGGTCACCCAGTGGCGTTATCAAGGCAAGGCCGTTGTTGCCTTACTTGATGGCGTAGAAACACGGGAGCAAGCGCAAATGCTCACAAATTGTGAGATTGCGATTTTGCCGGAACAGATGAACGATTTGCCAGCAGATGAATTCTACTGGCGTGATCTCATCGGTTGCGAAGTGGTCAATACAACTGGCTATAACATGGGAATTGTCGATCAGATCGTGGAAACAGGATCGAACGACGTATTACTCGTTAAAGCCAACGCTAAAGATAGTTTCGGCAAAGTGGAACGTATGATCCCCTTTGTCCCTGAGCAGTTCATCAAAACGGTGGACCTGCAAGGTAAACAGATTTTAGTGGATTGGGATCCTGACTTCTAAGTCGAGGTACAACAGATGTGGTTAGGGGTAATAACCCTGTTCCCAGAGATGTTCCGTGCCGTGACAGACTTTGGAGTTACGGGTCGAGCCGTGAAAAACGGCCTGCTCGAGTTGCACACGTGGAATCCCCGTGATTTCACCCATGATAGACATAATACGGTAGATGACAGGCCTTACGGCGGTGGTCCCGGAATGTTGATGATGGTGCAACCCTTGCGCGATGCCATTCATGCAGCGAAAGCCGCAGCGGGTGAAGGTGCGAAGGTGATTTACTTGTCACCTCAAGGACGCAAGCTGGATCAGCAAGGCGTCACTGAGTTGGCTCAATCATCACGTTTGATTTTGGTCTGTGGTCGATACGAAGGTATTGATGAACGCATCATTCAAACGGAAGTGGATGAAGAGTGGTCGATAGGAGATTACGTGCTTTCGGGCGGCGAATTACCGGCGATGACCCTGATAGATTCAGTATCGAGATTGGTTCCTGGCGTGCTAGGAAAACAAGCTTCGGCGGAGCAAGATTCTTTCTCCGACGGTTTACTGGATTGTCCACATTACACTCGCCCTGAAAGCCTTGATGGTGTTGATGTACCGGCAGTGCTGCTAAGTGGCAACCACGAACAAATTAGACTCTGGCGTTTACAGCAAAGCCTTGGTAGGACTTTACTGAGACGGCCAGAATTATTGCAAAATCTAGCTCTGACTGACGAACAAACGACTCTATTAGCGCAGTTCGTTGAAGCAATGAACAAGCATGCTTAGTCGTAGCTCAGTTAATTCTAGAACGGAGTAAGTTATGAACAACATCATTAAAATGCTCAACGATGAGCAAATGAAACAAGACGTACCTGCGTTTGGTGCTGGTGATACAGTAGTAGTTCAGGTTCGTGTTAAAGAAGGCGATAAAGAGCGTTTACAGGCTTTTGAAGGCGTTGTAATTGCTAAGCGTAACCGTGGTCTGCACTCTGCATTCACAGTACGTAAAATCTCTAATGGCGAAGGTGTTGAGCGTGCTTTCCAAACGCACAGCCCACTGATCGCTAGCATTGAAGTTAAGCGTCGTGGTCGCGTTCGTCGCGCCAAACTGTACTATCTGCGTGATCGTTCAGGTAAATCTGCACGTATCCGTGAGAAGCTGGCAACTAAGTAATAGTTACCGCTACAGAAAACAAGACGTAGTGTTCGCACAGAAAACCGCCCTAGTGGCGGTTTTTTGTTGCTGTTTTTTGAGTATTTATACTTGATCTAAAGAGAATGAACAGGCATAGTGGTCGCCTGGTTGTAATGGTGTAGCGTTACAAGAGTGCATTGCGATGGATTTACGCTATTTTTCTTCCGAAATGAATGCCCAAGCTGACTTGAAGTCCTGCTTCGACAACTGGGTTAAACACTAAGTCTTAGGTGGTAAGCATGCAACAAGATACGATTAACAACGTACACATCAGTTCAGAAAAAGTCTTAATCACACCGCAAGAGCTTAAAAATGCCTTGCCACTCTCTGAGCATGCTTATCGTTATATCCTCAATGCCCGCAAAACCGTGGCTGATATTGTCCATAAGCGCGACAATCGAGTATTGATCGTCACCGGGCCTTGCTCCATCCATGATATCGCCGCCGCTAAGGAATACGCTTTAAGGCTTAAAACCTTGCACGATGAACTCAGTGATGAGTTTTACATCTTAATGCGAGTGTACTTTGAAAAGCCGCGTACTACGGTCGGTTGGAAAGGCATGATCAACGATCCCGATATGGATGAATCCTTCGATGTCGAAAAAGGTCTGAAAATGGCCCGTGAGCTGATGATTTGGTTGGCCGAATTAGGGCTACCAGTCGCCACTGAAGCGCTTGATCCTATCAGCCCTCAGTACATTTCTGAGCTAGTGACTTGGTCGGCCATCGGTGCCCGCACCACTGAATCGCAAACCCATAGGGAAATGGCATCGGGTCTTTCTATGCCAGTTGGCTTTAAAAATGGCACCGATGGTAAGCTCGATGTGGCGATTAATGCGCTAAAATCAGCAGCCAGCAGTCACAGATTTATGGGCATTAACCAACAGGGCCAAGTCGCCTTATTACAAACTGCGGGCAATCCCGATGGTCATGTGATTTTACGCGGCGGCGTAACACCCAACTACGATGCCGCAAGCGTGGCAGAATGTGAGGCGCAGCTTCACAAAGCCAAACTCAATGCACGTTTGATCATCGATTGCAGCCACGGCAATTCATCCAAAGACTACAGCCGCCAAAAGCCTGTGTGTGAAGATGTGTTCGAGCAGATTTATAACGGCAATAAATCGATCATCGGCGTTATGCTTGAAAGCTATTTAAATGAAGGCAATCAAAGCTGTGATAAGCCATTAAGCGAGTTAGCTTACGGAGTATCTGTGACAGATTCCTGTATTAACTGGGAAAAAACAGAAACTATTTTACGTGACGGCGCGGTGAAGTTATCTTCAATACTCCCGGCACGCTTCGATATGCTTAAAGTAGCTAACGCTTAAATTGGCGACAGCTTAATGGACTCAGGTATGAATGAAAAAACAACGGCCGAATTAGAACATCTTCGCGGCCTGATTGATGGTGTCGATCAGCAATTATTGCATTTACTGCGTAAGCGCTTAGATCTAGTGGCGCAAGTGGGCACAGTGAAACACGGCGCCGGTTTACCGATTTATGCACCACAGCGTGAAGCCGCCATGCTCGCTAAACGCCGCGAAGAAGCGAAAAACATGGGGATTGCACCGCAATTAATTGAGGATATTTTACGCCGCTTGATGCGTGAGTCTTATCTCAATGAAAAAGATGTTGGCTTTAAGCAAGTTAAAAAAGATCTCGGCTCAGTTGTGATTGTCGGCGGTAAAGGGCTACTCGGTGGACTGTTTTCACAAATGCTGACCTTATCTGGCTACCAAGTGAATCTGCTCGATAAAGACGATTGGCAGCAAGCAGATAGCCTATTTTCCGATGCGGGCATGGTGTTAGTGACTGTGCCGATTGCGATTACTTGCGAGCTTATTCGCGAAAAGCTGACCCAATTACCAGCCGACTGCATTCTGGCGGATTTGACCTCCATCAAGACCGAGCCGGTTAAAGCCATGCTTGAGGCGCATTCTGGTCCTGTCGTCGGTTTCCATCCTATGTTTGGTCCCGATGTGGGCAGCCTGGCGAAACAAGTCGTGGTGGTGTGCCACGGTCGCTCGCCGGAAAAATACCAATGGCTACTCGAGCAGATTAGCATTTGGGGCGCACGGATTGTCGAAGCAGAACCTGAACGTCATGATAGTGCAATGCAGTTAGTGCAGGCGATGCGCCACTTCTCGACCTTTGTGTATGGTTTGAATCTGTGCAAGGAAGAGGCAGATATTGATACTTTGTTGCAATTTAGCTCGCCGATTTACCGCTTAGAATTGGCTATGGTAGGGCGATTATTCGCTCAAAGCCCAGAGCTTTACGCCGATATTATTTTTGCCCAGCAAGATAGCCAACATGCAATCGGCGATTACTTAGATA
This sequence comes from Shewanella sp. 1180_01, assembly GCF_052850535.1. NCBI lineage: Bacteria > Pseudomonadati > Pseudomonadota > Gammaproteobacteria > Alteromonadales > Shewanellaceae > Shewanella > Shewanella sp. 1180_01. The sequence continues at coordinate 54,684 of NZ_VXCT01000001.1, forward strand.
ACTACCGTGAGGCGTTGGAGCTGCTAAAACGCGGTGACAGGGACGAGTTTATTAAGCAGTTCCAAACCGTCGCTAAATGGTTTGGGGATTTTGCTCCCCAATTTCAGCGTGAAAGTCGTATTATGCTGCAATCGGTAAATGATATGAAAACCAATTAATAAATAACAAGTTATTCTTTAAAACGCCCATCATTGATGGGCGTTTTTTTATGAATTTTTGGCAGGTTTGATTGCTTATATTAGCGATCACTTAAAGTGATCTTTCTCTAACATTTAGCATCTCATTCTAAAAATGACTGTCGCTTATGGTGTGTTTAGGTAGACTAGTTTTAAACATGCAAAAATAAAGCATGAATTTAAATTAGGAGTCTATCCATGTTCTGTATTCAATGTGAGCAAACCATTCGTACACCCGCTGGCAATGGTTGTAGTTATTCCCAAGGTATGTGTGGCAAGTTGGCGGCAACGTCAGATCTGCAAGACTTGCTGATTTACATGCTGCAAGGCGTGTCTGTTTATGCCGTTAAAGCCCGCGAGCAAGGCATTATCGATGCTGAGATTGACAGCTTCGTGCCTAAAGCCTTTTTCTCTACCCTTACCAACGTCAACTTTGATGACGAGCGCATTATGGCCTATGCGCAGCAAGCGGCTAAGTATCGAACTCAGCTAAAGGCATCCTACGAAGCGGCTTGTGAACAAGCAGGCATTGTTGCTGAGCAAGTGCCGCAAGTCGCTCAGTTAGTGCTGGGGACCAGTAAGGTTGAAATGCTAGCGCAGGCACCGATTGCGCTGCTGAATAAAGATAAGCATGACGTTCATGAGGACATCATGGGGTTAAGACTATTGTGTTTATATGGCCTTAAAGGTGCTGCTGCGTATATGGAGCATGCCCGCGTGTTGGGGCAGACTGATGCCGATGTAGCAGGGCGCTTTCATGAAATCATGTCTTTCTTAGGTGAGCCGAGTGTCGATGGCGATAAACTATTTACCACGGCGATGGATATTGGTCAGTTGAACTACCGCATTATGGCGATGCTTGATGCGGGTGAAACTCAGGCCTTTGGTCACCCTGAACCTACAGTGGTCAATACTAAGTCAGTTAAGGGCAAGGCAATCCTGGTCTCTGGTCATGATATGAAGGATTTAGAGCTTATCCTTGAGCAGACCGTCGGTAAGGGTATTAATGTGTTTACCCACGGCGAAATGCTGCCAGCATTGGCGTATCCAGCCTTTAAAAAATATCCACACCTTGTCGGTAATTACGGCAGTGCTTGGCAGAATCAGCAGCAAGAGTTTGCCAATTTCCCCGGTGCTGTGGTGATGACGTCCAACTGTATTATCGACCCCAATGTGGGCAGTTATAGCGATCGTATCTTTACCCGCAGCATAGTTGGTTGGCCTGGGGTGGTGCATATCGAAGGCGATGATTTCTCGGCTGTGATTGATAAGGCGTTGGCACTAGAAGGCTTTATCTATGATGAAATTCCCCACACTATCACGATTGGTTTTGCCCGCAATGCCTTGATGGCGGCTGCGCCAGCAGTGGTTGAAAATGTAAAAAGTGGCGCGATTAAACACTTCTTCCTCGTCGGCGGCTGCGATGGTGACAAGGCCGACAGAAGCTACTTTACTGAACTTGCGAAATCGACGCCTAAGGATTCATTAATTTTGACCTTAGGCTGCGGCAAGTACAAATTCAATAAACTCGAATTTGGTGACATTAACGGTATTCCACGTTTACTCGATGTGGGCCAGTGTAACGATGCCTATTCTGCGATTCAGTTAGCAATTGCATTAGCTGAAGTATTCGAATGTGATATCAATGAATTACCATTGAGTTTAGTGCTCTCTTGGTTCGAACAAAAAGCCATTGTGGTGTTACTGACACTGTTGTCACTCGGCGTAAAAAACATTCGCACAGGCCCTACACCACCAGCATTTTTAACCGTTAATCTAGCCAAAATTTTGGAAGAAAAGTTTGGTTTACGTAATACCACCACAGTTGAGGCCGATTTAAAGACCATGTTGAACGTGGCGTAAATCCGTCGGTGCTCATTGCTGAGGTCCGCTGAATATCGTGGCTTAAATCCGCAATGAGTGGTTGCTTAACTGCGGTTTTGCTTTCGGTTTTACCGGGAGTTGAAACCGCAGTGTGTTGCAGGTAAGAATGTAATGAATGCGATAAATTTGAGTGTGATGACAGAGGCAATATCAGCTTTGCCCCATAAACCTGAGAGTGTTAGTCCATTGGTGCACGCCGAGCCAGCGCGAAACGGACCAGCGCTTAGCGAACTGGTGTGCGTCGAACGTTGGAATGAAACCGTCGATGTGGTGAGTTTTCGTTTTCAAGCGGGCGAGCCGATGAAGTTTGACTATAAACCCGGCCAGTTTATGACCTTTGTGATCGAGATTAACGGCGAGCAAGTGTGCCGCAGTTATACCTTGTCCTCATCGCCATCGAGACCCTATTCCTTGATGGTGACGATTAAGCGTGTGGCGGGTGGACTGGTGTCTAATTATCTTATTGACCACTTGCAGCCAGGCCTGCGTGTGCAAGTGCTGCCACCTATGGGTCAATTTAACTTAGTTGATATCCCCGCGACGAAATACTTGTTTTTGAGTGCCGGTTGCGGCATTACGCCCATGTATTCGATGTCACTTTATCTAACTGACACTCAAATTGATGCCGATATTGCCTTTGTGCACAGTGCGCGCTCAGAGGCCGATATCATTTTTAAATCGTCATTGGAGACGATGGCGAACCGCTTTAATGCGTTTAAGCTCAGTTATGCGCTGGAGTCGGCGGCAGCATCACTTTTATTCTCCCCAAAGATAAGTTTTGATATAGGGCGATTAACTGCACAGATGCTGCAAACCTTAGTGCCTGATGTTGCTGAGCGAACGGTGTATCTCTGCGGGCCCGAGCCTTATATGCAGGCAGTAAAAGCGTTATTGGCCGAACTCAACTTTGATATGAGTCGGTTGCACCATGAGAGTTTTGCCACCGCAGAGAAAGCCGCACGTAATCAGCTCATGCAAGCAAAGTCGTCTGAAATAGATGAAAATCCACAAGCAGGGGCTTTTACTTTGCCTACTTTTAACTTAGTCATTGGCGATCGCAGCACAAGGCTAATGCAAGGGCAAAGTCTACTTGAGGGAATAGAGTCTGAAGGATTACCGATTATTGCTGCCTGTCGTTCGGGCGTGTGTGGCGCCTGTAAATGCCAAGTCTTAGAGGGAGAAACCGTATCGACGAGTGTGATGACGCTCAGCGCCGCGGAAATTGACGCGGGTTTTGTACTGGCTTGCTCTACAACGTTAACATCCGATGTGACACTTAAACTCTAGCGCGCTGATTAATTAGTGACAGTTACAAAGGGCTTATCAGGCTTATTCTTAAATGGATGGAAATATTTCTAATCCTTAGTTGCGCTTATCTCAGTGAGAACGTAAGGTTAATGACAAGGGCGTATGATGTTTGCGCCTAGTCCATTAGTCTGGCTGGAGTCTCTCAATGACAATGACAACCACTTATGCCGCAAAAATTGAAGACCGTTCTCTGGGGCATTTGTTGTACGCCTTGATGTCGGGCTTTCCCTTATTATTACTTCCCGTGCTGCTAAGTTTGTTCATTAATGTTTCCCAACGTCAATCCCATGGTAATCCATTATTGGCGTCGCATTTGCGTTGGCAACGGCATTCTAATGTCGCCTTTCTTGGCTTGTTAGTGCTCGGCTATTGCGTGCCGTTAACTTGGCTCAGTCTTTCGATTTATCTCTTTGGGATCATTTGGTTTTGCCACAGGATCATTAAAGGGTGGTTAAGTCTATTGGATGGTTTAGAAATCTAAACTTGTGCTAGAGTCTCTAAATTGATGATTTTTAGAGGCTCTTATGTCCAGTTACCAAATTTTGTGTATCCTCTGCGCCTTGGCGCTAGTCACTTCAGTTATCTCTTCACGCGTCCATAAACTGCAGGAAACTGTGGCCATTACGGCTATCGCCCTAGGCATGAGTTTGTTATTACTCCTAGGGGGAAAGGCCTTAGGTGGGCATGTTTATCTGTATTTTGTCTCAGGCTTAGAGAAGCTCGATTTTCAAGCCTTGCTGCTCAATGGCATGTTAGGTTTTTTACTCTTTGCCGGCGCATTGCAGATCCGTTTAAAAATACTGAGGCATCAGAAGTGGGAGATTTTAATCCTCGCCTTTGTCAGCACTTTATTATCGACCTTTATCATAGGAGGACTGTTATTTTGGGTCGCGCCTATGTTGGGTCTACCGCTACAACTCAGCCACTGCTTGCTGTTTGGCGCCTTGATCTCGCCAACCGATCCCATCGCCGTTTTGGCTATTTTAAAGAAAATGGGCGCGCCGGAAGATATTGCTATCCAAGTGGAAGGTGAATCTTTATTTAACGATGGCATAGGGTTAGTTATTTTTGTGGCGATATCGCAATTAGCCTTCTCCACTGAACCGCTGACGTTTGTCCATATCTCTGAGTTATTTATTCGTGAGGCGGTAGGCGGGGTTATTTATGGTGGCGTTCTTGGTTTTCTGCTGCATCATTTTTTCCGCTATTGCGAGGAAGAAACGCAATTGATGTTGGTCACTTTGCTGATCCCAACCGCGGGATACGTAATGGCGGAAGTGTTTGGGGTTTCTGGGCCTTTAGCCATGGTGAGTGCAGGTATCATCATAGGTAATTTCAGTGTGCCTAAGTTTTTTGCCCGCCACGAGCGAGTAAAACTACTGACATTTTGGTCGCTGATTGAATCTTTCTTCAATGCATTACTTTTCCTACTACTCGGCTTACTGCTTTTGTTAGTCACTTTTAAAGCACCATTGTGGTGGTTTATGTTTGTGGCTATTCCATTGGTGTTATTGGCGCGTGCCGTGAGTGTGGTATTGCCTTATCTCGGCTTTAGGCTGTTTAAGTCTTACAACCCCTATGCAGAGACGATTCTGATTTGGGGTGGTTTAAGAGGAGGATTAGCACTCGCGATGGCGATGAGTTTACCTGAGGGGATTGTCATAGATGCTATTGGTGGTGTGGAGCTGAGGGAACTATTGTTAGTAATGACCTATACCGTCGTCGTATTCTCTATTCTAGTACAAGGTTCGACTATGACAGGGCTTATTCGCAGGAGTAATGCGGTTACCGAACCATCGAGGGCTGTCGGCGCTTCTGAAAAAGCATAAAGGATGATTGCGCTACGATATAAACAATATTAAGCCTGTTAGTCATCACGCTGACTAGCAGGCTTATTTCAGTCAATCAGGGATAAAATAAGTGCCTTTTATCCCTGAATACACTTCGAACTAACCCCATTTCACTTTAAATTAAATCACTCAAGATCAAAGTTTTAAACCGCCCGATATAATTCCCGCACTACAGCGCTAATTAAGTTAAGCGACTCAGAGTCATTATTGCTGTCGAGTGGGTAATTGAGTATCAATCCATCCACTTTAAGCTGCTTAATACCTTGGGTTTGAACCAGCAGGGCATCATCCGAAACGGCATAGCTAGGGTTGATCAAGATGGGCAAATGACTCGTGGCTTTAATCTGAATCAGGCTCGCCAAATCGAGTGAGGGTAGATTGGCGTTATTTAAGGTTCTAATGCCAGAGTCACACAGTATAAGTTGCTGATTGCCTTGGCTTAAGATAATTTCTGTTGCCGTGAGTAATTCTTCAAAACTTGCCATATCGTTACGTTCAAGTATTAAAGGTATTGGCAACGTACCCGCTTGAGTGAGTAAGGTTTGATTAAACATCTGCTTACCCGCTAGAAAAAGCATATCGGCGTGCTGAACGGCTAATGGCATATCGGCTTCTTGCTCTATGGCAATAATGCACACTAGACCATATTGATGCAGGATTTGGCGCAGTTTAGCGAGGGTCACTTCCGCCATAGCCATTTGATTAACAGCATTAAGTAAAACCGCTTGGAATCCCGCTTCTTTAAGCTGTTTCACTTGCTGCTCGAAAGACGATAACGCTAAGTGTGAAATATCATTATTCAGCGTGATTTGCGCTATGGCACCGACATGCCCTGCACCGATTGTCATTGCACCGCAGTTGATCTCACTGGCTTGCTCTTTATAGGCTTTGCTATATCTAACAGGGCTGGTATTTGCTCCATTCTCGCTGATGACTTGATCCTTAGAGGTGCTAGGTTCAATCAGTAACTGGCTGTTGCTTAGCTGCGTGGGCTTGACTGTTTCGCAAGGATAGCAGCCTAATACTTTGATAAAACGGGTGATCCGCTCGAGTTGCTTTAAACCCGCCTGCATGGATTCACTGGAGATATTCGCGTCGATATCCAAATAAAACATCTCTTCCCAAGGTGTTCCAGGAATAGGGCGTGACTCTAGTTTGCTCATGTTTAGCTGATGCGCTTTCAGCACCAGCAGGGCTTCAACTAACGCACCGGCTTTTTGACCTGTTGCCATGATCAACGTGGTTTTAGCGGGTAACTGCTCTGGCACGGCAACGGCTTTGCGGGCAACGACGATAAAGCGGCTTTGGTTGATCTTCTGATTAGCTAAGCCCGCTTCTATCGATTCTAGCAGATAAAGAGCGCCACCTTCGGCGCTACCAATCGCTGCCGCGCTGTTATCTGGGCTTTGATTCACCTTGTCCATGGCTTCTGCGCTGCTTGAGCAGTATTCCAGTCTCAAGTCTTTGTGCTGACTTAAATATCTGCTGCATTGGCTAATAGGCTGAGGGTGGGCGTATACAGTTTTGATGTCAGCTAATTTACTGCCAGCTTTTCCTAGTAGGCAATGGCTGACTTCAATCGTCGTTTCACCAACGATCGATAGACTGGTGTGCTGCAGTACATCGTAGACTTCGTTGATTGAACCCGAGGAAGTGTTCTCAATCGGCAGGAAACCATAATCAGCATGCCCAGACTCAACGGCTTGCACTATTTCATCGAAACTTTGGCAACCTAAGTCCAGCATTTCAACTTGGCGGCGTTGGCAATAGCGGGTTGCTGCGAGATAAGAGTAGGAGCCTCGTGCACCGAGGTAGGCGATACAATATTGCTGTTTTTGTGTTTCTGGGTTGGCACGGCCGTGAAGGTAAGCTTGCTGATTCAATACTGAATCTTCAATGATACTTTGGTAAAGGGAGATAACATAGTGGGCATCTAATCCCTTTTCTCTGCCTTCTTTCACTAGCCTAGCGAGCAGTTCTTTTTCCCTTTGAGTATCTCTGATGGGTCTGACATCCACTTCTTTGCTACGGGCCACTTCTAGACTTAAGCGACGGCGCTCTGCGAGTAATGCCAACAGTTCATTATCCAGATTGGTGATCTGCTCTCGGGTTTGATTTAAAGGCTGTGGTGTATGCATTCTGACCTCAATTGCCGCCATGTATTTTATCAATCGTTTAAGACAAAAAAGCCTCCCAGTTGGGAGGCTTTGGATTTTTACTTTCGTTTTTACACAGTAAATCCGCCTCCTAGAGTGGGGGTGTAAAAAAGAAAGTAAAAAAAGCTGCTGTTATCATTTTCATGGTCTTAAAACTAAAGGGCTAGGGCTTAGCTGTCAATCAAAACTTTCTCACAGACAGCCTAAAAAGAAAGCGCACCCGAGGGTGCGCTGGTTTGAGTATGAATATATGGTCAAGCGAGTTTATCCTCCTTATGGTCAGTGTGGGACAAGGTAAAACACTCGTTTATCTTACATTTACGTGTAACAGTAAAACGTTAACAACTCACTAGATAACGACTTGCATTTACAATGAACATTAACAAGTACTTTATACGGCATAGTGTATAACATTGAAACTATGCTGTTTTGCAGTACCAGCGAACTTACGTTGACATGTCTTGCACTTATATTTTAACAATTAACACTTACATGGTTCTATAGCATTAAAAACTAAAACTAACATTTAAAATAAACGATTTACGGCTCATTAGTTGTACTAGGTACATATTGCTGTAAAAACAGCTTAGCCTTGTCATGCGTTTAGGTCTTGCTACTTACATTGTTACTTTTCACTTTAAAACCTAACGTGTTAATACATGGAGCGTATAACAAATTCTCATTTACTGTTATTACATTTTTCGTCAAGTCTAGATGCCCTCCTTTTTAGTTGATAATTAAACGTTATTTAAGGTGTCTATAAAGTATCAAAACTCAACTAACGGTAAAAGTTAACGCATTACATAAATAAATATTTATACGATTTACAGTTTTTACTATATAAATAACACTAAGTAAACTAATAACTTTCAATAAAACCAACGTATTGCACTTACATTAAACACTTACATTAAATCTCATGCTAAAAACGCTAACTTGTATATCAGTGTAAATATGACTCACTTCAAATCACTAATCTACATCTAACTAAATGTGACAGTTTATACCTCATTTATCTCAGTGTTTAGCACGAATTGGTGCCGACCCGTTTTACAATAAGCACTTTTGGTAATTTAGCTTTTTATCATGTGGCTTTTGTTTATGTTTACTTGTGCCTCCATTGTGGATATAAAAAATTCGATAGTTAAAGGTTTCGCTAATGTACTCGTTGCGCTGTACTCGGCTCCTTATGTTTATTCTGGTATTCAGCCATGCCGCCTGTTTCTGGTGGTCATCCTGTTATTCGGTCAAAATTGAGCACTACTTTAGTGAATGCCAACATACTTGATTGTAACTAATATCAATATTATCAAATTGTTCGCTTTTGTGTTGCCTCCTTTCCTAACTTACTATTGAAAGTGGAACCTAGTTGAAAGTATAACGTTGAGCTTTTGAACGTGGAAATTATAAGTAAAATTAATCATTAACAGTAAATCTTAGAACTTAAAACCCTTAGTGCTTAAAACTATATAGCTTAGATTGGTCGTTCTCCTTAGTTATATCCAGTAACGTTATTTATAACTTAATATCTTTTAATCAATATATGTAAATCAAAATTTGAAACGATTTAAATTCGCACCACTTCGATTCTTGCTGTCACTTTGTAAAGTGTAGTAGGTATTTAGTCAAACGAACTGTTTTTTTTTATCATTAAAATGATTGTACTAAGCTTTTGTAAAAACTGTGATCTGATTAAATATTTCTACTTTATTGCTCTCAAAGTGATGCGTTTCTCGCACTCACTAAACGTAAATTATGCCGCATCTTCCTCCTCGTACTCGTCGTCAACTTCAACAATATTATTAGTCGGTGTTAATGATGTGGAACGTTGTGCTTCCGGTTTGTGTGTTATGCGATTGAGCTGCTTCTCTAATTTTTGGCCCATAGCGTTAATCGCAGTATATAAATTTTCATGTTTTGCTTGAGCGAAGAGTTCTCCATTTGGGATGCCAACCGATGCTTCAATTTTGAAACCAGGTTTCTCCTCCGTAATGATTACATGGGGATTTATCATTTGCACATCATGCCTTGAAAGTTTTTCGAAACGGCTTTCAATACGTTCGCGAATAGGAGATGTGACTTCAAGTTGCTTGCTAGTAATCTTTAGCATATTTCGAACCTTCTGTTGTTTCCTTGGATTTCAGATTACCAAGGTCTGCACTATAAAACGAGATCTAGATCACATTTTTGTGCCAGTTAGTTACTGTTCGTTGGATATTTGATCACTTAGACAAATATCAATAATTCCTGGCCAAAAAGCCTTGTATTACCTGCTAAATCGGGTCATATTCGATGGGATAACTCCGCAGTCTTTGCCCTTATTTACTTATATTTACTTTAAGTTTCATCCCAAATCCCGATAAAATACCTCAACTTATTTCATTCGTTCACTTTGAGTTTGCCCATTTTATGAATATTGAACACGTTAAGATTAAGGTCTGGGATTTACCCACGCGAATTTTCCATTGGGGCATGGTGTGTCTGTTGGCACTTTTATGGTGGAGTGCTGACGCTGGCGAAATGCAGTGGCATCAAATTTTTGCTTATAGTTTGCTGATCCTCATTGGATTTAGGATCCTTTGGGGGATCATTGGTAGCGATACGGCAAGGTTTAGCCACTTTGTTCATCACCCTAAGGTTGTGCTCGACTACTTGAAAGCAATCAAAACCAAGGGAATGTCCGTTGTACTGGGGCACAATCCTATTGGTGGCTACATGGTTGTCGCACTGATTGGGATCATTAGCCTGCAATTAGTCACAGGCCTTTTTGCGACCGATGATATTTTTACCGAAGGTCCGCTCTATAGCTATGTCAGTTCAGATACCAGTGGATTTTTGACTTGGCTACATAAGATGAACTTTAACCTTATCCTAGCGCTGAGTGCCATTCATGTACTGGCAGTGGTTATCCATGCCATCAAGGGCGATAAGTTAGTTGGTGCTATGCTCAGTGGCTACAAGAAGGTCTCTAAGGTGACACTGTCATCAAGCGTGAATCGTGATCTTACATTCAAGTCAGAGTGGCTTGCCTTAGTGCTGCTGGCTGTATTAGCGGCAGTGGTCTTTGTGTATTTAATGTGGCCGATAGTGCAAGTGCTATAGTTTTACGTTGAGTGTTTGAGTAACAAAAAGCCTGCTAATTAGCAGGCTTTTTGATGGACGAAAAACTAAATAGAACTAGTCTTTCTTATAAACGTCGTGACAACCTTTACAGCTTTTTCCTGTATTCATAAAGGCTTGCTTAATTTCAGCTTGATCACCTTTTTGAGCAACAGTAGCAAGAATGGCGGCATTCTCTTGGAAAGTTTTCATTTTTGCATCGAAATCAGCTCTGTCTTGCCAAACTTTGGCTAAGGCTTCAGTGTCGCCTTTGTCTGAGCCATCAATAAAACCTTCGAAAGGAATTTTTGATAATGCAGCAACATTCGTTGCGCGCATTGCGAAGGTTTCCGCTTCGAAAGGTTTTTTGCCTTTCATCATGGCAGCCATATCGCCGAAGTTATAAGCAATAAGACCAAATGCAGATTGGCGGTATTCAATCGCATCTTTAGAATCTTCGAAATTGTGTGCCTGTGCAGCTGAAGCCAATAGAGTACTGGCAACGAGAGTAAGTAGTAATTTTTTCATCGTATTCTCACAAATTAGCGTCGAAGTGTGACATTGCGCTTCTATTGTACACAAATTAACTTGATGTACTAGAAGCATTTTTGTCAGTTTTTGTTTGGATAAGATGACTAAGCGTAACAAGTTATTTGTATGTGGGCTGGTGTTGGTTTAATAAGCAACGACTGTTCTGGAGCGGGGGGATTTTTTATTATGTAAGTAAGTCGTAGTTTAAACCCTTCTAGTTTTATATGGATTTTAAATAAACGTCTAATTTTGTAATGAGTCATACATACAAGAAGGGCAGCCTAGTGGCTGCCCTTCATTCAGTTAGAACCAATCATAACAAGTGAATCAGAGTAAATGAGAAGCTTAAGCTTCTAACTTAGCGAATTCAGATTTTTGTTCGTTGAGCTTGTCCATGTCACGCTTGAGATCGGTCATCTTAGCGCGCTCTTTGTCGATAACCTCGGCTGGAGCTTTTGCCACAAAACCTTGGTTCGACAATTTGCCTTCGATACGAGCGATCTCTTGACCGAGTTTTTCAAGCTGTTTGTCGATACGGGCCATTTCGGCGGCGACATCGATCAAGCCTGCCATAGGGATCAGCAGCTCCATTTCGCCAATCAAACCTGTGGTCGACATAGGCGCAGTTTCGCCATCGGCTAAAATGGTCATGCTTTCTAAGCGGGCAAGTGTGGTGAAGAAGGTTTGGTTGGCTTCAACACGGGCTTTATCTTGTGCGCTAACACCACGAAGTAGGGCATTTAGCGGCTTAGATGGGGCAATGTTCAGTTCGGCGCGAATGTTACGCACGGCGACAATCACTTGCTTAACCCATTCTAAATCGGCCATTGCTGCGCTATCGACTTTAGCGGCATCAAATGTTGGGAACGGTGCCAGCATGATGGTATCACCAGCGACACCCGCTAAAGGTTTAACGCGCTGCCAGATGGTTTCAGTGATATACGGCATCATAGGGTGCATCAGGCGTTGCATCGCTTCGAGCAATGTCACTAAGGTGTGACGGGTGCCGCGCATTTGCGCTTCGCTGCCGTTTTGTAATACCGGTTTAGTCAATTCTAAGTACCAGTCACAGAACTGGTTCCAAGTGAACTCATACAGGGTATTGGCTGCTAAGTCGAAACGATAGGCTGTCATGTGATCGTCAAAGGTTTTAACGGTTTGATTGAATAAGCCAATAATCCAGCGATCGGCCAACGACAGTTCTAGCGCTTTATTACTAGATTGGCCGCCTTTGTGCTCTGGTGAGCCTGGGCCGCAATCTTGATCTTCTGTGTTCATCAGCACGTAGCGTGAGGCGTTCCATAACTTGTTACAGAAGCTACGGTAACCGTCCAAGCGCTTCATGTCCCAGTTGATGTCACGACCCGTTGATGCCATTGCCGCAAGCGTAAAACGCAGTGCATCTGTGCCGTGGGCTTCGATACCGTCGGCAAATTCTTTGCGAGTGCTCTTTTCAATCTTGGCTGCCAGTTGTGGCTGCATCATGTTGCCGGTACGTTTTTCAACTAAATCTTCAAGTCCGATACCGTCGATCATATCTAATGGATCGAGTACGTTACCCTTAGATTTTGACATCTTGTTACCCGCTTCATCGCGAATAAGGCCGGTCACGTAGACAGTTTTGAATGGGACTTGTGGCTTGCCGTCTTCATCTTTGATGAAGTGCATGGTCATCATGATCATACGGGCAACCCAGAAGAAGATGATGTCAAAACCTGTCACCAACACATCGGTTGGGTGGAAGGTTTTTAAATCTTCTAAATTGTCAGGCCAGCCTAAGGTTGAGAACGTCCACAGGGCTGAGCTGAACCAAGTGTCCAGTACGTCTTCGTCTTGGCGCAGTGTCATTGAGTCGGCGATATTGTGCTTAGCGCGGACGTCGGCTTCGTTGCGGCCGACATAGACTTTGCCGTTTTCGTCGTACCATGCAGGGATGCGGTGACCCCACCACAATTGACGCGAAATACACCAGTCTTGAATGTCACGCATCCACGAGAAGTACATGTTCTCGTATTGTTGCGGCACAAATTTAATGCTGCCATTTTCAACGGCTTCGATAGCGGTTTTCGCCATTGGCGCAACAGCCACATACCATTGGTCGGTTAGCATAGGCTCGATAACCACACCTGAGCGATCGCCGTAAGGCACTTTCAAGGCGTGAGGCGCGATTTTTTCGAGCAGACCTAAGGTGTCAAATTCAGCGACGATAGCATCGCGCGCTTTAAAACGGTCAAGTCCGGCAAAACGTTCAGGCAGGCTGCCATCGAGCGTTTTGTTAAAGGTACCGTCAGAGTTCACCACTTCGGCACTTGCACGAATGGCGGCATCTAAGGTCAGTACGTTGAACATTGGCAGGTTGTGACGTTTACCAACTTCATAGTCGTTAAAGTCATGGGCAGGGGTGATCTTCACACACCCTGTACCAAAGGCCATGTCGACGTAATCGTCGGCCACGATAGGAATGCGGCGGTTAACAATCGGCAATAGAATAAACTTACCGACTAGCGCTTGATAGCGTTCATCATCGGGATGCACTGCAACTGCACTGTCGCCGAGCATGGTTTCTGGACGTGTGGTAGCGACTTCTAAATAGTCTTTACCATCGGCAGTCAGTTCACCGTCGGCCAGTGGATAACGCAGATGCCACATGTGGCCCTGTTTTTCTTTGCTTTCCACTTCTAAATCAGAGATAGCCGTGTGCAGCTTTGGATCCCAGTTGACCAAACGCTTACCGCGATAAATCAACTCGTCTTCGTACAGACGTACAAACACTTCTTGCACTGCCTTAGATAAGCCTTCGTCCATAGTGAAACGCTCGCGATCCCAATCAACAGAAGCGCCCATACGACGTAGCTGCTTAGTGATAGTGCCGCCCGATTGCGCTTTCCATTCCCACACTTTATCCATAAAGGCATCGCGACCTAGGTCATGACGATTTTTGCCTTCTTCGGCTTCAAGCTTACGCTCAACCAACATTTGGGTGGCGATACCCGCATGGTCAGTACCGACTTGCCATAGGGTATTTTTGCCTTTCATCCGTTGGTAACGGGTTAAGGTATCCATAATGGTGTCTTGGAAGGCGTGGCCCATGTGCAAGCTGCCCGTCACGTTTGGTGGCGGGATCATGATGCAATAATTGCCTTGGGATTCATCGCCGTGTGGCTTGAAGTAACCTTGCTCTTCCCAGTTTTGGTAAAGAGTTTGCTCGATGGACTGCGGATCGTATGTTTTTTCCATGGGAACGTGTCTGTCTCAAACTAATTAAGTGGATGTGTTGCTAAGTCTTGGGTCTGTAAATTGACCCCTAAGCCGCGATACTGTCGATAACGTTCGCGAGCGACCGCTTTATGCTGATCGTCATTGGCAACAAAATCGATAATGTGGCCAAAGTTTACCGCAAATGGGGGCGCTTGGTCTGCAAGATTAATCAGAACTTGGCGACTTTTGTTGGCGCCGAGGCGATCAAAACCAATTTCTACCGGCGATCCCGTCATCGGGCCTTCACCTTTAAGGTTATGAGGTACAAAGGCACTTGGCTCAAACTGCCATAAAAGTTCATCAATCGCATGGGCTTGCTGCTTATCTTGGCAATGGATATAGACCCATTGTTGTTTCACAAAAGCCTGCTGCGCCAGTTGGCATGCCAGAAGATACATCTCGCAAAGCGCAGGGTTCGCATTCGCGGTTGCAACAGGTGAATCAGCCTTGGCCTTGGCAGTTGATGCCACTGGCGGCATGAGATAAAACAGCACTTGAGTCATGATTTCAATGCCTTGCTTCACTTGTTTTAGTGGCGAACGAAAGCAGCAGTTTACACTAAAAGTCAGTATGGGTTAATGCTTGGGGCAAACCTTGCGCTGAGCTTTTATCTATCGCTGTCTAGCGGAGCTTAATGGGATGCTTCCAAGCCGCTTTTGATGACTTAGCTTTTATTGTTATCTGTTGAAAATATTATTTTAATGGTATCTGTTTTCTAGATTTTCTAACTCAAGCCCTTATTCAGGAAATTGATGTTCAGCATAAAAAAGTGAATAAAAAAGGCGAAGATTTTCATCTTCGCCTTTGATTTATCTGATCTTTAAACACTAAGACCTTATAGTCGGTTATTCGCCGAGTTCAACGCCTGCACGATTGATCAGGAACTGAGTCAATAGTGGCACTGGACGACCGGTAGAACCTTTGTTAGCACCGCTATTCCAAGCTGTACCCGCAACGTCTAAGTGAGCCCAGTTGTACTTTTTAGCAAAGCGCGAGAGGAAACATGCTGCTGTGATAGCACCTGCTGGACGACCACCTAAGTTGGTCATGTCAGCAAATGGACTGTCGAGCATATCTTGATACTCATCCCACAATGGCATGCGCCATGCGCGGTCACCACTTTGCTCACCGGCACTTAATAGCTCGTGTGCCAGTGGGTTATGCGATGAGAATAGACCCGATGCGTGTTTACCAAGGGCAATCACGCATGCGCCAGTCAGGGTTGCAGTATCGATAACTAGTTCAGGATCGAAACGCTCAACATAGGTCAACACATCACACAAGACTAAACGGCCTTCAGCATCGGTATTTAATACTTCAACGGTTTGGCCTGACATAGTGGTCAGAATGTCACCTGGACGGTAAGCATTACCCGATGGCATGTTTTCACAGCCAGCCAGAATACCCACAACGTTGATAGGTAACTTCATGTCACAGATAGCTTTCATGGTGCCGATAACACCTGCTGCGCCGCCCATGTCGTACTTCATTTCGTCCATGGCTTCGCCAGGTTTCAATGAAATACCACCCGAGTCGAAGGTTAACCCTTTACCGACTAGAACGATTGGTTTTTCAGTGCTATCGACAGCGCCCTTGTATTCCATCACAGTCATGATGGATTCGTTGGCACTGGCGCGACCGACTGCAAGGTATGAGTTCATGCCCAGTTTGGCCATTTGCTCTTCACCGATAGTGGTGACATGCAGTGTGTCGTGTACTTCAGCCATTTGGCGAGCTTGAGAAGCTAAATAGGCTGGATTACAGATGTTAGGTGGCATGTTGGCCACATCGCGACATAAGTGCATGCCGGCAGACACTGCCATACCATGCTCGATGGCGCGCTCACCTAAGGTTAATTCACGGCGAGTCGGGACATTGAACACTAATTTACGCAGTGGACGGCGAGTTTCACCTTTGCGGGTCTTCAGGGCATCAAAGCTGTAAAGACTGCTATTGGTGGTTTCAACGGCTTGACGTACTTTCCAATAAGTATCGCGTCCTTTCACGTGCAGTTCAGTCAAGAAGCAAACTGCTTCCATTGAACCTGTTTCGTTAAGGGTGTTGATTGTCTTAGTGATGATTTGTTTGTATTGGCGTTCGTCTAGTTCTCGTTCTTTGCCACAACCCACTAATAATACACGTTCACTCAATACGTTAGGAACATGGTGCAGCAACAACATCTGGCCAGGTTTACCTTCCAGATCGCCGCGACGCAGTAGGTTACTGATATAACCTTCGCTAATTTTATCTAATTGCTCCGCGATACCCGACAGACGACGGGGTTCATAAACACCGACCACGATACAGGCTGAGCGTTGTTTTTCGGGGCTACCGCTCTTTACGCTAAACTCCATGAGCACTCCTAGATTCTTAAAGACAAATTTTTATATTTATTGGATAATGTCTGCTTGTCCCGAAAAGGGCCTAAGTTATTACTCCAAAGGTGATTTATTCTCGGCGCTTGAGTCACGCATTTCGTGACGTTAAGTTAACCTAGAACCCCTGAAGCTGGTCAGAAAACTATCAAAAGTAAACAGTTTACATGAAAGTTAGTCTGTTACCAGCAAAAAGATAAGTTTAGAGACCGGATCCTGCCTGTGATTGTATTTAAATACCTTATTCGAGAAGTTTTAAAGGCACAAATTGCGGTACTTTTAGTGCTGTTAACTATTTTTATTAGCCAGCATTTCGTGCGTATACTGGCCGATGCCTCCGACGGCGATTTTCCCGCCTCTTTAATCATGACTCTGATTGGGCTTAACTTGCCTTATCTGGTGATCTTAGTCCTGCCGTTAAGTTTGTTCTTGGGGATTTTACTGGCCCACGGCCGTATGTATTCCGAAAATGAGATGGTCGTTCTCCACGGTGTTGGGGTCAGTGAGTGGTATGTCACCCGCGTGACGCTGATTCTTGCCGTGATCAATATGTTGTTTACCGGCTATTTATCCCTTTATGTCGCCCCTTGGGCAGAAGAGCAGCAAAACCAAGTGCTCGAAAAAGCCCAGTCCGAAGCCGGGCTTGCGGCCTTAGTGCAAGGGCGTTTTCAGGCGAGCCCTAATGGCCGCGCGGTATTATTTGTCGAACGTATCGGTAAAGATAACGAGTTAGATAAAGTGTTTGTGGCCCAGTTGCCAGACCCTGATGACGAAACCGGCGTCACCAATGTGGTGGTGGCCAAAGGTGGGCGAGTGCAGGAAGATAGCTCTGGTGCCCAGCAATTAAATCTGAATGATGGCGTACGTTATCAAGGCAGCCCGAAGGCGAAGGACTACCAAATGATCGAATTTGGTGGTTATAAAATGCAAATTAAAGAGCAGCAAGTCGACGAGCGTCGGCGTAAGTTATCTGCGCTGCCCGTCGATGAGCTCGTGAAAATCGAAGGGGCGGAAGCCGTTGCCGAATTCCATTGGCGTCTTGCCATTCCGCTGGCGATTCCGATCATGACCTTGATTGCGGTGCCACTGGCGCGGGTGAATGTGCGTCAAGGTAAGTTCGCTAAAATGTTCCCTGCAGTACTCTTGTACCTTGGCTATTTTGGCCTCATGGTCGCCGGACGTAAGGCATTGCAAGATGGGATTATTCCACTGTATTTAGGTATGTGGTGGATCCATATTTCAGCGCTCTTGATGGGGCTGTTCTTGCTCGGCAAAGATAGGCCTATATTTAGTCGTATCTCGACCCTGTTTGCCCATAAGAAGGTGGCGGCATGAAGATATTAGACCTTTATATCGCCAGAGTATTGTTAAGCACTTCAGCGCTGTGTTTGCTGGTGTTGACTGGCTTGTCGGGCATCATCAAATGGGTTGACCAGCTGCGTTTAGTCGGTCGTGGCACATACAGCATGATGGATGCAGGCATCTATGTGTTGTTTTTAGTGCCACGGGACATCGAAATGTTTTTCCCTATGGCCGTGTTGCTGGGCGCGTTGATTGGCATGGGAATGCTGGCATCGAACTCTGAACTTGTGGTGATGCAAGCTTCTGGCATGTCACGTTTGCAGATCACTATGTCGGCGATGAAAACCGCTGTTCCCTTGATGTTGCTGGTGATGGTGTTAGGGGAATGGGGCGCACCGATTGCCGAGCAAAAGGCTAATGAGTTGCAAGCCATTAAACTTTCAGGCGGGAGTTTAATTAAGTCCCATCGCGGTATTTGGGCAAAGGATGGTGATTTGTTCGTGAATATTGGTGAAGTTGAAAACATCAATAAACTCAACAATATTACGCTTTATAAGTTCAATAGCGAACTCAAGCTCACCAACGTTGTACATGCGGACCGCGCGGTGTTTTCCCAAGACCGTTGGCGTTTATTCGACGTCAAACGTACCGATTTAAGCTATGAGAAAGTCGTGCTTGAGTATCTGGAAGAAGACCAATGGCAGTCGAGTTTAACGCCGGATAAGCTCAGTGTAGTTTCGATTAAACCTGAGGCGTTATCTATCCGCGGTCTGGTCGGTTATCTCGATTACCTTAAAACCAACAGCCAAGATCCGAGCCGTTATGAGCTAGCGCTGTGGCGCAAGGTGATGCAGCCAGTGACGGTCGCTGTGATGATGTTAGTAGCTCTGTCGTTTGTATTTGGGCCGCTGCGGACTGTGACTATGGGCGCGCGGGTATTGCTCGGGGTTGTGGCGGGTTTCAGCTTTTATATCAGTAATGAGATTTTTGGTCCTATGAGCATAGTGTATGAGTTACCTGCCTATGTGGGGGCTGTGGCACCAAGCTTGCTGTTTACCGGCGTTGCCTTCTACTTTATCCGGCGATGATACTCATCCTATTACTCCCCTTTAGTCTATAAGAATAGTTTATAAGAACAGTCCATAAAAAATAGCTCATAAAAAAACGACGCTTTTGCGTCGTTTTTTGTATTTCGGATTTGCTTAAGAATAAACTTATGCCCCGTGCCAGTTACGCATTTGGTTGGCTTCTTTAGACAAGACAACCACTTCTGAGCGGGTCATACTATCTTGTAGGGCAAGCTTATTGCCATTGATGAGGATCCACAGATTACCAATGCCGAGCAGTGACCAAACGATGCGAGCGTAGGCAGTGATCATGCTTAAGTTTTGGCCGTTTGGATGTTGGATCTTAAGCCGCCAAGCGCGCATCCCTAAGGTTTGACCGCCCTTACTCCAGAACAAGGCGTAGAAAGTGCCAACACACAAGACGAGCCAGAGTTGATAAATACCATGGTAAATCGGTGTGCCATTGAGCGCGTCAGAGACATGCTCAAAGTCATTCATGCCAGCCAATCCAGAAGCAGTAAGGCCGTAGAAAATGCCAAAGCCCACAGCGCCAGAAACCATATAAACGGCCACGGCTAACAGCGAATCGTAAACGGCAGCACCTAAGCGGCGAAAGAATCCCGCACGGGGAAAGTTAGCATGTTCGGTATTGAGCATCACAGTGTCCTGTTTTTAAAGTGCTAAAAGCGAATACAAAAATGAATAACCTGCCTAGGCTTCGGGTTCTTCGTCTCTAACAAAGTGGATATTGCTAAAGCCAAAACGGGCAAATTCTACTTTTCTGAATTCTTTTTCAGCCTTAGCACCCTTGCGCGACGTCATGGCGACTTGTTGCTCCATGGCTAAAAATTTGGTCAGATCGATACCTTCGGCTTCGGCCACGGCTTCATATAAATCATGGTGTTTGTCGTAGCTAAAGGCGATGGTTTTAGTCTTACCTTTGAAGGTATAAGTGACTTGACGGGCCATGGGTGAGCTCTCCTGAAATAAGTCTGAAATTAATTAAATTCACTTCTAAAAATAAAATACACAGCACCTAATATGCACAATCCTGCCCGCAAATAATCGAGCTTCAATGGCTCTTTCATATAGAAATAGGCAAAGGGGACGAACAGACTTAAGGTGATGACTTCTTGTAAAATTTTTAACTGGCCGACATTCATAACCGTGTAACCTATACGGTTAGCGGGCACTTGCAGCAAGTATTCAAATAGGGCGATGCCCCAACTCACTAAGGCGGCGATAATCCAAGGCTTTGAGCCTAAGGTTTTCA
Source organism: Shewanella sp. 1180_01 (assembly GCF_052850535.1). Classification (NCBI taxonomy): domain Bacteria; kingdom Pseudomonadati; phylum Pseudomonadota; class Gammaproteobacteria; order Alteromonadales; family Shewanellaceae; genus Shewanella; species Shewanella sp. 1180_01. Next base: position 74,963 of record NZ_VXCT01000001.1, read on the forward strand.
AATGCCCATACCAAGCAAAGGTCATAAAGATATTGCTCAAGCAGAGTAAACCAATAGTGGTCAGGGTTGGATTCATCTTTCATCTCTATGATTAAATTTATAAATCATATACATGGCATCGTCGGTATAGCTGCCAAGGCACTTGTCTATGGTCTGAGGCTTAAAGCCCATTTTTAGCCAATAACTGTCGGCGCCTTGAACGGCAACGAGGGACAAGGAATTGAGATTATATCGATCTGCCAGCAGTGTTAAGCGGGTGAGTGCTTTAGCACCGGCGCCTAAACCTTGGGCTTTGGCTGAAAGCGCAATATCGTGCAGATATAAAGTATCAGCCTTAGGTAAATGGGCAATGGGCTGATAGAGCGCTGGCGGCATATTGGTGGTCCAAGGGTGAGCCAAGCAATAACCGACAACTGAGCCATTTACTTCGAACACAAAACAGGACTGTGGCGATACCTGCCATTTACTTTGCAGCACGTGCAATGGCTCAGGGTCCAGTTGTGAGTAACACTCATCTTGGATTGCTAAAATGGCATCCCAATCCTGTGGGGTGATTGCTCGCAGTAACATGTCCGACAATTATCCTGTTTCAAAAGTCCTGTTGAAGGAACTCCGTTGAAAGAGTCCTGATTCAAATAAGCTCGGCATTATAACCTCAAGCGGCTTTAAAATGCAGGCATCAGCGGCAATATAAAGCGCTTTAAAACCCGTATAAACTGAGCTTTCAGCGCTTTTAAGTGTCAGCAGCGGTTAAATGCCCAGATATCGTTGGCGCAGGTGACGCTCAAGATATTGACCATTTAGGGTTTCGCCCGTTGCTTGGCGGATCAGTTCATCGGTCGTGAGCAAGGATCCCTTAGACCAAATGTGCTCGCTCAACCATTGGAATACCGAGTCCAACTTGCCTGCGTCGATTAGGGCTTCAATCGGCCCTAAGGCTTTTTCCATCGCAAAACGACATTGGGCGGCATACATGGCGCCTAAGGTGTAACTTGGGAAATACCCTAGCTCACCGACAGCCCAATGGATGTCCTGCATGCAACCGTCGCGATAATTGCCATCAGTATTGATCCCCTGTAATTGTTGCATCTGCGTCGACCAAAAATCAGGTAAATCATCGACGGTTAAGCTGCCGTCGACAAAGGCTTTTTCCGCCTCAAACCGCAGTAAAATGTGGCAGGGGTAAGTGACTTCATCGGCATCGACGCGGATAAGTCCGGGATTTACGCGAGTGTAATGCTGGGCTAATTCTTGGGCACTGAAATGACAGTTAAGATGCTGCGCGATTTTAGGCTGCAACTGACGTAGAAATGCCGGATTTGCCCCAAGCTGCATTTCGCAAAATAGACTTTGGCTTTCGTGGACGCCCATAGAACGTGCAAGCCCAGCGGGTTGACCGCGCCACGCTTGAGGTAAACCTTGCTCGTATCTGGCATGGCCTGTTTCATGAACTATGCCCATGATTACGCTACTGAAATCGGCCTCATTGTAGCGGGTTGTTATCCGCACATCGCTTGGCACGCCGCCACAAAATGGATGGCTACTCATATCCAGCCTGCCGTGATTAAAGTCAAACCCTAAAAACGCCATGACGTCACGGCTAAGGGCTTGCTGCGCGCTGATATCGAAGGGGCCATTGAGCACAAGCTTAGGCTCGTTTGCCTGCTTAGCCAGCACTTCTTGGATGAGTGTCGGTAGCCAATCTTTCAGGCCGCCAAAGGTTTGTTCTAGCTTTGCAGTGGTCATTCCCGGTTCAAATTTATTGAGCAGGGCATCATAGGGCGTGATATTTTGCGCTTCGCCGCGGATCTGCGCTTCTTCCTTGGCAAGGTCGATGACCGCTTTTAGATTGGGCTTAAAGCCCAGCCAATCATTATTTTTACGCTGCTCGCGCCACGCATTCTCGCATTGATAAGCCATCTTGGTTTTGGCTTGTACTAGGTCGCCTGGCACTAAGTTGGCCTGTTGATACTGGTACAGTATTTCCCGCAGATTGGCTTCTTGCTCTGTTGAGAGAGATTCATCCGCCGCGCCGTGTAAGTGCTCGGCTAAGGCGGCTGAGGTTTTGAGACCGTGGATATGCAGCGCCAGTTCTGCCATTGCATCGCCGCGATCTTGACTACCGCCCATCGGCATCATGGCCGCTTGATCCCAGTCACCCAAAGCGCTGAAATGTTCAAAGTGAGAAATTTTCTGGAAATGTGCCGTCAGTTTGTCGTAACTTGGCGTTGGTACTTTAGTCTTAGGTGTGCCCATGGGATTTCCCTTCTGGCGCATAAAACCTGCGCGAATAAATAACAATAACAGGATGATAATACAATGAAGTCAAAATCATATAGCACTAAAACGCTAAAGGCCGCGCTGTGCCTGACCCTCGCCGCTATCGCTTCGACGGCGCAGGCGGGTGCCGATAAATTTGTTGCAGGGCCTGCTATTCCTGAGTTTGGTCAGATTGCCAAAGTCGACAGCATGATGCCCATTCCTAAGGGCATGAAGTTTAAAGTGGCTTTTGATATGAGTAAGGCGGCCGATGTGGGTAAGACGAATCGTCAGCTCGAAAGTTTAGCGCGTTTTATCAACATGCATGTGGCGGCAGGCGTTAAAGAAACTGATATCGAGCTGGCTATGGTGGTGCACGGTGGCGGTATTAGCGATTTAGCGAATGATGTTTTTTATGCCAAGCAGCATTCAGGTGCCGTAAACGCCAATCGCGCTTTGGTTAAGGCTCTGGTTGATCACGGCGTGAAGTTTTATATCTGCGGACAGAGCGCCGCTTATTTTGATTTGACTAATGCCTCATTATTACCTGGTGTTGATATGGCATTATCGGCGATGACAGCCCACGCTATTTTGGCGCAGCAGGGTTACAGTGAAAATCCATTTTAGGGTAAATTTTTAGTTTGGAAATAAGGCTTGGCTTGCTATTCTGTGGCGCATAAGTCGATAATTACAGTGAAATAAATGGAATGCTGTATTGTTCAAGGAGATGACTATGTGGGCGTTTTTAGTTGAGCAGCCTAATTTACCTTACACCATAGCTTTTGCCTGTGTTCTGGCCCTCGGTGTGTTTGAAGCCTTCGCGTTAGTCATTGGCTTAAGCATGATGAGTGCGCTAGATCAATGGGTGCCTATCGATGCGGATTATGATGCAGATGTGAGCCCTGGCGGACTTACTGGCATTGCCGGTTGGCTGTGCCTCAATCGACTGCCGTTATTGATTTGGTTTGTGCTCGCGCTGACCAGTTTTGCGATAGCGGGTTATATCGTCAATTTTATCAGTTTCAATGTCGCTGGCCTTTTACTGCCGCAATTGTTCACTTTACCCATAGCCATAGTTGCGAGTGCCTTTTCTTGCCGTTATTTCGGTCGAGTGCTGGCCGAACATCTGCCCAAAAATGAATCGAGCGCAATTTCGCTTGATGATTTGAGCGGCTATGTCGCGACTATTACCTTAGGCTGCGCCATCAAAGGTATGCCTTCCGAAGCCGTTGTGCGTGATAAACACCAACAAAAACATTACGTCTTAGTCGAGCCTGAAACCTCGGGTATCGAGTTTGCCTCTGGCACTCAAGTAGTGCTACTTAAGCGTGAAGGCCGTGTCTGGTCTGCTACGCGTTTTGATAATTAATCGTCCCCAGCCATAAATCAATTGAAAGGAAATCAAATGGATGTGTTAACTGATATCGGTTCATCCGGTAGTTTTATTTTGCTCGTTGCCGGTATGGTGTTACTTGGCTTTATCGTGATCGGGTTAATTTTTGCCAAGTTATATAAACGTGCAACCAAAGAAATGGCCTTTGTGCGTACCGGCTTTGGCGGTGAGAAAATCATTAAAGATGGCGGCGCTATCGTACTGCCAGTGCTGCATGAAACCATTTCGGTCAACATGAATACCCTGCGTATCGAAGTGGAAAAAACTCAGAAAGATGCGCTGATCACTAAAGACAGAATGCGTGTCGATGTGAAGGCCGACTTCTACCTACGTGTTGCCCCAAATTCCGATGGTATTTCGATGGCGGCGCAAACCTTAGGTACGCGCACAAACCGCGTTGAAGAGCTTAAAAAGCTGATGGAGTCTAAGTTTGTCGACGTACTCCGCGCTGTTGCCGCTGAAATGACCATGACAGAAATGCATGAGCAGCGTGCCGATTTTGTGCAACGTGTGCAAAATAACGTGGCTAACGATCTGGAGAAAAATGGTCTCGAACTCGAGTCGGTTTCGTTAACGGGTTTCGATCAAACTGATCTACAGTTCTTCAATGAAAACAACGCATTCGACGCCGAAGGTCGTGCACGTCTTGCGAAAATCATTGAAGAGAAACGTAAAGAAACCAACGATATCCAACAGGATAACCGGATTAAGATCGAGCAACGTAACCTCGAAGCCGAAAAAGAATCCCTAGAGATTGAAAAGTCGGAAGAAGAAGCGCGCTTGATCCAGCAACAGTCTTTGGAATTTAAACGCGCCGATCAAAAAGCGGAAATCATTAAGCAGAAAGAAAACAAGGCCCGTGAAGAACGTGAAGCCGAAATTGCTAAAGAGCGCGCTATCGAAACGGCTCAAATCGAAAAGACGAAAGATATCGAAACCCGCGAAATTGAAAAGTATAAGTCGATTGAGCAATCGCGCATTCAACAGCAAAGGGATATCGAAGTTTCTGAGCAGGAAAAACGCATTGCGGTTGCGGCTAAATCTGAAGAAGAATCTGCTGCCCGTGCCCGTGCTGCTGAAGCCGAAAAGCTGAAAGTGGAGAAAGAAGAAGCGGTAATCACAGCGCGCCAAGTGGCCGAAGCGAATCGTCGTAAAGAGATTGAAGTGATTGATGCCCGTAAAGAAGCTGAGCGTGATGCGGTAGGCGTAACAGTACAAGCAGAAGCCGAGAAACGTGCCGCCGAAGACAGATCGAGTGCGATTTTGATTGAAGCGCGCGCCAGTGCCGATGCGAAAAAACTGCAGGCCGAAGCAGATGAGAAAGTCTATGCCGTTGAAGCTGCGGGTAAGCAAGCACTTTACGAAGCTGAAAACGTCTTGAGTGATGAGCAAATTGCACTGCAAAAATCCCTCGCGATTTTGAAAGCGTTGCCTGAAATCGTGGCACAAGCCGTTAAACCGTTGGAAAACATCGAAGGCATTAAAATTCTTCAAGGCTATGGCGCTGGCAATCAATTTGCCGCGGGTGGCGAAGGTGCTCACCATCAAGGTGGCATTGCCGAGCAAGTCACCAGTGCCGCATTAAACTATCGCGCTAATGCGCCGGTTGTCGATGCCATGCTTAGAGAATTGGGTTTAGTGAACGGCGATACTGGCACCTTAAATGATTTATTGAACGGCAATAATACGTTAACCGCCGAGGCGTTAAGTGGTGTGAAGTCGTCTCATGCAGAGCTTAAAGATTACAGCCAAACACAAGTGGTCGAGAGTCAAAGCGTGCCTAAGCTGTAAGGTCGACTTAGCTCACTCAATGAGGTTAGCTTGATGACTGAGCTTTATGAGATTAAATCCGCCAAGTAAGCTTTTGCGCAGAGTGAACTCAGCACTGACTCAAGGCTTGATAAATCAGCTTGATTAAATAAAACCGCTCGCATTATTGCGAGCGGTTTTGTTTTTGGGCGAGATAAAATCTACCAGCCTATTGGTGCACCTTATCGACACCCGATGAGCGACCTTCGGCGTGACAGATGGCGCAGGATTCTTGCCCCGCTTGGTAAATTCGCCCTCCGCTGGCATCGCTTTGATAAACCCCACCAAAGCCACGTGCGTGAACCACTAAGCTATCCGTTTGCGTATGACAGGCGGCGCAGGTTGCCAAGGTTGGCGAATACTCGGCAATTTGACCATTGTTGACCGCATCGTGTGCGGCAACTAACAGGGATTGTTCTGCACTCAGTCCCGCGAGATCCAGTTGCCCTGCACTGTGGCAAACACTGCAGTTGTTTTTCGCATTAGGGTAGGTGAGTTCTGGGCGTGGGTTATCAAAACCGACGACAGTACGGGTTCCCGCGTGCAGTGAATGCACTAACTCCCTGTAGCTCAAGGTATTGTTTATGGTGCGATAGGGCTTGATTTGGTCGGCACCGGGAGTATGCATTATGCCTGCATTGAGATACATGATTGCATCATTGTTGTGGCAGCTTTGACATTGCCCATCTGTGAGTGCGGTTGCAGTTTGCGGTGCATGGCAAGTGCCGCAGCTGCTAGTTGGCTCAAAAATCCCCCTCATTTGATGCGCCGACAGGACTCTGTCCTCTAAGCCTTGATCATGACATTGGCGACAGGCTTGTTCATCGACCTTAGCTTTTGCTGTAACCGTTTGACCTTGCAGGGTGAGCGTATTCAACGCGCTGAGGCTCACATTGTGATTGGCGATATTACAGTCAACGGCAAAGCCAGTGTTTTTATCGGCACAGAGCACCAGTTTGCTGTTGAGCTTTGACTGGCTCAGATCGCCAAAGTCAGCAGTCGATAAGTTAGATATAGTGACCGTTAACTGATTCTGCGCCGTGATGTTTAAGGCAACATCGCTCGTGTTTGCTAACAAATCCCACACTTTACGCTGGCCATTATTAACTGGCATGTCGGTATGATTGGTTTCACCCGCGGCAATTAACCAGAAAGATTTAATCATGGCTTGAGTCGCGGGGAGTTGGTCAAGTTGTTGCACTTGCAGTGTGACGACTAGAGTTTGCGCCTCAACACTGAGCTGCGAGCTCAGTAACTTAATTTGGTAATCGCTCGCCAGTTTAGCGGCCGTGTTCACCGCGGCATTGTGAAATAGCCCTACACCTTGGGGATTATTACTATCGGGATGACACCCGCTGCAGCTGAGTGCCCATGGCTTGGCAAAAATCTCCCTATTATGGAATAACCCCGCGACAGTGCCATTCCAGTCGGCGGGAATTTGCGCTTTATGGCAGTCAAGGCAGGCGGTTTTACTGGGGATATTGTAATTGCTGCTTTGCGCCGCTGCGTCAGCGATATGACATTGCTGGCACTGGTTCATGTCGCCGGGAAAGGTCACATTGGAGAAGTCATATAACTGTCCCTTGTGGCCGACGATTTGATATTTAGCTTGGTGGATTTGGTGCGTCAATGTCGCCATATCTAAGCTGTTACCGGTTTCAGGATCGCCAGAATAAGTCGTGTGACACACCACGCAGCCTTCAAAGGCAAAACGTTTACTGCCGTGCATCAAAAGGCGGGTATCGGCATTAGCCAAATCGGCATTATGGCAACGAAAACAGGCTTGCTCAGGTGCGATAACTTTGCGGCCCAAGTCCGCTGCGACGGTTTGCCCCGTGGCGGGAACAAAGTCGTATACGCTGTTGATCAACTGAGTGTCGATTGGGCTATTGGCTAACGGTTTGAGTTCTAGGTAAATCCTGTGGGTCAGCTCAGGCGTGTATTGGGTATCGATTCCCGCAAATTGTGGGTATGCCGTCAGAGGTTTGCTAAAGGTATAACGGTAAAGACCCGCGCCTAACGAGGTTAAACACGCCGCTTTACAGCTGCTTTCTATGCCCGCTTGAAATTGTGTTACGGCATTGGGCTGGGTATTGGTCGCAGGTTCCACTTGGTTGTTGATGTAGCTGGTCCATTGCAATGCGGCATCCGTCGTACTGGCGATCTCACTCGTTGTGACAGCGCTATTCTGCGCCGCAACGTCAGCTGTGGCTTGAGGGATGTGATAGTGCGCCTGCGGCGGTGCAAGCTTAGCGATACCAAGGCCTAAGGTATCAAGCTCCTTAAGGTTTTCTAGTCCAGTGACGGCAATGCCATTGGCGTTACTGAGAAAGAAATCGACCTGCACTTGAGTTTGCGCATCGATAGCGACTTTTTCGATTGTCGCTTTAAGAGTATCGGCCTGTTCTATGCTGATACTCACAATTCCAGGTGGCCCTTCTTTACCCTCTTCACCATCGGAACAGGCGGTCATCAGACAGACTGCAACAGCAATTGGCGTAAAGATTTTCCATTGAGAACGGTTATTCGTGTTCATCATTTTCCATTCCTTTTTAATTAGATTCTGTCGGGACTCTAATCGGAATGTATGCGTTTTAGATATTAACTGAGTTATGCGTTGAGTGGCAGTTAATTAACCGCTTTTAAACCTTTTTGATTAATTATATTGAGGTAATTTGAATTGAAGCATTATTTTAATTTTCGATATATTTAATTGTTAATTCTTAAAAGCGTTAGTCAGACACAAGTCGTGTAACTTGATCTAATACTGCCCCAATTTGGGTAAGTGTGACGCAGACGTAAAATAATAATAGATATTACTCTAGCATAAATTGTCGGGAATCAAAGTGTATGCATATTTTAATTATATTGCTTTGACTAATAAAGGATCGAATATGATTACCAGAAGAGGAATACTTAAAAGCAGTATGGGCGTTGCTGTCGGTACTGTATATCACGGGACACTGATTAGCTTTCTTACCGGTTGTGGCAGCGACAATGACAGTCAGGAAGTCGTAGAAGTCATGGCCGGTGGTTTAATGGTGGTCAACCCTGTCGTGTGTGTGAGTTGTCGACGCTGCGAGATTGCCTGCAGCTGGAACCACGAGGGCGACAGTAGCCCAACGCTGGCGCGCGTAAAAGTTGAACATAACATGAACTTCGGCCCGCATGGCATGCAATTCAACTATCACATACAGCATGGCGAATGCGGTGATGGCACCATAATTCCTGCCACTTGCCGCCAATGTGAAGTTTGTACACAAGTGTGCCCGCAACAGGCTATTTCAACCAACCCGCTAACCGGCGCCAAAGTGGTTGATGAAGCACTCTGTGTTGGATGTGGTTATTGTGCGGATAAATGTCCGCAGCAAGTGATTAAAGTCGTCCGCAGTAAAATGAAAGCCGTGAAATGCGATTTATGCAATGGCCAGCCTGCTTGTGCTCAAGTTTGTCCTACTGGGGCAATTAAATTTTATCCTTGGGATGAAGCCGAAGCTGCATTAGAACAATATGAAAAATATACCGGCTTAGTTTCTTGAATCGAGGTGAAATATGATGAGTAATATAATTGGTGGTTGGGCAGGAAAAGTCCTTAGAGTTAATTTAACGACAAATACGATTTCGTATGATCCCATAGAAAAATATTATGACTATATTGGTGGTATGGGTATTGGCTATAAAATATTGTGGGATGGTCATAAGGACAATATAAAGGCAATCGATCCTGAGAATATTATTGTCTTCTCTGCGGGGCCATTAACGGGTTCAGGGGTGATTTGTACTGGACGAACAACGATTACTTCCCGTAGTCCGGTGATTGAAAAACACCTTATTGCCGACGGTCACTTTGGTGGTCATTTTTCGCCTGCAATGAAATTTGCCGGCTTCGATGCGATTGCAATTGAAGGCAAAGCGGCGAGCCCTGTGTGGCTAAAAATTGTCGATGACAAGGTCACCATTGAACCTGCCGATGCGCTATGGGGCAAAGGCATATTCGATACCCACGCCATGATAGCGCAAATGATGGGTCCCAATGCACAAGTGGCGGCGATTGGCCAAGCGGGTGAAAATCAAGTGCCGCTGTCTGTCATCATGACTCAGGGTGGGCATTCTGCGGGTGGTCATGGCTCAGTTATGGGCTCAAAAAATTGTAAAGGGATCGGCATTATCGGTACCGGCGCCGTCAAAATTGCCGCCAATAATGAAAAAATGCGCGCCTTAGATGACCATATTTTAGGGATTATCGGTGCCAATAATAATGGTGTGGTGCCTTCTACGCCGCAATCTTGGGCCGAGTACTCAGCCCCTATCAGTCGCTGGAAATCACGACCTGGCCTTAAGTGGGGCGCCGCCGATCAAGAAATCGATTTAGGCGAAGTGCCTTGGAATGAGCGTAACCGTATTGGATTTCGCACTTCGATGGCCGAAAGCTACATAGGCGTCGAATATGCCAACAAGTGGATGAAGCGCACTGGCGGTTGCCATTCATGCCCAATACGTTGTTTCTGCGAGCTTAAAGTCCCTGAACTGAAGAGTAAATATGGTCGTAAGACCGAGCATATTGCCAACGTCTGTATGGGATTCCTCGTGCCTCAGTATTTGATGGGCACCACAAACGGCTCAGAAGCACATGCAATGGCGGGAGCCTTGGGCGCACAGATCCTCGATGATTACGGCATTTGGTGTAACTATGGTTTGATTTCTCATATCTTTAAGTTTTTAAAAACACACGATATGTTCAAAGATTTACTGCCTGAAGAGGAATACAACAGCATTCCTTGGGCGCTTTGGGATAATCAAGATCCTGCCTTCTTAATTGATTTCTATCGCCGCATTGCCTACAAAGAAGGCGAAATTTCCCATATGGCGGATGGATTGTATGACTTAATCGCGCGTTGGGGATTGGATGGCACAAACCCCGCATTAGGGTATTGGGACATACATAAAGAGAGTAAAACCAAGGTATTTAACCGAAAAACCAACGCCGCCGTGCACCATGCGAGTGAAACTGCAGGTCAGGTGGGCACCTTAATCAACGTCGTCTTTAACCGCGATGCCCAGTGCCATTCCCACATTAACATAGTTAACAGTGGGTTACCCCACGATATGACAGTCGCCATCGCCGAGAAAAAATGGGGCGAGGGCGCCTTTGATAAGGTGAAGTGGTATACCCCGATTAATGCCGCTAAGGTTCGTTTCGCTAAGTGGTCTTTAGTGAAAAACGTGCTGCATGACTCGCTGACACTGTGTAATTGGATGTTCCCACTTTTGGCATCGCCCGATAAGAACCGTAATTATGAAGGCGATAGCACCATAGAATCGCAAATGTTCAGCCTAGTCACAGGGATTGAAACCAGTGAAACTGAGTTAGATTTCAAGGCGGAAAGGGTCTTGCATCTTCACCGCGCCTTAACCATGTTGCAGATGAATGAGGGCAATATGCGTGAAGAGCACGATGTGCTCAGTGACTGGGTTTACGACATGGACCCAGACAAAAACTTTGGCGAAGAGGGCACCATCAAGATGGATCGCGCCGACATGCAAACCTCGCTGGACATGTTCTATGAAGCCTTTGGTTGGGATATTCAAACGGGAGCACCAACGCGGGCCACACTCGACAAGTTTAGTTTGGGCTTTGTCGCCGACAAATTAGCGGCGCGAGGCTTGTTACCCGCTTGAACACTCTAGTTGGGCACTATGATTGGCGTTATGACTGGACATTATGAGTGAAAAAATGATTGAACTCGTCGGTTATATCCGAGTATTTAGCCAACACGGACGTTTAGTCACGGCGGAGCAAATTGCCGCCGTGGCTGGGCTGGAATGGGATAATAAGCAAACGGTTGCGGGTTATATTCAGCTGATCCTCAATGAGGCTTATGCGGATGTGCAGATGCGCTTGTCGGATAAGCGGCATTTTTTCTATTCCGATAGAAGTATCGTTGAGCGTTATGCCGAGCAATGGTTAGCACTGGAGCGCGGTGATGCATTTGAGGCCATCATTGCTCAAATTCGCCGCAATAGTTGCCGCCATACTGAGGTGTATCAGGAGAGCGTGCTGACTTTTGCCCCCTATCTTTATGATGAGCCCCAATTAGCCAATGTGCGTGAGCAATTGCCGCAGCGCTTGGGGCTGAGGATATCCATTATGCCGTGGATAAACAGGGCAAAGGTTACTATTACTCGACTCAAGGACTGAGCCACAGCTATGCCGCAGTCCTCGCCAATTACGATCCCTGTGAATGGTCAAACTGACATTAAGCTGATTCTATTGATCAACACTGATAAGTGTTGATAAACCTTGGATCAGTATCGATAAGCGCCTGCGGGCGCTTTTCTATTGATGACGGGAAATGTGGACAGATGGCATGCTGATGATGTTATAACGAAAAAAACGATTGAGCTAAGCCCAAGCTGTAACTGTGGTCTTAATAACGCCAATGCTTGAGCATAGGATCAGCTTGTCAGTGTTTGGGTGTATTTTTTGACTATCGCATCAATCTTACCGTTGGCTTTTAGGGTCGCAATCGCTTGATTGATGGCAGGCAGCAAATCGGCATGTTCCTTACGTAACCTAAACACTAAGTCCCCATCGGAATGCACCGCCGCAAGGGCGACAGGGATCCGCAACTGAGTCGACCAATACAAGGCTGGGTAATTACCGGAAATAATCGCATCGACTCTGTGTTTATCTAAGGCTTTGACTAACTCTTGCTCAGAGGTAAAGTCGGCACGGATAAAGTCCTTATCGTCGTGGTATAAATAACCGCGCACTGTCCCGATTTGTTTGCCTTTAATCTGGTCGATATCCTTATATTTACTGACATTTTCAGGCAGGGTGACCACATATTCGGTGATTTGCAATATGGGGGCGGATTTGACAAACAGCGGCCCCAAATCCTGCTTTTCAAACCAACTCGGGCTGACGATATCAAAGTCGAGTTGACCGGTTTCCAGAGCGTTATTAGTGCGCTTTGGCGGCAAGGTGAGGATTTCACCGTCGATTTTAGCTAAGGATAGAATCATCGGGATAAGCTCAGTGATCATCCCCGGCGCCTCGGCTTGATCACCAATAAAATACGGATACCAAGAATAGGAGCCAGTGATATTGTATTTGAGCTGCTCCGCATAGGCGTGTGGTTGAGTCAAGCAAAGGGCGAACAAGGCAAATCGAACTAAGTGTTTATACTGCAAACATCGCTTAACCATATTGCTTTTATCCTTGTTATCTCTGCTTTAGCCAAGGCCTATCCGATGGCCATTCTACCTAAACTGTGTGAATAAATTGTTTATTGGGTCACAATCAGTCACATCAGCCATAGTTAAACAGTTTTCACCTTTACGCCATTACACTTTACGCTATGACACCTAAGCCAATAGCTGACACAGGGCGGGCTGCTGATTATGCGGGAAAATTTGGTAGGTTTTATGGTGCTTAACCAAGCTGGTTTTCTTATTGCCTTGGCTGAGTAATAACCCATGGGATAGGGCGATACGCGTTAGCGTCTGTTCATCGGCGCGGACATATAAGTTGATTGGTTTGACCAACTGATTGTCTTTAATATGTTGATTAAATTCTTTTGCATCAATTACTAAGCTAGATTGGCCATCACCATCGAGTTTGAGCTTGGCGCTGATTTCAGTGTCAGTAAAGACTAACCATTCGGCTTGCTTTAAAGTTTCTATCATAGCATTTAATGCCGTACCTAACGCTTGCTCTGATGTCTCAACTGTTTGATATTGATGCACTATCCTTTCTAGCAAACGCTTGAGTTCGGCGCCCGCACCTTGGCTGCGAGCCAAACGTATCCAAGCCGTCAGATCGTCGGCTACCAGTTTAGAAAAGCGTTTTTCCTTTAAGGACTCGACCATCCAATTACACAAAAAATGACTTTCCTGCGCAGAGGTGCGCTGGGCTTTCTTGGTCTGTGCTGAAGCGGTTAAATCGGCAAGACCCGCAAGGGCGAGTTCGAGCACAGCTTGGTTATAGGTTTGAGAATTCATTATGACTCCGCCGCGGGCTGAAGTGATGTTATCTATTTGAACTTGGACGATATTGATTGCGGCGGAGCTAGTTTAGCAAAGCGGTCGATAAACCGATATTTATTCTTGCGATCCCACCAAACTTGCGGCGGTTAAGATTAGCTTAGGTGCGGGTCTGACCTTGTAGTTAGGATTCACATATTGGAAATGAATCAAACCTTTATCATCGCTAATATAAATGGCGGGTACAGGTAAGACTAAACGTTTGGCTCCCTCGGGAGTCGTCCACATTGGATTATCGACATGAAGACGCGAAGTATAGATTTCAGTGACCTTTTCGCTTGTGTAAAAAGCTAAGCCAAAGGCTTGCGCTGCCAGCATTTTTTCATCGGAAAGCAGCAGATACTTAAGCTCATTTTTTGCCGCCGAAGCCTTAAGTTGCGCAGGTGTATCGGGTGAAATACCCACTAACTGAAAGCCCACTTTTAATAATTCAGGTTCAATCGCCTTTAGCTGTCCCATTTGATTGTTACAAAATGGGCACCAGCCGCCGCGGTAAAAGAAAAAGATGGTCGGTTTTTGCTGGGTTAACTCGGCTAAATCGACGGTTTTACCCTTGATATCTTGCAAGTTTACCTTAGGAATTTGCTGACCATTGAGCAGCGGACTAATGGAAAACTCATCTCTGGCAATGGGCTGCGCCAGAGTCGTAAAGCTAGTGAGCAAGAGTGTACCTGCGAGGCAAAGTGTTTTTAGTATGGTTGACATGGACGTTCCTAACGTTATCTTTCAATGGCTGCATTTCTAAGCACTGACAGTTATCTTTTGTCTGCTCTAGTACTGAGATCTGCTTGCGTGATCTGCTTATGTAATTTGTTGCTTAAGTCATCTCCGTTTGCGGGATCTTCGCTTAAGTGTTTTTTGTGTAAGTGCCATTGCGCGGTCTTGCTGTATTGTTCGTATTGGCCAAGGCGCTCTTAAGCGAGTCTCTAAAGGAACGGGGATTAGCGGAAGTTATTACATAACCCAGCAAATTAGCTGTCATGCGGAGTTTTGATGAATAAAATTAACCCTAAGAAATTACTCAACAGTAAGTGGACCGCCGTTAAGCCGACCAATAAAGAAAAACATTTTTTAGTCACTGAGATTGAATTTGATGAGGAAGGCTTAGTGATCTCGTGCTCAATTGAAGCTGTGATGTCAAAACGAGTTATACCGATAAACTGGCATGATTTAAAAGATGAAGGCCTTTGGCTGCAGGGTTGGAAATAGTTAAACGACTTGGGTAAATACCAATCTCATATTATCCAAAGACATGGAGGGCACTCATCTTGTTCTCCACTTTTTGCCATCATCTTCTAGGTTCTCTAGCTCATTCCGCAGCAATATCATTTATCAATGCCCTCATCATGCCCTCCATCAATGTCTTCCATCAACGATCCCATCAATACCTCGTCTCTTGCCGTCAACTGGGCATGTTTTCGTAGCGCAGCGGCATCCATTTATTCAAGTTTGAGATTAATCCGTGTTTTTTTACTGATATCGATTGCGGCTAAATCGAGATTCCGTTATTTTGTTGTAGCCATCTAAACGTCTAGATGTTTTTTGCAGTTATTAAGGTACTCACTGAAGCTATGCATTGTCGTCATCGAACGCAGCAAGGTGCTAGGTAGCAGGATTCTCATTAACTATGAGTGCCTTAGTAAAACGAAGTCGCATAAAAAGATTGAGGTAAGCAAGATGGATAAGCAGCAACTGTGGGTTTTGGATGGTGGCATGGGGCGTGAGTTGGCAAGACGGGGCGCACCCTTTCGCCAGCCTGAGTGGTCGGCGTTGGCCCTTATAGAAGCGCCGCAAACCGTGACTGAGGTACACCAAGCTTACGTAGCCAGCGGTGCCAAAGTCATCACCACCAACAGTTATGCACTCGTGCCATTTCATATCGGCGATGAGCGTTTTGCCGCCGAGGGTGAAGTGCTGGCTGCATTGGCGGGCAAACTGGCACGGGATGTCGCGGATGAACACGCAAATGCGGTTCGCGTCGCGGGCTCATTGCCACCCTTGTTCGGCTCTTACCGTGCCGATTTATTTGAGGCCGCGAGGGTGAGTGAACTGGCTCTCCCACTCATTCGAGCGCTGTCGCCCAGTGTCGATCTCTGGTTAGCCGAAACCATGAGTTTGATTGCTGAGCCTTTAGCCATCAAGGCCTTGCTGCCAGAAGATGGCAAACCATTTTGGGTTTCTTTTACCTTAGAGGACGAGACGTTAGGTAGCGAACCGACACTTCGCTCCGGTGAGCGGGTGGCAGATGCTATCGACGCGTTAGTAGCAGTCGGTGTGGATGCGATTCTGTTCAACTGTTGTCAGCCTGAGGTGATTGAGGCGGCATTACAGGTGGCCAGCGACAGATTGAGTGCTCTGGGGCGTGCCGATATTCGACTCGGTGCCTATGCCAATGCATTTCCTCCTCAGCCGAAAGAGGCAACGGCTAACGATGGTCTGGATGAGATCCGTGCCGATCTTGGGCCGCTCGATTATCTCGGTTGGGCTGAGCGTTGGCGTGCGGCAGGGGCTTCGCTTATCGGTGGTTGCTGCGGCATTGGTCCCGAACACATACAGGCTCTTTCTACTCGTTTGCGCTAAGGATTTTGTATGAAAGAGAACAGGATAGGTCTCTGGTCACTCACTGCCCTAGTGTTCAGCTCTATGGTAGGTGCGGGGATTTTTAGCCTGCCGCAAAACATGGCTGAAGTGGCGGGTGTTCGAGCTGTGCTGATTGGCTGGGGGATCACAGGTGTGGGCATCTTGGCATTGGCTGCGAGTTTCCTCTATCTGTCGCGCTTGAAGCCTGAGCTTGATGGCGGCATTTATACCTACGCCAGAGCCGGTTTTGGTGAGCTGGTGGGCTTTTTTTCTGCTTGGGGCTATTGGCTTTGCGCCACCATAGGCGTGGTGGGATATTTAGTGATTGCGTTTGCTGCCCTTGGCAGCTTTGTCGATACGCCGCAGCAAGTTTGGTTTGGCGAGGGCAATACACTGGCCGCTTTTATCGGTGAGTCGTGCATTTTGTGGGCGGTGCATTGGTTGGTCTCCCGCGGCGTACAGCAGGCCGCCATGTTCAATCTGGTGGCGACATTAGCCAAGAGTTTGCCGTTATTGCTGTTTGTACTGTTTGCCTGCTATTACTTCGACCCTGTGACTTTTGCTCAGGACCAAGCGGCCAGCACTTTAGCTGTGCCAGTGTCTGAACAAGTGCGTAACACTATGCTGATCACGCTTTGGGTATTTACCGGTATCGAAGGTGCGGCAGTGTTATCGGCGCGTGCTAAAAATAAGCGGGATGTGGGCACGGCGACTGTCCTTGGCGTTGTGCTGGCGCTACTACTTTATGTGCTTATCTCTGTGTTAGCGCTGGGGATTTTAGCTCGTCCAGAACTTGCAGCGCTGCCTAATCCCTCTATGGCGGGACTGATGAGACACATGAGCGGCTCTTGGGGCAAGGCACTGATCAGCGTTGGGCTTATTGTTTCTGTGTTGGCCTCCTACGTGAGTTGGACCCTGTTCTCGGCAGAGGTGCCTTTCAGCGCAGCCCGCCACGGTGCTTTCCCTGCCATTTTTTTGCGGCAGAATCGCAATGGCACACCTATCGCTTCCCTCTGGTTATCTAGCTTAACAGTGCAGTTTTGTTTGATACTGGTATGGCTGCTAGGTAAGGGTTATACCAATCTGTTACTTATTTCTACGTCGATGATTTTAGTGCCTTATCTATTGATTGGACTGTTCCTGTTGAAGCTTTCTTTGAGTGGACAGGGCAATGGGCTGATGAGAATTGTGGCGCTGGTGGCGAGCGGTTATGGACTCTGGCTACTCTTGTTTCTTTACAGTCGCCGCCAACTTGTCGATGGTAAAAAGCTTAACGGAAGTGAGCGATTGCTCGCGGGGGCGACGCTGCTGAGTTTGTTCCCCGCGTTATGGTCTTTTTGTTATCAATAAAGGATTGCTGTTGGTTAAAGTGGGCAGTGCTTTATCGAATTGGGCATAAAAAATCGGCCACAACAGTTGTTGTGGCCGATTTCACTAAAACACGTGGGATGGGGTTAAACGCTATGCGTTTTACACCGCCCGTTTTAGCGATTACTTAAGTTTTTTCGCTTTGCTCGGTGCTTGACCCACCTTCATTTTTACGCGGCGGCCTTGCATGCTTTTCTCTGCAGCAACTTGAGCGCCAACGTTGTCGGTTCTTTGTTGTTTCTTGGCAAAGCTACGGCGGGTTTGCAATTGCTTTAACAGCAATTCGCGGCTGCCCACTTCATAACCTGGCACAGTGACACGGCGAATTTGTTGACCGATCAGTTTTTCGATATCGGCTAAGGTACGTTCTTCTTCGCGGCTCACGAAAGAAATGGCTACGCCAGTTTTCCCCGCACGGCCTGTACGACCGATACGGTGGACATAGTCTTCGGCGAGGAAAGGTAAGTCATAGTTGACTACGTATTCAAGGCTTGGAATATCCAGACCACGGGCGGCAACTTCGGTGGCAACCAGTACGCGTACATCACCTGCCACAAATTCACGCAGGGCGCGGCGACGACTGCCTTGGCCTTTTTCACCGTGGACCACTTCAGATGGGATCCCATCTAAATTCAATTCTTTGACTAGCGTATCGGCGGCATCACGGGTCGCGGTAAATACTAATACCTGTTGCCAGTTTTTCTTGCCAATTAGCTCAGACAGCAGTTCGCGTTTACGGCGTTGTTCAACCGGATAAACCACTTGGCTAACCGTATCGGCCGTCGTGTTTTGCTTATCAACGCTGATCACTTGCGGTTTAACCATCATATCGTTGGCGAGTTTTTTCACCGCACTTGAGAAAGTGGCCGAGAACAACAGGTTTTGACGCTTCTTATTTACCGCTTGAAGGATCTTTTGGATATCGGCGCTAAAGCCCATGTCTAACATACGGTCGGCTTCGTCTAGGACTAAAAAGTCGACGTTCGACAGGCTTAAGTTACAGGCGGTAAGGTGCTCAAGTAAGCGACCAGGGGTGGCAACAATCACATCGGCGCCGCGTTTCAGCTTTTGCGCTTGTGTTTCTATCTTTACGCCGCCATAAATGGTTAACACGCTGAAGTTTAAGTATTTGCAGTAAGCCGTAACGTTGTCAGCCACTTGAGCCGCAAGCTCACGGGTCGGCGTAAGGATTAATACGCGGGCATTCGACTTTAACGTTTCGCTTGGATTTTCAACCATCTTTTGCAGGATCGGCAGCGCGAAAGCGGCGGTTTTACCCGTACCGGTTTGGGCACTGGCTAAGACATCTTGGCCGCGGCGGATAGCAGGTATCGCTTGCTGCTGAATAGGCGTCATTTGTTGATAACCGCAATCTGAGATAGCGCGCAAAATCTCGGGGGAAAAACTAAAAGATTCAAATCTCATTTTGGATTCCTATCGTTCACTTATTCAAACATTCAAGCACCGCGAGCCTCTATTATTTACTCGACTAAGGAGAGAGGCGTGCCGACTGGCTCATTCTTCCACACAGATTTTATAAGAAAAATGGCGGGCGCGGAGTATAGCAAAAATTTCGGTTAAAACCTGAACTTTTTAGTGTTTTGGCATTTTATCTGCATCATTTTATCGCCAAGAGATAAAAGCCTTCGCGACGGCTCAGGCGGGATAGGGCCAATTCTGCAAGCACAGGGTTGGATCAGTACTGGATTGAGTATGCTCTTAGCTGAGTATGTTCTAGGTTGAGTGAGGGCTGGCGGAAAGAATGGGCTAAAAGAACGCGATAGAAAAATGCCGCAGTTTTGGCTGCGGCATTTTATATCTTACTTATGACTAACCGAAGGTGCGTCTCAAGCCGAGGGCTTTCTCGGCATTATGTTTAAGCAGATGAGCTGCATCACCAATCAGATGGGTTGCGGCCAAGTTCTCCGCGCTTGAATGGGTGATTGAGTGTATGTTGCTGGCAATCTCATTAACAACTTGACGCTGTTGATCCGCTGCGACCGCATTTTGCTGGGCAAAAGTGTGGATATCACTCACTTCTTGGTAAAGGGTATTCACATTGTCGGCGGACAGTTGGATGTCGCTAGCGCAGCGCTCCGCGTGTTGGCGGCTTTGTTCCATTTCTTTGGCCCATGCGTTGAGCATAGTGAACATCTTATCGACACTTTTTGAAATACTGTTGGTCGACAGTTGGGTTCGGCTTGATAACGCGCGCACTTCATCGGCGACCACGGCAAACCCACGGCCTTGTTCACCCGCACGGGCAGCTTCAATGGCTGCATTGAGGGCGAGAAGATTGGTTTGCTCGGCGATGGAGTCAATTTCGCCCATGGCATTAGCAACTTGCTCGGCTTCTTTATTCAATTGATGGGCATTGTTAGCGGCATCGGCAACAGACTTGGCCAGTTGTTCCACTTTTTGAGTATTGGCCTTCATATTGGCACTGCTTTTAAGGCAGAGATCGTAGGCGGTATTGATGCTGGTGGATGTGAGATGGGTATTCTGCGCCACTTCTGTAATGGTTGAACTCATTTCTTCCATCGCGCCAGAGAGCTGTTCTAACTGACTTTTTTCTTGATCTAGGCTGACATAGGTTTGCTCGGTCGCGACCACTAATTGATCGGCAATCGCATGCAATTGATTGGCTTGATCTTGTGTGCGTCCCAGTACGCCATTCATTTTGGCTTGCAGCATGATGAGCTGGAAGTCGAGGATAGAAGACGTATCGGCACCCGAGTAGATGTAACGACTGATAGAGTCGTATTTGGTTTGCATTTCAATCAGTTTAGCGGGAATGCGAAAGGCCTCATCGTAGAATATAGCCAAGTTTATACTCATCAAAACCGCCCCAGCGATAATCACGCCCCAGCCCCAAAAGTAGCCTGCGATCAATAAGCCGGTCGAGGCGACAACCGCCGAGAGGATACGTTTCTGCATTAAGCTTAAGGGCTTAGAAATGGATTTATCCAGTTTAAGTCTTTGGTATATCTCATTTGCTTTGCTGACGTAGGCGGCCTGAGGCTGAATACGCACCGATTGATAACCGACAATAGTGCCGTTTTCAAACAATGGCGAGACGAAGGCATCGACCCAATAGAAGCCACCATTCTTACAACGGTTCTTCACTATGCCGCGCCAAGATTGGCCCGACTTAAGCTTTTCCCACATTTCTTTAAAGGCGGCGCTTGGCATATCGGGATGACGAACCATATTGTGGGCACTGCCGACTAACTCTTGGGCGCTATAGCCTGAGACTTCGGCAAAACGGGCATTAACGTAAGTGATAACACCGCGAGTGTCGGTGGTGGAAATGAGTTCATCCTGTGGTGTTAAGCGGATTTCTTGATCTGATCTCTGTGCATTCAGTGTTCTGTTGGCAGACGCGTTACTCTGGCTCATTTAGTGTGTCCATTCAGGGCCGATATGATTCATTGGGGTTCAGGGGCGCGGTGTTAGGCGCTAATTTTCTTGCGCTTACTCTCATTGGGGTAAGCTTGTTATGTGATAAGACTATCATTTTTGTATGGGTATAGGAGAGCGCTTTTTGATGGTTAACCCATGAAAATCAATCGTTCGTTGTATTTATAAGCTATTGCAAAATATAAAATTTTTAAGTAATGCGAAAATGGAATTAAACGAGCGTTTATCCTGCTGAAACGTAAATTTCAGTATTTTGTATAGGGTTATTTTTCCTCAGATATTGAGTAGAAAGTAGGCATCATATTATTTGCAAAATCTGTGCGGTGGCATTGGCCTAATGTCCTTGATTCGGTTGCCATATCGCGGCATTCATTCGGACGGTTTATTCGTCATAGTCTATTCTTTAATGGGCAATAAACTATGGCTTGCTGGATGTGTAATTTATCTGGCTTTGCTGCAGTTCAGTCATCTTATGTGTACCTTTTAGTTCATAAACTCAGGTTCATTAGCTTAGGTTTATTAGATAAGGTTCATTAGCTCACAACGGGAATGCGACATAAGAGGAACTTCCCATGGCGATATCACTTAGACGTGGCGTAGCGAAATTGGCTACCGCGTCCTTGGGGACAGCAGCGGCACTGCCCCATTGGCGACGTTTGATTTTTGAACGTCTATTTGGCTTCCTTGCGCTTCTCTGCGTGCCCGTATATATCACCAGCGTGTATTTATGTGTCATCGCCGATCTTTGGTCTATGGTGGTATTCGATACGCTGGCTTATTTGTTTTTATTGGTTTTACTGTATTTTCCTAAGCTTGCTGATAGCACACGTTTTGGCTGTGGTTGTTTGTTAGCGTTTGCTATCGGCGTTGGTTTTATGATTGCGATTGGTCCATCGGGGGCGGGGTTCTTCTGGTTATTTATCTTTCCGCCATTAGTGGGTATTTTTTTAGGCCGTCGCGCGAGCTTATATGCCCAATATTTAAATGGGCTGAGTCTGGTACTGATTGGGCTTGCCTATCACTTTGGCTGGTTAAACTGGCCTGATATTCACGGTTACAGTTTGGGTATTTGGGCCGTTGTCGTGGTCAATTTTATTGTAACTAATGCCATGTTGACCCTAACCATCACTTACTTATTAGGTAAGTTGGCGGATTCACTCGATTCAACCTTAGCCTCACGCCAAGCGACTGTATTAGGGTTAGCCAAACTTGCCGAATACAGAGACAACGAAACGGGCGCGCACTTACTACGTATGCGGCAGTATTCAAAAATGCTCGCGGCGCAGCGACTGCAGGCCGACAATCCACCGGCGGAATTGAATGATGATTTTATTCAAGATATTAGTCTATCGGCCATTTTGCACGACATAGGTAAAGTCGGTATTGCCGATGCGATTCTGCTCAAACCGGGTAAATTAACCCCGCAGGAGTTTGAGCAGATCAAAGCCCACCCTGTGATAGGTGGGCAAGTGTTACGCAGTTTGTTGGAATATGCGCCCCAATGTACTTTTATTCAGATGGGCCAAGATATCGCTTCGGGTCACCATGAAAAGTGGGATGGTAGTGGTTACCCCTTAGGGTTGAAAGGTGAGGATATTCCGCTTTCGGCGCGCATCGTTGCCTTGGTGGATGTCTATGATGCGCTCACTTCGCCGCGATGTTATAAGCGACCCTTTAGTCACCAAGAAGCCATCGATTTAATGATTGAAGGCAAAGGTAAGCATTTCGATCCTGAATTAGTCGATTGTTTTATGGCAATTCATCAGGAGTTTGAAGTGTTATCTAAGGCATCGCTGGATGATGCTTATCAGCCTATGGCGCAGCCCACTATGGTTTAGCGGCTCATGTTTACAATCGTGTTTTGAAATTGAAAACGTGTTTTGAAATCATGTACTAAATCGTGCTATTGAAATAGGACTAGGTTTGAAAGTACAGCATCAGCGCTAAAAAAAACGCCCAAGGCTCATAGTCTTGGGCGTTCTATTTTGTAGCATATAACGGATTTAGATGATGATTTAAATGACGACTTAAATCGCTACTTACCCGCAGGAGTGCTAAATCGCTCTAAATCGCTTTAGTCACTTGCGTTAACCACGCAAGTTCATCACCGGACATCAGCGGCGAAAGTGTATGGAACACTTGCTGATGGTAAGCATTGAACCAGTCGATTTCCCCTTGCGTTAGCAGGCTCTTATCGATAAGGCGGGCATCCATAGGGATCATAGTCAGTGCATCGAACTCATACATCTCACGCTCAGCGCCTTTCAGTGCTTCACAGTGTTGCACTACGACTAAGTTTTCTAAGCGAATGCCAAAACTCTCTGCGCGGTAGTAACCCGGCTCGTTGGAAAGCACCATGCCGGGCATCAGTGCGATACCGTTGACATTTTTACCTATGCGCTGTGGACCCTCGTGCACACTTAAAAAGTGACCCACACCATGGCCTGTGCCGTGGTCGTAATCAAAACCATGTTGCCATAAATATTGGCGGGCGAATGCATCGAGTTGCTGGCCTGAAGTGCCTTTAGGGAAGCGAGCTTGGTCCAGCGCGATATGGCCTTTTAGCACCAGCGTGACCATTTTTTTATGTTCATCAGTGACTTTACCAATCGCAATAGTACGGGTCACATCTGTGGTGCCATCGATATATTGCGCGCCAGAATCCACTAAGTAGATGCTGTCCATCGTCATCATCGCAGGTGTGCCATTGCTATGATTGTAATGGCACATGGCTGCATTGGGACCGGCTGCTGAAATGGTGTCGAAACTTGGCTCGCGATAGCGCTCATCCTGTAGGCGGAAACTTTCTAACTTATCGGCAAGTGTGGCTTCATCGTGCATACGCTTGGCGGCAACTTCGGCATCTAACCATGCAAGGAAGCGGCTCACAGCAACGCCATCACGAATGTGACAAGCGCGCATTCCGGCAAGTTCTGAAGGATTTTTCTGCGCTTTAGGTAAAGAAACGGGATCAATTCCAGCAATCAATTTAGCTCCCGCTTCACGGGCGAGATTTTGTGCCCAAGCGTTAGCCGAGTTTGGATCGGCCAGCAGTTTGACGCCTTGCAAGCTGGCAAGTGTATCGGCGAGCGTGGCCTCGTCCTTAAAGCTAACGCCTGCACCGACATGCTCCTCAATGCCCTCAGGGAGTTTGCTTAAATCGGTAAACAGCTGCATATCGCCATTAGCATGAAGCAGGGCACTGCCGAGCACGACAGGCAGACGCGGAATATCGTTACCGCGAATGTTTAATAGCCAGCAGAAAGAATCTAAGGCGGCGATCAAAGCAACATCAGCACCGGCTTTTTTCACTAAGGCGCCAATTTCAGTACGTTTTTGCAGACTGGTTTTACCGGCACTCTCGTTACTGAATAACGTGATTGGCGCACTCGATGGTGCGGGGCGATCCTGCCAATGCAAATCGATAGGATTTTGTTCAACCGCTACTAATTCAATTTGGGCTTTGCTTAAGGTCGCTTTGGCATTTTCATACCAAGCTAAAGTATGTAAGCGTGCATCAAAGCCAACGCGAGATCCCGCTGGCAGCGTGTCACATAACCACTCAATTTGTGGCGTGTCTGTCAGGCTTTCATAGCTGAACAGTGCGGCATCCACTTGCAGACGAACTTGAACCGTATAACGGCCGTCGGTAAAGATAGCGGCTTTATCTTTCAATACGATAGCCATACCTGCCGAACCGGTAAAGTGGGTTGCCCAGTACAAACGTTCGTTATGTTCTGGCACATATTCGCCCAGATACTCGTCGGCGCGAGGAATGATAAAAGCATCGAGATTGGCGGAAGATAATTCGCTGCGAATAGCGTCGAGGCGGCTGGCAATTGAATGTGACATATGGGCTCCAAGTGAGACTTGCACGCTGTGCGAGTCGATAGGCAAAGCTTGCCTAAGGATAAGTAGGTCTATGTTGATTTGAGTTCTAACCAGCTCGGATTATCGCAAGCCTAACGCGCGAGATGCAAGGGGAGCGAATAAAGGATTTTGTATACAATCGTGAATTTGTGCTGACTGTGATGAGCAAGCTAAGTGTTTTACCCTTAATTTATTTGTGTGATTCTTAGCATAAAACCTGAGTAAAACAAAATATCAGTCATATTTTTTTAGACTTGTTCCTTACAAATTAGCGACTTAAGTTTTATTCAATCGCTAACATTTGGACCCTATGCTAACATTTGCCATCTTCGCTCGGGGTCAGAGTGGGGCACATGTATCAGTGGAGTAAGCGATGCAAATACTAACAATAGATGTGGGCGGTACGACAGCCCTGTTCGAACTTCAGCTCGCGGGACATACAGAACAATATAAAATCCCCACAGGCGAAGGTTTTAAAATTGAAGAGTTAAATAATCAAATCGCTGCGCTTGAACGCGATTACGATTTACAGCATTACCAATTAGCGATTGGCGTACCAGGACTCGTACAAAATAATCGTTTGGTTGCTTGTAAATCGTTACCCGGACTCAATGGTTTGAGTTTTGACACAGTGAAAACTCAAGGCGAGCTTAAGTTTATTTGCAACGATATGGATGCGGGTATGCAAGCCACATGCGATGCCAAATATACCTGTGAGTTGTTGGTCATGTGCGGCACTGGGATAGGGATGTCGATTGCGTTTAATGGGCAAGCCTTTACCGGTGCGACAGGGGTTGCAGGGGAGTTAGGCCATTGCCGCGTGATGACAGAATCAGGCGAATTTAGTTTAGAACAACTCGCCAGTGGCGATTCTGTACGCAGCCGTAACATCACCACTCAGGATGATTTATACCGTGCGGGCAGTTACCTTGGTATGGGGCTGGCGTGGACCGTGAATTTATTTAATCCCAATCGGATTTGGCTCGCGGGTAACATGATGAACAGTGCTCCTTACTACAAAGGCTGCCTCGAAAGCTTAAAGCAAATGGCATTGAGCGCGCCCTTAGCTGAGATGAAAATCAACCGCGTCGATGATATGGAAACCTTAGTGTGCCGAGGTTTATCTGTGATGCTCGCAAGGGATTATCCTCGCGCATAAAGATCATAGATGTTGTTCGCTTCTGGTTTTGAACTATTAGATTACAGTGGCTTAGTCCTAGCAATTTAAGCAGTATTAGCAGCATAAATAGTGAAATTGATAACAGGACAGGTGATGCCTTTGGCTTATCGTGTCCTGTTTTTTTATGGCTAAAATAGTCAGCAAATCATTAATTATCAAAGTAAATATTAGAAATAGTTGAACTGTATTTAATTGCTTTCTTATCAGACCACTACCTTAGTTGATAGTATTTTGTTGCATTTTTATTGCGCTTACGTATATGCTGATTATCGCAATGACAGCGTTGTCATTGCGTGTAAAAGGCAAACCAGTTGAAAAACTGGGACGCAAAGCCTCCGGTCTAAGGGTTCGTCTGTACCTATGATAGCGGGGATACCACAGGTTTTTTCTTCGTGCAATTGTCAGTCGTGTTGCATGGTCTTAAGAGAGTGTTGTTTCCTGTCTACGCTTTGTTTGCCTTATTGATTCATATAAAAAATTCAATAGGGATATCTCATGTTCAAGACTCAAATTTCAACATCAGCCTTGCTGGTGGCATCGGCGCTGGCATCTACCGTGAGTGTCAGTGCATTTGCCGTAGCGCCCGGCAAACCGACTATAGGTTGGGGCGAAACCAAATTCGCTATTATCGAAGTTAATCAAGCTGCTACGGCTTACAATCAGTTGGTAACCATTAAAGATGCCGCCGACGTGTCCGTCAGCTGGAACCTTTGGAGTGGCGATGTGGGCAATAAAGCCCAAGTGCTGCTCAACGGTAATGTCGCTTGGGAAGGCGCCTCAGGCGCTTCGGGCACCGCTAACTTTAAGGTGAACAAAGGCGGCCGTTATCAGATGCAAGTGCAACTGTGTAACAGCGATGGTTGTACGGCGAGCGATGCCAAAGAAATCCTCGTGGCCGATACCGATGGCAGCCATTTAGTGCCACTCAATGCTCCGCTTAAAGAAAACAATCGTCCATACGTTAACAAGTCGGGCAAAGTGGTCGGCAGTTACTTTGTAGAATGGGGTGTGTACGGCCGTAAGTTCCCAGTCGATAAGATCCCAGCACAGAACTTAACTCATATTTTATATGGCTTTACCCCTATTTGTGGTGGTGATGGCATTAACGATAGTTTGAAAGAAATCGACGGCAGTTTCCAAGCGCTGCAACGTGCCTGTAGTGGCCGTGAAGATTTTAAAGTCGCTATCCACGATCCTTGGGCGGCGGTCCAAATGCCACAGGCGGGGGTGAGTGACTACTCTGATCCCTACAAAGGCAACTTCGGTCAATTGATGGCGCTGAAGCAAGCCCACCCCGATCTAAAGATTTTGCCTTCGGTCGGTGGCTGGACGTTATCTGATCCCTTTTTCTACTTTGGTGACAAAACTAAGCGCGATACCTTTGTTGCATCGGTGAAGGAATTCCTGCAAACGTGGAAGTTCTTCGATGGCGTTGACATTGATTGGGAATATCCAGGTGGTGGCGGTGCGAATCCAAACTTAGGTAATGCCAATGACGGTGAAACCTATGTAACCCTGATGCGTGAACTGCGCGCCATGCTCGACGAGTTAAGTGCTGAGACGGGTCGTACC
Source organism: Shewanella sp. 1180_01 (assembly GCF_052850535.1). Taxonomy (NCBI): domain Bacteria; kingdom Pseudomonadati; phylum Pseudomonadota; class Gammaproteobacteria; order Alteromonadales; family Shewanellaceae; genus Shewanella; species Shewanella sp. 1180_01. The sequence goes on from NZ_VXCT01000001.1 coordinate 102,460, forward strand.
TATGAACTGACTTCCGCAATTGGTATCGATGCTCAAAAAATGGCAAAGGTCGATTATCAGGCCGCTCAGCAGTACATGGATTACATCTTCTTGATGAGTTACGACTTCAATGGCGGTTGGACGAACACTGAACTCGGTCATCAAACCAATCTTTATGAGGCGAGTTGGGATCCTGATACCCGCTACACCACAGACAAGAGTATTAAAGCTTTGTTAGCTCAAGGTGTTACCCCAGGAAAAATTGTAGTTGGTGCCGCTATGTACGGCCGCGGCTGGACAGGCGTGAATGGCTACACGGGCAATAACCCATTCACAGGGACAGCGACGGGCAAAGTGAAAGGCACATGGGAAGATGGCATCGTGGATTATCGCCAGATAGTGAACGAGTACATGGGGAGCGGTTGGACTTACAGCTATGATGAAACGGCCGAGGCGCCATCATTGTTCAAGGCATCAACGGGTGATTTAATCACTTTCGATGATGCTCGTTCCGTTAAAGCTAAGGGCCAATATGTGCTTGCCAATCAGTTAGGTGGTTTATTTGCATGGGAAATTGATGCCGATAACGGCGATATTCTAAATGCGATGCACGAAGGTTTAGGTCATGGCGAAGGAACTACGCCACCGGTGAATAAAGCGCCAATTGCTAATGCGGGCGCGGATGTGAATGTCACAGGTCCCGCCGATGTGGTGCTCAATGGTAGCGGTTCGCGTGATCCTGAAAATGAGGCGCTAACGTATCTTTGGGCTCAAGTGTCTGGCCCAACGATTGCCATCACAAACGCCGATATGGCGAATGCGGCGATTCAATTGGCTGCAACGCAAACTGATGTTGCCTATAGTTTTAGTCTTAAAGTCACTGATCCAGAAGGGCTATCTGCCACAGATTCAGTGACAGTGACCAATAAGGCGGATACTCCGAACCAAGCTCCCGTGGTGAGTGTAGCTGCCACTGCAACAGTGGAAGCGGGTAAAACTGTTAGCATAATGGCGAGTGCCTCTGATGCCGACGGTGATGCCTTAACTTACGCTTGGACTGTGCCCGCTGGCGTGTCGGCAACCGGACAAAATAGTGCCACCTTAGTGGTCACTGGGCCTAATGTCACCGAAGCGACCAGCTATGGTTTGAGCGTGCTAGTTTCCGATGGTGCCTTGGATGCGAGCGCATCGACGAATCTGACCGTGACGCCAAAAGTAATCGGTGGTGGTTGTGATGAAACCGATCCTAATGCAGGTAACTATCCTGCTTGGCAAGCCAGTGTGGTGTACAACACGGGTGATACTGTGAGCCACAGTCAGTTGGTATGGAAAGCCAAGTACTGGACGCAGGGCAATACGCCATCTCGCACCGCTGATCAATGGCAGCTACTCAGCCAAGTTGATCTCGGTTGGGATGCGGGTGTGGTGTATAACGGCGGTCAAACCACCAGCTATAACGGTCGTGTGTGGAAGGCGAGTTACTGGACTAAAGGTGATGTACCAGGCGTTGCGGCGGTATGGGTTGATATTGGCGCAGCAAGCTGTCCTTAATCATCCAACATACTAATATTATTTGAGTTATAGAGACAAAAAGCCCTGCGATAATGCAGGGCTTTTTATGACGCGATTAGGCTCATTGAAGACAGATTTAATCAATCTTAAGCAGTTCCACATCAAAAATGAGCACTGAACCACCGCCAATCTTCCCCGTGCTGCTGTTGCCGTAGGCGAGTTCACTCGGGATAAAGAAACGCACTTTATCGCCAACGACCATAAGTTGTACGCCCTCGGTCCAGCCTTTAATCACCCGATTAAGCGGAAATGCGATAGGCTCACCGCGATCAACTGAACTATCAAACACAGTACCGTCGATCAAAGTGCCATGGTAATGCACTGTCACTGTATCGCTGGCTTTAGGATGAACAGTGCCATCGCCCTTAGTTAATACTTGATATTGCAAACCCGAAGCTGTGGTGATGACACCTTCTTTGGTTTTGTTTTGCGTTAAAAATTCATTGCCTAAACGGATATTCTCTTGGGCGGCTTTTTGGCCGTTCATCGAGGTAAAGAAGTAAAAAATCACCCCAGCAATCACAGCAACGGCAAGTAACATTTTCATATAAAGAGCACCTTAGTTAATTTTCGCCATATTATCAGTTTTTTAGCTTGAGATGCTATCGGCACTCGCCCGTGTTTTGGGCTTGCTATCTGGTGCTACCACTTCAAGGCGTTAAAAATCCCCTCAAGACTTTATCCCGCTTTAGAGATCGCTTAACCTGTGGGCTTAGGACTCAATAAAAATGCAATAAAAACAGATAAAAACAGATAAAAACACATAAAAACTAGAATTTAGATAATAAACAAGGAAAGTCTATGTTAAACAAAGCGGCAAAACCTTTGGTCAAGCTCGTCGACCGATATCTACCCGATCCCTATATTTTCGTCCTTTTACTCACCTTAGTGGTGTTAATTGCAGCTGTGGTCGCAGAACACAAAACTCCGCTGGAAGTCATCAATTACTGGGGCGATGGCTTTTGGACCTTGTTGAGCTTTTCGATGCAGATGCTGTTAGTGCTGGTGGCGGGATTCATGCTGGCAAGCTCACCGCCGATTAAAAAGTTGCTTGATGCGATTGCGGGGTTCGCTAAATCGGCACCGCAAGCCATTATTTTAGTAACCTTGGTCTCACTGGCCGCCAGTTGGGTTAACTGGGGATTCGGGCTAGTGGTTGGCGCGTTATTTGCCAAAGCCTTAGCGCGTAAAGTGAAAGTGGATTATCGGCTGCTGGTCGCCAGCGCCTATTCTGGCTTTGTGGTTTGGCATGGTGGGCTTGCGGGTTCTATCCCATTAACCATAGCAACGGCGGGGCATTTCTCCGAAGCACAAATTGGCATTATCCCCACTAGTGAAACCATTTTCGCGAGCTTTAACTTATTGTTAGTGGCGATTCTGTTTGTGGTTATGCCCTTAGTGAATCGCTTTATGCTGACTGAAGACAAGGACAGCATTTATGTCGACCCAAGTGCCCTTGACGACAAAGGCAGCGAACCCGCAGCTTCGGCGCTGGAGTTTACCCCTGCCAATGTGAGCGAGTGTCAGCTTGAAAGCCGTCCTGCGGATAAGCTTGAAAATAGCCGCTTACTCGGCTGGAGCGTCGGTGGCGCTGGGCTTGTGTACTTAGGCTATTACTTTTGGGTACAGGGCGGCAGCTTAAACCTTAACTTAGTGAACTTCTTATTCTTGTTCCTCGCCATCCTCTTACACCAAACGCCACGCAGTTTATTAACCAGCTTGAATGAGGCCATTAAGGGCGGCGCAGGCATAGTGATCCAATTCCCTTTCTATGCGGGCATTATGGCGGTGATGGTGCAGTCGGGTTTAGCCCAAAGTATTTCGGAAGGTTTTGTGGCCATAGCCAGTGCCGAAAGTCTGCCATTTTGGAGCTTTATCAGTGCAGGAATTGTGAATATTTTTGTGCCATCGGGTGGTGGTCAGTGGGCCGTGCAGGCGCCGATTATGTTACCCGCCGCCGAAGCCTTGGGCGCCGATGTTGCTCGGGTAGCCATGGCCGTAGCTTGGGGCGATGCCTGGACTAACCTAATTCAACCTTTCTGGGCACTGCCCGTGCTGGCAATTGCGAGCTTAAAAGCGCGGGATATTATGGGGTTTTGTTTAATGCAGCTGATGATCACAGGCGTGATTATCAGTATCGCGTTGAGCTGGTTTTAAAGATAATAAACAGTGCAAAACTAAACAGGGTAATTCTATGATTACCCTGTTTTTTAGTTAAGGTTTCAATGATATTAATCGCTTGAACCATTTACTTTTTTTGTTGCTTCATCAGCTGTGATTTGACCAAATAGAGCTGACATCATATAGCTAATACGATTCGCAGCATTACCAAACTTACTCGGGTTCGCAGTATAGGGTACTTGAAACTTAACACTGCCAACTCTTTGGCCATTCTGAAATGCGTTAATTTCAGCGCTTTTTAAATATAATGCCAAGTCCCAAGTCCAATTACCTTCATATTCTAATGTGAGTTTATTTAAATCATGTTTAGAACCATCAGGCTGCACTGTGTAGGTGTAATTATTTGCTTTTAGCCATGTCTCCATTGTTTCTTGGAAGCCGTCACGTGTTTCTTTATCCTTAATAATGACTATTTCTATATTGTTAGTATTTGTTTCTATTGGTTTTGCTGTATAGCGAGGTGCGGCACAACCCGATAGTATTGCAACACCCAAAACTGCAACTAAAAATTTTTTCATAATTTAACCTTTTGTTTTTGTATTAAAATAAGTTAAAGCGTTTTAGTGACAAACTTTAGATTTTCATAGAATCCATAGCTTGCTAGATAAACATATCTACGGCGCCGGTTTTTATGCCATAACCCAGCACGGCTAAGTTAGCGACAACGGTGAGCCAGAAGACGTTTCTAAATGAGGCTTTAACTGACTTGTGCCTTAACACGTTTTGGGCAAACAGGGCGCCGGGCCAACCGCCCATGAGCGCCAGCAGATGCAAAGTGCTTTCTTTAGTGCGCCATTTACCGCGTTTTGCGGCGGATTTATCGATAGCGTAGGCGATAAAGGTTAGCAGGCTCAGTGTGAGGTACATACCCGCAATGCCGTAGGGCAACATATGTTGCTGCGCTGCGCCGATTAAACCAGCAAGAAAAATCACCACCAATAACAGTGGCATAAGGCTTGAGCCTGAAGCGGCTGCATTGGATTTTTGAGTGCGACTACTTTGGGCGCGATTGTTTGTTTGGGCACGATTATTTGAAGTGCGACTGTTCTGAGCGCGATTGTTTTGTGGTCGACTCTTTTGAGCACGATTTGTTTGAGGTGAAGCGCTGTTGCCCGTTTTGGCCGGTTTTTTGTTCGTCATTATCTGGTATCAATCTCGTGTCAGTGTTTTTAAGCTTGCTTGTGTTCTTGTGATGCCGCGTATTTTTTAAACGCGAGGTGGCGCCAAAGTTTTTCCAATGGCCCTTGCTTGAAATAGCGTAAGTACAGGCTGGCTAACAGTAATTGCACTACTGAATAAACCAGTGCCATAGCCATGTATCCCCATCTGTCTAGACTCAATAGCAATTCGGGGGCGAAGTGCCTAAACACTAACACGCCAACGATGGATTGCAGAATATAGAGGCTAAAGGCGAGTTTGCCAACATTTTGCAGTGGCGTGAGTCTATTTGGATTATTTTGGCAAATTTTAACCATAATATGAATGTAAATCAGCGCCATAGGAATAGCGCTTAGCATGATTAACACATCTGAAAACGTGACTAGAATAGGGTTGTCCGTAAAGTCTAAACCGGTATCAAGTAGCGATACCGTCACGCTGGCTAGCACTAATTTCAGCAGTTGTGGTTTGCTAAAACCCCGCTCAAAAGTCCCCTGTTGATACAAGGCCATGCCGAGCAGCATCAAGCCCGCCGTAAACCACATTATGGTAAAAGGGATCACCAGCGCCATATAACCCACTTGCATCAAATGCAGAAACAGTTGGTCGGAATAGCCTGAGGTCCATGCGCTGTATTGCTCTGCAAATAGACTCGATTCTCGAGTGAAAGGTTCATCGCTGCCCGTAAGGCTAATCAGCGTGATGATCACTAAGGCGCTTAAAATAAAAATATTCGCTTTGCGCTTAAGGGCTTCAATACTTAAATCTTTGTAACACAAAGCTAAAAATCCGCTGATCCCATAGGTTAATAAAATATCACCAGGCCAAATAATGATGCCGTGGAGTAGGCCAAACACCATTAGCCATTTCAAGCGTGAGCGCAGTAAAGGATAAGCTTCTAGGCCTTTGGCGCTAAATCGCTGATATTGAATAAAAAGCCCGACGCCAAATAAGATGGAAAACAGACTGATAAAGCGCGCCTCGATGAAAAAGTTACTGAACACTTTGATTATGTGATCCGACAGCGGCGGCGTTTCGTGGGGGGCATAGCCAAAAAAAGTAATGCCCATAAAATAGATATTCATAAAAAATATCCCCAACACGGCTAAGCCGCGAATGGCATCGAGGTTGGCATTACGCTGTGCAGGAATCGCCATTACGACTGGCTGTGTGGAGTCTGTTCTTGACCAAGGGTCTTTAGGTAAGTTGGCTGGCACGTTAACAGAGTTCCTTTCGCTAGTAGACATGTTCCACTTTTCACTGGGATTTGGGAGGGCTAGCCTAGCAGGCGCTAGCCCCCAATGAAATACAGCCAATACAAAAAGTGAAATACAAAAAAGATAGCAAGTGATTGAGAAGAGTGAAGATCCACTACTCGCCGATATCTTCGTTCCAGAGTGTGGGATGGCTAGCGATAAAGTCCTGCATCAATTGTTTGCACTCGGCATTATCGACCACAGTGACATCAACGCCGCGGGATTTTACATAGGCTTCAGGCCCTTGAAAGGTGGTGTTTTCACCGACGATGACTTTAGGTATGCCATAAAGTAATACCGCACCGCTGCACATATCACAGGGCGATAGGGTGGAATACAAGGTTGCTCTTTTGTACTCGGCGGCGCTAAATCGGCCGGCATTTTCGAGGCAATCCATTTCGGCATGCAGTACTGAACTGCCTTTTTGTACCCGTTTATTGTGGCCGCGTCCGACGATTTTGCCATCGATCACTAGTACCGAACCAATAGGGATGCCGCCCTCGGCCAGTCCTTGTTTGGCTTCTTCAATGGCTGCCGCTAAAAATTCATCCATCTTGATATCCTTAAAATATGAACCCTGAATATTAAACTCAGCATAGCACTCGTTTGGGAGACAATCTAAATGGTTTTGATTTGTTGCTTCAATAAGTCCCTCAGGCTATCGAGAATCGGCAGCGAAGCCATTTCTGGCCGATAAATCAGGCAGATATCGGCGGGGATGGTTTGTTTTAATTTAATAAACTTTACCCTAGGCCAAGGCTGTGATGCATAACTTTGCGGCACTATGGATACCCTGTTATCGCCAGCGATGATCGCCATTAAGCTATTGGGCTCGACCATTTCCTGTACCAGTTGCGGCATAAATCCTGCGGCCTGACAGCTGGCGATAATCAAATCGCTAGAGGCGGAGTTGGCACGGCTGAGTAAGGTAAATGGCTCATCTTTGAGTTCACTCAAGTCGATGCTTTTACGTCTGGCTAAGGGATGTTTATTTGCCAGCGCTAACACCATAGGTTCGCTGGTGATGGTTTCGGCGATTAGGTGCGGCAGATTTAAGGTGTCGGCGTAGCGCACTAGGCCAAAATCGATTTCTTGATGCGCTAAGGCGACTTTTTGAGTTTCAGGTGATAACTCTTGAAAGATCAGTTCATTATCAGGGCATTGTTTGCGAAAGCTTTTCAGTATGTCACCAAATCCCATCCAAAACAGCGAGCTCATGATGCCAATCCGAATATGGTTTCTATCGAGTCGTCCAAGCTGAGCCACTTGCTCCAATGAGGTATTCACCAGCGCGAATATTTGCTCGCACTTTTCTCTTAACAATTGGCCATAGGGTGTGAGCTCTACTTGCCGAGTGCTGCGAGTGAACAGCTCAACACCAAGGAGCGATTCCAACTCTTTGATTTGTGCGCTCAGCGGAGATTTCGATAGATGCAGTTGCTCGGCGGCAGCGGTAAAGTTTTTTACTTCAGCAACCCGATGGAAATACCGCAGCATCTTCAAGGTGACGAGTTCTGGTGCGTTTATCTTGCTCATCTCAGGCTCACTATTTTTATTTATTGTCCTTTTTATCAGCACAATAGTGCGGTTAATCGCGATTATTTGCAACCCCAAGCCTGCTTATACTGAGGGCGTTTACTCTTTCACTCCTTTGCTATGAGGTACCTTGTATGAGCCATGATCCTGTTATTAATGCCCTTGCGACGATTCGAGCCCGTAAACCGAATTTCTCTCCCCGTGCTGCTATGATTTTGGGCTCAGGGCTTGGCGCGTTTGCCGATAATTTAGATAACAAAGTGGTGATCCCCTATGAAGATTTAGACGGCTTTCCCGTGAGTACCGTCGTCGGTCACTCGGGAGAGCTAGTGCTCGGCAGCTTACATGGCGTAGACATAGTGTGCATGAAAGGCCGCGGGCATTTTTACGAGCACCAAAGCATGAAGGTGATGACGACGCCTGTGCGTACTTTCAAACGCTTAGGGTGTGAATTGTTACTAGTGACTAACGCTGCGGGGTCATTACGACCAGAGCGGATCGGCGTGGGATCATTAGTGATTTTCAGCGATCACATCAACACTATGCCGGGTACGCCCATGACGGGCGCAAACGATGAAAGTTACGGTCCACGTTTTTTTAGCCTAGCCAGTGCTTATGATAAAGACCTCAGAGCAGAAGCCTTAAGTGTCGCAAAAGCGGCTGGGATTGCAGTGAATCAAGGGGTCTTTGTGTCTTACTCTGGCCCGTGTTTTGAAACCGCGGCCGAAATCCGCATGATGCAAATTATCGGTGGCGATGTGGTGGGAATGTCTGTGGTGCCAGAGGTGATTTCAGCGGCGCATTGTGGTTTGCCAGTACTGGCTGTGTGTGCCATTACCAATATGGCAGAGGGATTGGGGGATGTGCAGTTATCCCATGAACAAACCTTAACATGCGCCAAGCTTGCCGAAGCCGACTTTATCCGTTTGATTGAGCGTTTTACCGCCAGTCATTTTGCTTAACATCTGGTTTAACTGGGCTGCTATTTTAAAAGCTCGTATTTAACAGGTCGAATTAAGCTCTCGTATTTAAGAGCTCGGATTTAAAAGTCCTTACTTAAAAGTGAGCGAGCAAGGCGCCGTGCAATTGCGCTAACCGAGTTTTTTAACTAGGGCTAAAAAGGGAGCTTAGCTCCCTTTTAGATGCTGACATTAAGCGCAGCGCTCGATGCAAAACGCTTATTTCTGCGGTTTTTCTGAAATCCACAACTTGATATGTCCCTTTACTACGACCACACCTTGGGTGTCGTAGGCGGTAACGGGGACGAGCATATCGCCGGGAGTCCATTGCTCCGGCGTCACTTCGGCGATACACAAAATATCGCTGCCGGCTTTAGCCGTATAATCCAAACTCATGCCCTTAGGGATCCAACGTAAATGCTTTGGAATTGAGGCTTCGGCCATCACGCCCATGGCCATTTCTAGGCCGTTACAAATCGCAATCACATGCACAGTTTTTATATGATTATGAACGGCATGGCGTTTTTTAATTAAACAGGCGCAATGATTAAGGCGTAATTCAGTGATCAGTGGTTTGATGGTGCCAAAATAGGGCGCCATGCGTGACACCATGATTGAAAATAGTTTTTGGCCGAAGGGATAACGGCGAGTCTTATGGTAGAGCGCGAGCACTTTATTTGGTTTTTGTTCTGCAGTGCTAGAAGAGTCAGTCTGGCTCATGGTCATCCTTAATAATGATGCAAAAGGGTATTGTTATCTTGAGCCTGTTCCAAGTTGGGTTTGGACTGCTCTGGTCGGATGAGTGTAACATTAGGATAACAACAAATACCAGTCGGCTTAATTAAGCAAACTTCATTTCGCGGTTTTTAGTGTAACACCGTATAATTGCGGCCAATTTGTCGTTTAGCGGCAATGGCATATTGATTTAACTACAAGGACTCACAGTGAAATATTTGCTGACGTATTTTAAGGGAATGGCCATGGGCGCTGCCGATGTCGTGCCAGGCGTTTCGGGCGGCACCATAGCGTTTATTACCGGTATTCTCGATACCTTGCTCGACAGTGTAAAACGCATCAATCCTTCCCTTTGGGGCGTGATTAAGTCTCAGGGCATAAAAGGGGCATTTGCCCATATTAATGGTGGCTTTTTAGTGAGTCTGCTGGCGGGGATCCTGACCAGTATTTTTACCTTTGCTAAGTTGATCTCTTGGTTACTGGCGACGCATCCGATCCCGATTTGGTCGTTCTTTTTTGGGCTTATTATTATCTCTGTCGTGCATATGCTTAAGCAAGTGAGTGGTTTCACTGTGGCACGTTTAGGTTTATTTGCCTTAGGTGTGCTGGCCGCATGGGCGATAACTGTGTTAAATCCGGTCGCGGTAGAAGCCAGTTACATGAATATCTTCTTCGGTGGCGCGATTGCCATTTGCGCCATGGTGTTACCAGGGATCTCTGGCAGTTTTATCTTATTATTACTGGGTTTATATCCCGTGGTTTTAGCAGCGGCTAAAAATATTCAGCTGGATATTTTGGCCTGTTTCGCCGTTGGCGCTGTGATGGGATTACTGACATTCAGTCATTTATTGTCGGCACTGCTGCGTAAGCACCACGATGCCACTATCGTGTTTCTAACCGGATTAATGTTAGGCACCTTAGGTAAAATTTGGCCATGGAAAGAAACCTTAACTTGGCGGACCAACTCCCACGGCGAGCAAGTGCCTTTGCTGGAGCAAAATATTTCGCCGCTTAATTTTGAGCAAGTGACGGGTCAACCTTCGCAACTCGCCTTTGCGATTGTGTGTATGTTGGCGGCGATTGCACTGGTTTGGGGGTTAGAGAAAGTGGGTAAAAGGGATTGATCCTTCTATCCCGACTGGATTGGTTTACACAACAAAAAGCAGCGAATATTCGCTGCTTTTTGTTTTTGATACCCTGAGATAATATTGAATTAAGCTTGATTGGCTTTGATTTCCCGCAGATAGCGATAAATCGAATGCACCGAAATCCCCAATCGAGTTGCTGCTACTTGGGCACTGTCCTTGAGCTCAAAAATACCTAACTCATGCAATTGATTGACGATTTCACGGCTCTTTTGTGAGGGTGAAATCCCAGGGTTGGAGCGCACTTCATGGTTGATACTGTCAATCGTGCTATGGAGCGCTTCATCGATATTGCGGGCAAAAATCTCTGGTGAGCTGGTCACTTCAGTGCTGAAGAGGTTATCCGGCATCATAGTGCGCAGCACAGATTGCAGCGGCGCATCCATGTCGCTGTTAATGCACAGCAAACCTATGGGCTGATTTTTACTGTTGCGGATAACTGTTGTGATCGATCTTAGCGTCTTACCATTGGCGCATTTAGTTAGGTAAGAGTTAGAAATATCCTGACCTGTCTTGAGTTTAAGCAAGGCAAGGTTGGTTATCGGCGCACCCACTTCTCGACCTGTGACATGGCCATTGGCAATTTTGACCACAGACGGATGTTTCGCATCTAAGCTGTGCAATACCACTTCTGTGTGCTGACCATACATGGCAGCGATGCCATCGACGATATTTTCGACCGATTTCAGAATATCCAGATCACTTTGCGTTAAATCTTGCAGTTTCACAATTTCAACCTTTGGTTATTAACCCGCCATTATTCATCGGGTTAAAATCATTATGCCGACATAATATCGATAATAGTGACATCTGTGGATGACATGCCATTGAGGATCATTTTGCCAATGTTTTTAATGGTTTTTTCAACATCGGTAGCAATAATACCTTGGCCGGAGACATTGTGACTACTGAGCGCCATCAAAAATGAGCGCACGGCCGCACTGGAGGACGTGCTGACCTTCATGGCGCAGGAAGCTTTAGCGCCGTCACACACCATGCCCGAGCTGTCACTGATCACGTTTTGAATCGCGAAACAGGATTGTTCGAACGAACCTCCCGCCAAATACACCATGGCCATAGACGCGGCGGCGCTGGTGACTGTATTACCACAAAATGCTGACAGCGGCGGATAGTGGGACTTGATATAAATTGCCCCGAGATGGCTCATGATCAACGCGCGGGCGAGTTGTTCTTCAGAAACCTTGTAACATTGCGCCGTTAATACCACGGGAATAGTCGCGGCGATGCCTTGGTTGCCACTGCCAAGATTACTCATGGCGGGCAAGTTAGCACCGCCCATGCGAGCATCGGATGCTGCAGCCGTTAACATCACGATTTTATTGAGTAAATCTTCACCGATAATGCCCGCGGCTATGCCGCTTTTCATGGTGCGGCCGACTTCAAGCCCATAGGGATTGGCCATGCCTTCATCGGATAATTTGCCATTTAACTCAGAGGCCTCGAGGATGAATTTGATCTCTTCGAAGGGGGCTTCTTGGGCGAAGCGATAAATGGACTCGATAGTGATATCCACGCCTTCACAGATGGAACCCGTGGCTTTGGCTTGCGTGCTATCGGCACTGAAGACGGATTCGCCGTTGAGGCGCTTTTCGGCAATAAGCGTATGGCCACCACAGATTTTCACTAGGGCTTCGCGGTCGCCTTTTTTTGCGATAACACAGCAATAGATAAACTCTGCCGTTTCAGTGCGCTCGACTGTGACTTTACCCGCATCGATCAGTGCCTGTGCTTTGGCGACTTGCTCCGGCGTGATCACTGCCAATACTTCTAAGCCCGCATCAGAATTACCGGCAATGGCGCCTGCCGCTGCGGCAATTGCCAGACCGATTTTGCCTGTACCAGGCACAAACACACCCATAGAGTTTTTATAAAGATTGTCAGACACTTGTACTGCAATTGAATCGGGTTCAACACCCAGCAAGGCGCGGGCGACGGCGGCGGCGTAAGCGGCGGCGATGGGCTCTGTGCAGCCTAATGCGGGCTTAACGACTTGTTTGATGATGTTAATATACTGCTGCCATTGGGGTTTCATCAGCTTACAACCTTTTGTTAATACTTAAATTTTTGCGTGTGCTATCGCTTCAACTTCCACTTTTACGCCCAGTGGAAGATCCTTCACCGCAAAACAGCTACGCGCAGGGCAGTCGTTTTTAAAATAGGTTTTATACACTTCGTTAAAGGCGGCAAAGTCACTGATCTCAGTAAGATAACAAGTGGTTTTGAGAACCGTTTCTAAGCTACCGCCACCCGCTTCAAGCACGTATTTGAGATTCTCTAGTGACTGAATCGATTGTGCGGTGATCCCACCGTCAACCACGCCGCCTTTCTCTTTACAAACGGGCAGTTGGCCAGAGGTAAAGATGAGATTGCCATAGCTCGTACCGTGTGAATATGGGCCAATGGCTGCGGGAGCGCTTTCTGCGTGAATAATGGTTTTCATTGTCTCTCCAACGTGCAAATAAAATTGAATGCCGCGGTCGGCTGATGTGCAACATTATTTGTATTTTTTGCATTTATTGCAATTATTTTTTAATAAATTCCACTTGCCAGTGTGATTTGTGCGCTATTTATCCCGTTTTTAGCTAAGTTGTGAGCGTTAACTCTTTGTTCAACAAAAGTTGAGTATAATGGTTGCTGAGTTTGTTTTGTTCAAATATATTTGCACAAAATAATAGCAACAAGGTAAAGGTGAAATAATGGATGCAACAATTACTGCTGCACAGTGGAAAGCAGATACCCGCTTCGATAGTACAGATTGGGGCTGGATAATCATGAGTATCGGTATGGCAATTGGCGCGGGGATCGTGTTCTTGCCTGTACAGGTCGGTTTAATGGGTCTATGGGTGTTCTTACTGTCTGGCATTATTGGCTATCCGGCCATGTATATGTTTCAGCGGTTATTCATCAATACCTTAGCCGAATCGCCTGAGTGTAAGGATTACCCGAGTGTGATTTCGGGTTACTTAGGTAAAAACTGGGGCATGTTGTTGGGCGGTTTGTACTTCATCATGCTGGTTATTTGGGTGTTTGTGTATTCAACGGCCATTACTAACGACAGTGCTTCTTTTTTACAGAGCTTTGGGGTGACGAAAGAGTTGTTGTCACATAATCCCTTCTACGGGTTAGCGCTGATCTGCGGCTTAGTTGCTTTAGCATCCCGCGGCGAAAATCTACTGTTTAAGATCTCCACTTTTATGGTGCTGACTAAGCTGGGCGTTGTGGCTGTGTTAGGGCTATTGATGGTGGACAAGTGGGATATCAATAATATTGGCGCTATCCCAGCAACGGGAGATTGGTTAAAAGATGCGGTCGTTATGCTGCCCTTTACGCTGACATCTATTCTGTTTATTCAAAGCTTAAGCCCTATGGTGATTTCATACCGTTCGCGGGAAAAATCCTTAGCTGTAGCGCGTTTCAAAGCGATGCGCGCCATGAATATTGCCTTTGGTGTCTTGTTTGTCGTGGTGTTCTTTTATGCTGTGTCATTCACGCTCGCTATGGGTCATGAACAAGCGGTGCGGGCATCGGAAGAAAATATCTCAGCCTTAGCCATGGTCGCCCAGGGCATGCAGGGACAAACCCTGAAATTACTGAGTCTGACGCTGAATATTTTTGCGGTAATGACGGCTTACTTTGGGGTGTATCTTGGTTTCAGGGAAGCTTGCCAAGGGCTAACCATGAATATGCTGCGTCGATATATGCCTGAAGATCGCATCAATAAAAAGCTTGTCGGTTATGGCATCATGACTTTCACGATTCTACTGTCGTGGGGCGCGATTGTATTGAATGCGCCAGTGCTGAGCTTTACGTCGATTTGCAGTCCAATCTTTGGTTTGGTCGGGTGTTTGATCCCTGCTTATTTAGTATATCAAGTGCCTGCACTGCATAAGTACAAAGGCGCGTCGCTGTACATCATTATCATCACAGGTTTATTGCTGTGTGTATCACCTTTCTTGGCGTTTAGTTAGCAGGTTTAAAATGAGGGAAGTTAAGCCTTGATGCATAAAAAAATCGGTATTGAGTTACTCAATACCGATTTTTTGTAGGAAAACTATCTCACACAATCAGCTCAAGCGATGATCTCATGCAATCATCACATGCCATCATCTCAAACAATGGTCAAAGTTTGAATTGTGAGGTGGCGTTTTTCAGTTCATCGGCAAAATCAACTAGCCCTTCGGAGACATTGCGAACCTGCGACAGAATTTGCAATGTCTGTTCGAATGAAGCGTTCATATTGACGACATTATCGACCACTTGGGAAGCGACTGAGGCTTGCTCTTCCGTTGCCGAGGCGATATGGGTGTTCATGCTATTGATACTGACAATCTGCTGCTGAATCGATTTTAATGCACTGCCTGTGTTTTGGGCATTGGTTTCATTTTCTGAAGATTTCGACATGGCCACATTCATGGTATTGACCGAAGAAATGGCCGCCGTTTTAAGGTTTTGCAGTACATGACGAATTTCTGTGGTTGCATCTGCGGTTTTAGAGGCGAGGGCACGGACTTCATCCGCTACCACGGCAAAGCCCCGTCCTTGCTCACCCGCGCGGGCAGCTTCGATGGCGGCGTTCAGTGCCAACAGGTTAGTTTGCTCAGCAATCGAGGTAATCACATTTAAGATAGAGGTGACATTTTCAGTGTCTCTGGCAAGTTCATTAATCGAGTTAGAAGCAGCCTGAATCCCTGTATTTAATTCCTGTGAAATATCGATAGTACGTTGGACGACTGTCATACCTTGCATGGCTTCTTTTTCGGCAATCTGGGCGGCACTGGCGGCTTGGCGCGCATTTTGCGAAATTTCAATGACGGAGTGGCGCATGTCTTCCATTGAAACTTGCACAGCACTGGCATCATGGCTTTGTCTCTGAGTTGCATGCGTCGCATCTTCCATTCGCTGTTTGAGTGAGTGCGAGCTTGCAAGCAAGGGATCGGTAACATTCACCACCCTGCGAATCGAATCACCGAGTAACCCAAGGAATCGATTGAAGTTACTCGATACTTGGCCGAGTTCATCACTACCAGACACGTTAAGTTTATGGCTAAGATCACCCTTACCATCGGCGAGCTCACTCAATGACTGGGCAACATTACGGGCAGAAGAGCTAATGGCGCGTGCAATGGCGATAGTGACAATAAACATCACGATCAGCAAAGCGATACCGATGGAGAGGGTGAGCCATAAACTTTGCTCCGATCTGTCGCCCGCTTCTTTTATTGATTGTTTAAATTCGAGTACTTTTTCTTGTTTGTAGTTTTGTATTTCATTGAGCACTGCTTCATAGGCTTGGGATTTTTCTTGGCTGATTTGGCCAATATTTGCCATATCAATCGTACCTGCCAGCATGCCTTTAGCCAGCTTAATTGTCATGTCGTTATAACGGGTTAATTTAGCCGATAGATTGTTGAGTTGATTGGCTTGTGAGGGATCGACCTTGTCTAACTGTTGGAGGTTTTTGCGTAAAGATTCGTACATAGTACCTGCATTGGTTAACAGGTCTTCGTCGGCAAAAGAAACGGATTGAGTATAAAGCTCATCGAGTCGTTGGATAAAAAACACGTTTTGATTGGCGAGTTCAACCCTTTGGTAAACTTGCTGCTCCATATAGTTAAGAGTGGTGCGATTTTTATTTATGGAGATAACACTAATGCTTAAGTTTAAAGCGAAAATGATGACTGCTAAAATAAATATCGCGATAACTTTTTTAAAAATAGAAATGTTATTAAAGAAATTCATCCCTTGCCCCCAAGTTGTGCCGAGCTAAAGCCCGGCACTCCAATCTAAAACTCGGCAATAACTTTTACCGAATCATTGACCTCACTACTATCAATATAGCCAATAATATTAGGGTTAGATGCAACTAATTTTATCATCTCCGCCCCACTACTGACCTCCTTGGGTGGCGTTCCTTTGCCCGTAAACACTTTCTGTGACCAATATGACTTCAGTTGGCTGGATGACTTGCCCAATACTTTAGTGTCAAATGTCTCCCTTAAGGGCATAGCGCTGTCAAGATTGACCGGTACTGCTTGGGCTCCTCCGGGGAAGGTCTTTGTTTTTCCTAAAAAAATATTCTCGATTGATTTTTGATCTATTGCATCCGCATTACTGGGATTCACTATGACAACTACGCCAGCAAATAATGGCATTGAGAGTAAACTGAGTAGGATTGAGCAAAGTAATTTTTTTATATCTCTCTCCTAAAATACTAAATCAATACCAAGACTGATGGATTTCGAATCCCCTGCGACTTTCATGCCTGGGCCGCCATCATCTTTAACGTCATCATATTGAATTTTAAAGGCTGCCGAAGGATGGAAATCCCAACGTATTCCTGCCGAGCTTGTATGGTGCACTTCGCCGCCTTCACCATCATTGAAGTCCGAATAGGAAATGTATGGTATCACTGAGTCGATACGATAACCGAAAGTGAGCAAGTAAGTATCTAGATTACTACCATCGAGATCTAAGCGGTTAAGCTCTGATAGAAAGAGGAAGTTCTCATAATCTACGTTAACTGACAGTCCATAAAACTTGCCTGAACGTTGGGTGCTGCCATTCCATTCCTGCTGAATTCCACCAATATAACGTTCATTCGTGTATTGCATATGTGTAAGGCGAATATCTAACCAATCTTTATTGAATTGGACAACAATACCGCCTATGTCCTTCCATACTTCTCGGGTATTTTCGAGGAAGAAAAAGTCAGATAACAGTTTATTGGGTTCACTATCTTCGCTACCGTAATAGACTTGCCCTGACATGGTCCAGTCGCCAATTAAATAGTTATATAGCGCGCTGACACCTGTGTAGTTAAATATTTGCCATGTGTAGTTATCTGCGGGTGGACGTATCCAAGGATAGGCATATCCAACATCAAAGAAATCACTGTAATAGTAGAGAGGTAGGCGTTTTTTACCGCCTTGTACTGTCCAATGATCATTGAGCTCGTAGGATAAATAAGCCCATTCAAAACTTGCTGAAAAATCATCGGCTCCGCGTGAAACGACCTGTGCAGTGGCTGACAAACCTTCGAGTAAATCCGCAGAAAATTGGATACCAAATAAGGTATCTGGTTTAAAACTAATATCTTCATCGTAGGCACCAACGAGTGGATAGTCGGCGAGAAAGGTGGGACCTAAATCAAACTCAGCAACGCCAGAACCTTCGAGAACTTGGCCAGCGACAACTGAGGCAAAACCTGAAATGTTCACTTCTGCATAAGCGGTGGAGCTGAGCAAGAGTGAGCAAAGACCTAATGAAAACTTATGTTTCATAAAAAAGCCCTTTAAAGTGAGGTATATTCGTTTTTAAGCCTAGAACAGGTGTGAACATACGCAAACTTTTGCGGAACATTTCTGCAACACGGTGGTCTAAGTCCCATTTCGGACGATGGGCTTGAAATTTATGTTGTGATTATGGAGTTGAAAGCGCTAGATGTGCCCATTCTAGAGGCAACAAGTTTAGAGGTCGCAATTTTAGTACACACTTAAATTGCAGATTTAAGCGTATAATTTTTAGCTATTAAATTCGAATTTTAGCTAGAAAATTCGAATTCAGTTTCATTTTTTGTAAATAATAGTTCGGCCAAGAGAATAACTCATTTTATTAAATGAGAACTCTGCACGTTTGCACTATAAATAACTAGGAATTATCTCCCTCATAAATATTAACTTCGACTAATGTTGATATTTTTGCGGTGTGATTATAAATGAAATACGAGTGATACTTGTTTTAGTCGGCTTAAATTTGTTCAGTTTATATAATCCTCTTAATTTTTCATCGTCTTAGTCTTCTAAAATTGCTCTTCTAAGAAAAGTCGACATTTATCCCATTTTCACGAGTATGTAGCGCTGCGGCATATTTTACTGCGTCTTTTTCTCCGATTTACGGTCTTTGTACTGTATGGTGAGCAGCCTCAATTGGGTTTGATTGCTGCATAGGGCCATAGAACCTATAATCTTGCTCTGTGATGTTGAGTTCTCTTCTTTCTAACATGATCCAATAAAAGGAATGTCATAATGCAAAGACGCAATTTTTTAAAAAGTGCGGCTATTTTGTCGACTGCGGGTTTTATCACGCCGGTACTGGCATCTTCCTCTAAATCGAGTGTCGTTGAACCTAGCGCAAGCGATGGACGTCGCCATTTTATCTTAACAAACACTTACCATCTTGTTGCTCCTGAAGGCTCTGATGGCGTGGTTAAGTTGTGGATCCCTTTGCCTGAAGACACGCAATTCCAATGGGTCAGTAAGCTTGATTTCACCGGCAGTTTTAAAGATGCCTATATCAGCTCAAACAACAGTTATGGCGCCAAAACGCTCTTTGCGACTTGGCCAGATGCCAAAGACAGCATGACAATGACCGTTGAGTTAAACATTGAAACCTTAGATTGGGAACCGCTTAAAAGCGGCGCTTTGACTCACTATCGCACACCAACACAGATCCACTATCCTGCAGAGGTAGAACGTTATTTACTGCCGACTAAACATATGCCGATTAACGGTATTGTGAAGCAAACGGCGGATAAAATCGTCGGTAGCGAAACTGAACCACTGAAACAAGCGCGACTGATTTACCTTTGGGTTAGCGCCAATATGTTCCGCGACAATAGTGTGATTGGTTGTGGCACGGGTGATGTGGCCAGCATTTTAGAAAGTGGTAAGTTAGGCGGTAAGTGTACCGACATTAACTCGGTATTTGTGGCGCTAATGCGTGCCGTGGGAATCCCTGCCCGTGAAATGTTTGGTATTCGCTTAGGTCAGGCGATCAAGATGGGTCATTACTCTAAAAAGGCCTTTGGGAGCGCCGATGACAAAGGGGCTGCCGATGTTAGTGGCGGTCAACATTGTCGCGCTATGTTCTATTTAGCGGGTTATGGTTGGTTGCCCGCCGATCCTGCCGATGTGACTAAAATGCGCTTAACAGAGAAAAAAGAGCACAGCGATCCTGCGGTTCAGGCAGTGAATGATTATCTCTTTGGTAACTGGGAAATGAACTGGGTTGGCTTTAACTATGGTCGCGACTTTGATTTATTTCCTGAAGCCGAGCAGACACCACTGAATAACTTTGGTTATCCCTATGCGGAAGTCGATGGCGATCCTGTGAATTATTATGAACCAAAAGTGTTTGCCTATGACTACCAGTCAACCGAACAACGCTAAGGGACTTTTAGCGACGATGGCCGCCGCAGTGATTGCTGCGGTTGCTTCAAGCCTATGCTGTATTGCACCGCTTATTTATTTGGTGTTCGGGGTGTCGGCCGCGAGCCTGTCGGGGATTGAGCAGCTGAGCTGGCTGCAAGTGCCGATGTTGATACTGTCGACTGGGCTTATCCTGATGGGATTTTGGCGGCTCTATTTTGCAAAAAAGCCACTGTGTACTGCGACGTTGAGTCGTACTCAGATGGTGTGGCTGTACTGGCTAACTGTGCCTGTCGTGCTGGCATTTCAGTTATATCCTTTTGTATTACCTTGGTTATTAGAGGTGTTCGAATGAAGTTAGTGTTATTTCTCGCCTTGAGCTTGTGTTCAGCGTCGAGCTGGGCGGCAAACGTGCTGGTTACCTTGGATGTTAAGGGCATGACTTGTCCGCTGTGTGTCACTGTCGTGAATAAAGCCCTGCGTAAAACCGATGGGGTGATTAAGGCCAAGGCTTCATTGAAAACTGAGCAAGCAATAGTGACTGTGCCAGAGGATTTTAATCTCGATAATTTGCTCAGGGCCGTTGATGAAACGGGTTATAAGGGCAGTATTAACAAGATAGAGAAACAAGCTTAAGCGTCTTAGAACAGTTGTTGGTACCGCGTTTTAGCTGCTCGTTTTTAGCCACTTTCTCTTAGCCAGCTTTTAGCAAAAGAGTTAGCCAAAAAATATTAAAGATCAGCCTAAGTTCAAATGCTTAGGCTGATTTTAACGAATAAGCCAATCTTCACGTCATCAGTCTATCTTCCACACCCGCTTACACTCTCACCCACAACTCATTCAATACTCAATACACCCAATCCGCTTAACATCTTGGCATACCATTGCTTGGTTAGCTGTAATACACCTCGGGATCGACTCTGCGCTGCCTCTGTTCATTTTTCTCTGAAGACTCCTTTATCAGATCCATTTTTTGCGCTTGCAGTAATTCTAGCTGCTTGGCTTTTTCTTCATTAGACAGGCTTTCATCGTTGGCAATTTTTTCCATTTCAGCCTCTAGCTGCTTCAGTTTTTCCCTATCGATACCTGTACGCTTATCGAGGATCGTCTGCATGGCTTCAGCCAATTTGTCGGTGCTTTTATCTGACTCAGGGGTGCCAGCAATGGCTTGCACATTCCCTGTATAGCCTTGTTTGGCGTTAGGTGCGAGATGGCTATAGGTATCGGCTGTCGCTACAGGTGCAGATGAGGAGAGGGTTACAGTATCTAGGCTTGCTGCGGGACCCGATGCCGCCATCGAAGTGGGAGCATTGGCTTGGTTACTCTGGTTCGATTTGAGTTGCGTGAGTGCTAAATTTGCATAGGGATTGGTATAGCTGTTGGGATTGATTGTGCTCATGTCCGATTCCTTTTGGTATGGCCCAGTGGTTGCGATTGAGTCCCTTAGTCACCTTTGGCTTTAATGCTGTGCGGTTAAATGGTGCTACTGGGCGTTCAACTCAATCTAATGATGCTCGGTATTTTATTAAGCAAGTTAGAGGCCAACTCAGGCTTATGTGGGGTTTATGTATGGTTCATTCGTGATTGATTTATCAGAAGTCACGCTTGAACGAAACTTTTAAAAAATATTTATACAAAAACTTGATCCTTGTACAACTATGGTCCGTAATTAAAGACATAGTGATACAAGGAGTCGACTTATGTACAAGTTTAACCCGCAGCGAATTCAGATTGGGATCAGTGCTTGCTTATTAGGGGAGAAGGTTCGTTTTGATGGCGGACATAAAAATTCTACCTATTGTAATCAAGAGATTAAGCAATTTTTCGATTATGTGCCTATCTGTCCAGAAATGGCGATTGGCCTAGGTGCACCCCGTAAAAGTATCCGTTTAGTCCGTGATGGTGAAACCATCTTAGTGCAGAGCGGTGACGGTAGCTTAGATGTGACCGATAAGCTTAATGAATACAGCGAAAACAAGGTTGAAGAGCTTGATTTCCTCGGTGGATACTTACTTTGCGCTAAGTCGCCAACCTGCGGCATGGAGCGGGTGACAGAGTATAAAATTGGCACTAACAATGGCTCTAAGTCGGGGATTGGTGTATTCGCCCGTAAGTTGATGGAACGATATCCACTATTGCCCGTGGAAGAAGAAGGCCGCTTGCATGACATGGTGCTGCGGGAGAACTTTTTCACCCGCGTTTATGCCTATCATGATTGGCACCTGATGAAGCATGAAGGGCTGACTAAGCATAAGTTAGTGAAGTTTCATTCCCGCTATAAATATTTATTAATGGCGCACAGTCCTACATGGTATCGCGAGCTTGGGCCGATAGTGGCCAATATTGAGGATCTTGAACAAAGCGCAACCCGCTACTTTGAAGGCTTTATGACGGCGCTGAAAATCAATGCGACCCGTAAAAATCATACCAGTACGCTGCAGCATATTCAGGGCTACTTTAAAAAGCATTTGAGCAAAGAGCAAAAGACAGAACTGTCTGAAGCGATTATGAAATATCGCGAAGGTTTATTGCCTCTGTTAGTGCCTATCACGCTCATAAATCATTATCTGCGGGAATTCCCAACGCCTTACATTGAAGAGCAAGTATATTTGAATCCCCATCCAGAGGCGTTGAAGCTGCGCTATGCCTACTAGCATTGGCTTTGTTGTACTGAGTAGTTTTTAGCTTTGAATGTAGTGAGTTATTACTGATATATGAAACAAGATACCCAGTCCATGACTAACGATGAGCCCAATGATGGAGTATTACTCCCCATTGGTGAAGTGTCGGCCTTAACGGGCGTGAATGCCGTGACCTTAAGGGCATGGCAGCGCCGTTTTGGTTTAGTGATCCCTGCGCGCACGCCCAAGGGACACAGATTATATACGAGTGAAAATATCAAAGAAATTCATGAGATTAATGCATGGTTAGCTAAAGGTGTTGCGATCAGTAAGGTTAAACCTTTGCTGATGAGTGCCGCCAAATTATCAAGTGAAATGATTGAATCCCAAGTTGTCGATCTGTGGGGCGAGCAAATTACTGCGCTGAATGCAGCATTGTTCGACTTCAATCAGCATAAATTGCAGCAGATATTAGACGATGCATTTGGCTTATATCCGTTTCAATTAGTGAAAGAAAAGTTACTGCAACCTTGGCTTAATCAACTCGAAGACTTAGTGGATGAGCGGCTCGATGCCGAGTTAATTCTCGCTTGGTTAAAAAGTGAATTACTCAGCCGAGTTGGTGGGCGTTATGCCTTTACCGGACAGGCCATTGCGGCGCGAATGGCTGTGGTGCAGTTATCCCGCGGCGCGGCCACGCAGCCTAACTCTACCCGAACTAAAAGCCTGTTTTCTTTGCTCCTATCGCTCGAGTTAGCGTCGCTTCGAGTATCGGTTATCGACCTTGGCGAGCAGGCCATAGGTAGTTTACCGCTGCTGCAGGGCAGACTTAACGTCGATGCACTTTTGCTGATCCCTGATCCAAATCATTCGGGGTCTGAGCAGACAGAAATGCTCACTGTATTGGCACAAATGAGTTTCCCATGCCGATTTGTTGGCCCCTTTGTACCGACGTTGACTTGCTTATCGGCTTTCTGGGCGCCTTCGATGACTGGCTTGATTGGACAAATGCCGTCTCGCTCTGTGGGGAAGGTCAACAGAGGTCACAAAGGCAAAGGGAAAAGTATTGGCGTGAGTCAAAGCGAGCAGGGCAATAGTGGAGAAAACAATGACATCAGTTAACGATTCAACGCCAATAGATTCAATGCGAATAGAAGTGCAGGGTAATAATGCACTCATGTGGTTTCGCCAAGATTTACGGCTTGCCGATAATCAGGCGCTAAGTGCAGCCTGTGATTGGGCGCGGGAGAATGGCGTGGCACTTAAGGCCATTTATATCGCTACGCCAACTCAGTGGCAACGTCATGATGTGGCGCCCATTCAGTTAGATTTTATTGAACGTCACATCAATCTGCTTGCCCAAGGGCTGGCGAGTTTGGGGATTACATTCGAATTAATTCAGTTAGATACCTTTGCCGATGTGCCAGCGTTTATCCGTGATTACTGCCAGCAGCAAGGTATTAGCCGCGTTTTTGCCGGCAGTGAGCCTGAGATTAACGAGCAACAGCGTGACCAAGCCTGTATTCAGGCGGGTATTCCTCTGGTGCTAACCGAAGAGCATTGTTTGCTTAAGCCGGGCACAGTGCTGAACTTGTCCGGCGACATGTATAAGGTGTTCACCCCTTTTAGCCGTAAGTGGCGAGAAATTGCCGCCCGTCATGCCATTTTGCCGCTTCCAGTTCCGGCGCCGCTTGGACCTGTGTTGACCGAGCCAAAGCCGCATTTGTTTAACAATGTCACTAAAGTATCGAGTGAACTTTGGGCGGCGGGAGAAGGGCAGGCAAAGCGTATACTTTCAGCATTTATTCAGCAGAAAGTGCAAGATTATAAGCAAGATAGGGATTTCCCCGCTATCGATGGCACCAGTTCAATTTCACCTTATCTGGCCATTGGCGTCATTAGCCCAAGACAATGCGTTGCTGCGTTGCTGCATGACTTCCCCGAGGTGATTGTCGACGATACTAGTCCTGCTCGCACTTGGTTAAATGAGTTGATCTGGCGTGAGTTTTATCGTCATTTGCTGGTGGCATTTCCTGATTTATCTAAGAATCATAATTTCAATCGACAAGCCGACCATGTGCAGTGGCGAAACAATCAGCAGGAGTTTGCCGCTTGGTGTGAAGGTCGTACTGGCTATCCGATTGTCGATGCGGCAATGCGTCAGCTCAATCAAACGGGTTGGATGCACAACCGTCTGCGTATGGTGGTCGCGAGTTTCCTGACGAAACATCTACTGATTGATTGGCGTTGGGGCGAGCGTTATTTCCGTCAAAAGCTCATCGATGGTGACTTGGCTGCAAATAATGGCGGATGGCAGTGGTCCGCAGGATGTGGCTGCGATGCCCAGCCTTATTTCCGCATTTTTAATCCTATGAGCCAGAGTGAAAAGTTTGATCCAGATGGCAGCTTTATCCGTAAGTACTTACCAGAGCTCGCATCTTGGGGAATTAAGCAATTACATCAACCCAGTACAGCGCAGACACCGTCCTTGTTTGAACAGCCGTTATTTAACACTAAAACGGCTTATCCGAGTGCGATTGTCGAGCACAGTGCAGCAAGAGCAAGGGCGTTAACCGTACTAGGCGTATTGAAAAAGGCCGCGGCCCAATAAATAGGATCAGGAGCAATAACCAGATGACAAACCAAGCGACGACTGAGACTAATACCCTTGTTGATGATTTTATTCAGCTTTATCAAGCCTTGAATAAAGATAACTTGCACCTGTTGGGCCAAGTTTACGACGACAGTATTAGCTTTACCGATCCTATGCATCAAATCACAGGGCTAGAGTCGTTAACTCAGTACTTCGCGAAGTTATATCAGAATGTTAAGCATATTCAGTTTGAGATCAAAGAAGTACAGCAGGATGCGAATCAAGCCGCGCTGTTTTGGCAGATGGAATATAGCCATCCTAAGTTGAATAAAGGCGAACTTATCCGTGTTGATGGCATGAGCCAACTTAAATTCAACGACAAGATTTATTTTCACAGGGATTACTTCGACTTAGGGCAAATGTTGTATGAGCATTTACCTTGCATGGGCGGGCTTATCCGCTTGCTTAAAGACAGGGCGGCTAAGTAATGGACGTTGTTAAGCCATTGAAAATTAATACCGTGCTTATTACAGGTGCAAGCTCAGGAATTGGGCTACAACTGGCGCAGGATTATTTAGCCTTAGGTTGGCACGTCATTGCCTGTGGCCGCTCCCAAGAAAGATTAGATGCGTTAGCCTTGAATGAACTCGTCGGTGCCACGTTGTTAATTTTTGATATATCCCAGCGAAACCAAGTTCAACAAGCTGGCCAAGATTTAGCCAAGCTGTTGGCGAAAGCCGATTGTCAGCTCGATTTGGTGGTTTTGAACGCGGGCAGTTGTGAGTATATAGACGATGCTAAGGCCTTCGATGATGTGTTATTCGAGCGCGTCGTCCATACCAATTTAATTGCGATGGGATATTGTCTCAGCGCATTTTTACCTTTAATGCCAAGGGGGTCGCGTATTGGCTTAATGAGTTCCAGCGCTATTTATTTACCTTTCCCTCGCGCTGAAGCCTACGGTGCCTCTAAAGCTGGCGTGCAGTATCTCGCCTCGAGTCTCTCGCTTGATCTTGCTAAGAATGACATAGGTGTGAGCTTGATTTGCCCTGGTTTTGTGGCGACGCCCCTGACCGCAAAAAATGATTTTTCCATGCCAATGCAAGTGAGTGTGCAAACCGCTTCTAAGGCAATCCGCAATGGGCTTAAAGGTGGCAAGCGCGAGATCCATTTTCCGCGACGCT
This sequence comes from Shewanella sp. 1180_01, assembly GCF_052850535.1. Classification (NCBI taxonomy): domain Bacteria; kingdom Pseudomonadati; phylum Pseudomonadota; class Gammaproteobacteria; order Alteromonadales; family Shewanellaceae; genus Shewanella; species Shewanella sp. 1180_01. The sequence continues at coordinate 128,546 of NZ_VXCT01000001.1, forward strand.
TTACTTATCTATTGAAATTGATGTCGTTTTTACCTGCCTTTGTGTGGCAAAAAATGATTGCAAACGATACTCAAGCCAAGCCGCTTAAGGACAAGAGTTTATGAAAAATATCGCCATCGTCGGCACCGGCATTTCTGGATTAACCTGCGGCCATCTATTAAGCGAGTCGCACAAGGTCACAGTGTTTGAGGCCAATGACTATATCGGCGGCCACACGGCGACAGTCGATGTGGAGCACCAAGGCCAAACCTACGCTATAGACACAGGTTTTATCGTGTTTAATGACAGAACCTATCCACGATTTGAGCGTTTATTGGCTCGCCTTAACGTGACCATATTACCGACTGAGATGAGTTTCAGCGTCCATAATGCGCTGACAGGGCTTGAATATAACGGCCACAATTTAGGGAGTTTGTTTGCCCAAAAGCGTAACCTGCTGAATCCGCGCTTTTGGGCCTTTTTAAAAGAAATTCTACGCTTCAATAAAGGCTGTAAGGCACTCTATCAACAGGATATTTACCCTGAAGGCAACTTAGGTGATTATTTAGACAGTGAAAACTTTTCGCGCTTTTTTGCCGAGCACTATATTTTGCCCATGGGCGCGGCAATTTGGTCTTCGAGCATAGAAGATATGCGTGCGTTTTCGTTGAAGTTTTTTATTCGTTTCTTCCAGCACCACGGTTTATTAAATGTCAGTGATAGGCCCCAGTGGTATGTGCTAAAGGGCGGCTCGCGGAGCTATATTCCTGATCTTATTGCGCCCTTTAAAGACAATATTCGCCTTAACTCCCCCGTGACAGGTATTGAACGTCATGGCAATGGGGTGAAGCTAGAGGTTAACGGTGAATGGTTGGAATTCGATGAGGTGATTTTAGCCTGTCATAGCGACCAAGCACTGCGGATGTTAAACGATCCCACGCCAACAGAACGCGCCATTTTAGGCGATCTCAGCTACCAGAATAACGATGTGGTGCTGCACATGGATATGCGTATCCTGCCTAAGCGAAAAGCGGCCTGGGCGAGTTGGAACTATAGGTTAGATGGCAATCTAAAACGCCCAGCGTCAGTAACTTACAACATGAACATACTGCAACAGTTACCAGCCAATGCGCCGACGTTTTGTGTCACTTTGAATCAGTCAGAGTTGATTGATGAGGCGAAAGTGATACGCCGCTTCAATTATGCCCACCCAGTGTTTAACGAAGCCAGCCTTAAGGCGCAGGGCCGCCGTGAGGAAATATCCGGCCAAAATCATACCCATTTTGCTGGAGCCTATTGGCACAATGGTTTCCATGAAGATGGCGTTCGCAGTGCACTGGATGTGTGCGCCCATTTTGGTGTCAGCCTATGACCGATCTAAATGTGACAAGCTTAAATATGACAGAGCTCAATAGCGGCATTTATTACGGCACTGTATCCCACAGCCGTTTTACGCCGATTAAACATAGCTTTAGTTATGCAATGGCGCTGCTGGCGATTGACTTAGATGAAGTCGATAAGATCAGTGCCATGGGGCGAGTTTTTGCCAGTCAGCGCCGCGCTTTACTGAGATTTAATCCGAAAGACTATTTAACTTCTTTTACGACTAAATCCAATAACAGTGGTGAAGTGGCAGTTGCCGATCCGAGCGCCGCGGCGCTTAAGAGTCGAGTGTTAGCGCAAGTGGCTGAGTTAGGTGCAGATAAGCTGTGCGACCGAGTTTTGTTTGTGGGGCAGATCCGTCATTTTGGCGTGTATTTCAGTCCAGTAAATTTCTACTTTTGTTATCAAGATCAAACGCCTTTATACATGTTGGCCGAGGTGAGTAACACGCCTTGGGATCAACGCCATTGCTATTTAGTGGATGTAGCCGCGCCCAAACCTTCTGACAAAGTGTTTCACGTTTCACCCTTTATGACCCTCGATATGCGTTATCTCTGGCATGTGGCTGCGCCGAGTGAAGACTTAAATATTGGTATTGAAAACAAGTCGATGCAAGAGAATGGTAAAAAACTGTTTAATGCCAATCTAATGATGAAACGCCAACCTATCACGGCGGCCAATTTACGTACGCTTTTATTTCGCTTTCCTTTTATGACTCTCAAGATCTTCTTCGGGATTTATTGGCAAGCGCTGAAACTCTTTTTCAAACGTGTGCCCTTTGTGCCGCATCCAGCTCAGATGGAGAAATAACATGGAAAATACTGCTTCGCAAACCTCAGTCGCCACAGGGAAACTGCCCGACAGTATTGCGCGTAAAGTCTTGCTCAAGGCGCTGGAAAGTCTGCCCCACGGTTGCTTGACCTTAGTTGAAGGTGACAAGAGCTATCGTTTTGGTGAGAGTCATACCGATTTACATGCCACGCTTGTGGTTAAACACCCCAGTTTTTATCGTCAAATAATGCTTTCAGGCTCCATTGGTGCGGGAGAAGGTTATATTCAAGGCCATTGGACAAGCCCAGATCTCACCAAAGTCGTGCAACTGTTTGCCCGCAATTTAGCCTTGCTCGATAGGATTGAAGCCAAATTTTCTTGGTTAACCAGCACGATAAACCGTGTGAAACATGTGCTGAATCGTAACTCGCAGGAGGGCTCGAAGCGTAATATTCTGGCCCATTACGATTTGGGTAATTTCATGTACGAGCAGTTCCTCGACCGTGAAATGTTGTACTCGAGTGCGCTTTATCCCCATGAGGAAGCCAGTTTGCAGGAAGCCCAGCTGTTTAAGCTGATGACTATCTGCGAGCGCCTCGATTTACAGCCAGGTCAAACCTTGCTTGAGATTGGTACTGGCTGGGGCGCACTGGCTATTTATGCGGCCAAGCACTATGGCGTGCACGTAACAACGACGACGATTTCAGATGCGCAATACGCCTATGCCAAAGCGCGCGTTGAAAGCGAAGGCCTGAGCGATAAAGTGACTCTGCTGACCGAGGATTATCGCAATCTGGCGGGGGAATATGACAGGGTTGTTTCTATTGAAATGATTGAAGCGGTAGGGCATGAATATTTACCGGGTTTCTTTAAAAAGCTGGAATCACTATTAAAGCCCCATGGGCGTATGCTGCTTCAGGCGATAACGATTGCCGATCAACGTTACGACAGTTATCGCAAAAGTGTGGATTTTATTCAGCGCTATATTTTCCCCGGTGGCTGTTTACCTTCTGTCAGTCAAATGGTCGGTCACATTGCCAAACAAACGGATATGGTGGTCTGGTCGCTCAATGATATGGGGCTCGATTACGCTAAAACGCTGAGGCATTGGCATGAGAATTTCGATCATGCTGTGGGTGAAATCCAAACCTTAGGTTATGGCGAAGACTTTATCCGCATGTGGAAATTTTACCTAAGTTATTGCGAAGGTGGATTTTTAGAACGCACCACAAGCACAGTGCATTTAGTTGCCGTACGTCCGGACTATCGCGTTCTAGGCAATAGTCAGCCTAGCCAGGCTGTTCCTGCGGCAATCCGGTTAGATTAGCCGTTGAGAGTAGTTCGTTTAGGTGCATCCGTTTAAATGAAATTGTCGCTGTAGTTGTAGCAAGATAAAAGTGAGGCAAAGATGAAGTTAATGTTAGCTAACTCTCGGCATCTGCCTAAACATCAGGGTTTTATACTCTATAACGCCCTGAGTTTTCAGGCTGTGTGGTGGTCGAGTGTGCTTTGGCTTAACTTGTCACTGCTGCTAACTATACCTTTATTATTGCTTCACTTTATCCTGTTGTCCTCGTCGGGTAAGGGCCAGTATCGTCAAGTGGATTTACGATTAATGCTCAAGGTTGCCGCCCTAGGGATTGGCATTGACGCTGTGCTGTCGGTTTTAGGCCTGTTCGAGTTTGCTGTCTTCCCTTGGTGGCTTGGCTGTTTATGGCTGCACTTTGGCTTGAGTTTGAATCATAGCTTAGCGTTTATGCGACCCTTACCGCTGATATTTCAGGCGTTACTCGGAGGAATATTTGGCACGTTAAGCTATGTCGCGGGCGCGCAGTTTAATGCGGTGACTTTGCCCTACGGCAATGTCATTTCTGCTGTGGTGTTATTTTTTGTTTGGCTAGTCTTGCTGCCATTTTTAATCCAACTTGCTAATCCCTATGGATTTAATCGAAGCACTAAGGCTCGCTCTTTTACTGTGTTTGGACGTTAATTATTGAAATCTAGGAATTGAGTCCGGTTAAGTCATTTTTTAGTCAATAGGTGTTGTAAGACATCATGCAGTCAAAGGGGATCCTATGTCGTCAGTTCGTAATCGCAGCTCAAATCTTGGTTTTTCATTTTTGAATTCAAGCTGCTTAAGTTTATTGGCGCTCAGTTTATTGACCGCACCTCTAAAAGCATTAGAGGCGAAAACGCCAGATTTTGAAAACATTACTATCGAGCTGAATGATGCCGCCGATGTGACGCAGACTTTTCAGGAAGTAGGGCGCGGAGAAATGGATTGGCTGTGGTTTAGTTTGTATAAGGCGAGACTGATGACGGTAAATGGCCGTTATCAACAGGGGCAATATCCTCTACTACTAGATATTGAATATTATCGAGATATAGAGTCTGAAGATCTGTTAGAAGCGACCAAGGATCAATGGCAGCATCTAGCGTTTGCCGAAAATGATATCCAGCGTTGGTTGAGTTTATTAACCGCCACTTGGCCCGATGTGAAGCAGGGCGACCATTTAAGTTTTAAGGTTATGGATGGGCAAACGAGCCTGTTTTTCTTTAATCATCAACCACTCGATATTATCCAAGATGCTAATTTTGCTGAGGCATTTTTAGCGATTTGGTTATCGAAAGACACTAGCCGTCCGAGTTTGCGGACGCAATTACTCGGAGAAAAACCATGCGATTGTTAACACGACTTATCGGTCAAAAATTATTGTTAGGCCTAATAATGATAGGGCTGCTATCGAGTTGCTCATCGGTGGAAGTGACGGATTATAAAAATACTCATCCTACACTGGTGTTGGAATCATTCTTTAATGGGCCATTAAAAGCGTCTGGAATAGTGCATGATTTTAGTGGCAAAGTGATCCGTAAATTCAATGTCACTATGGAAGCCAGTTGGCAGGGAAACGAGGGCGTCATTAATGAATGGTTTGTTTATGATGATGGCGAAACTCAAACTCGTGTGTGGCGCATTAAAGCGCTAGGGGAAGGGCGATACTCGGGAACTGCAGGTGACATTATCGGCACCGCCGATGGTCAATCCAGCGGTAGTGCGCTACGTTGGAAATACGATATGTTATTACCCGTGGATGGCGATGAATACCAAGTTCATTTCGACGATTGGATGTTCTTAGTGAATGACAATACCATTATAAATCAGAGCGATATTATTAAGTTTGGCATCACAGTCGCTCAGGTGACTTTAGTGATCCAAAAATAACATGAGCCAATTTTTGCTTAGCTAAGCTTAATTACATTTATCTCAGCTTGTCTTGGATTCACTAGGTCTATTAAGGCTTACATGTTCATTAAGGCTTACATGTTCATTAAGGCCTAAATTTTGATTGAGACTTAACTTGAGTTAAACAGTATAGCTTGGCTAATAATTACCTTTTGTCTGCACTAAAGTATTCAGCTCAAACCAAAGTGGCAGCTAGGCATTTTTTGCTAGCGGCATAAAGTGATAAATACAAGAGTCATGTTGGTGTAACTCATTGTTTATTATTTTAATTATTCCGAGTTTAAGTTGGTATAGATAAATGATTAAAAAACACTTAGTTCTATGGGGTGCCTTGTTGAGTTTATCGTTAACTGCTTGTTCATCCTTTGATGTTATGTTTGAGGAACAAGCTGAGACTAAAGCCGATGCTCATCAACCTGTCAGCGATCCTATGGTGCAAGATAATGAACGTCGTATTCGAGATGCGAGGGAAGATGGTCGTTTAGAATCCGATTTTTTAAAACCTAGGTATCCGGTTAAGTTTAAATAAGCAAAGTGAGTTAGGGACTCGCTGCAACCTCAATACTTAACCTTCAACAAGCATTGAGGTTTAAGTATTGAGGTTGCTAGGGGAAAGGCGAAGAACTAGCCTGCTTGACGACTGTTATCTATCGATTTTTTGTCATAATATTCAAACGGAAACAGATTACGGATCCTTTGCTTCACATTGTCACTCACGTTGGCAGAAATATGTAAGCGTACATCTCCAGATTTTTCAGCCCTAACAGTACACGTCAGTTTTTCAGCTTTAGCAATGTGGCGGCATTCCCGCTCGAATCGTTCGGGGATCTTGCCCTTATGCTGAGTCATGCGACCATCTTTAAAATGCATTTCAAAAATAGTCAGACCTTTCTTGCCACCAAATATCAGTTTGTAAACGAGAAATATACCAATAGCGACAAAAATGAGTTTGAAAATATCGGCTGTCATAACGCCTCCTATCTTATGTTTATAGGTCAAAGATACTCCTGAGTGACTTGTTTTAACAGTGCGCTAACACGCAATTTTGAATTGGCAATAAAATCATTCCCGCCTAGACTTAACTGGCTAAGGAAAAGTAACCCCTCAGTTAAGGAAAACGCCATGTACTTATCAAATGCAGATCGTTGGTCATTATTGTGTAAGAAGCAAATCGATGTTATCGAAAAACTTTCTGCGCAATTCCCCGAGAGAAAAGCACATCTTAGTGAGCTCACTCAAGGGTGGCGCCATGTTCAACATCAAGTTCAAGCCGGTGATAGGCCTATGCCACTCGAGCTAATCAAATAAGCGCGAGCTGCTTGATCTGATAGTTTGTATAAGAGCCCAAAGTCACTCAATGAGTGGCTTTTTTATGATGTGAGTATTGATGCGCTGTTTATGCAATTTATCGAGTATTTGGGTAGGGTGGGGTTCGCTAGTAAGTTCTTTTCAGGATAAGCAACACATAAACTGCTGGTGTTGATGTGAGTCAGTTGCACTTTGCTTTAAACTAACTCAAATTTCAGATACAAAAAAACCACTCATTGAGTGGCTTCGTTGTTTGTATGGTGCCGGCACCAAGAGTCGAACTCGGGACCTACTGATTACAAGTCAGTTGCTCTACCAACTGAGCTATACCGGCTAAATTGTGGTGCCCGAACCCGGAATCGAACCAGGGACACGAGGATTTTCAATCCTCTGCTCTACCGACTGAGCTATTCGGGCAACTAACTGAGCGTTAGTTAACTACTTCAAACTAAGTCGTAAAGACCTTGTTTGTTCGAAGTGCGCGTATAATATAGTGCTCGCTTTGGCTGTGCAAGCCCTTTTTAAATGACTGATTAACTATTAAACAAAAATCGAACATTTATTTGATTCTTCCACTTTACTCATATTGAGTCGCTGAAAGTTTCAGCATTTTAGTGACGATAGCCTTGCCTTTAGACTGATAAGGTAACTTCAGTGCTCGTTTAATCTGTGTTTTAAGAAAGAAAATTAACACTTAAGGCATTCAATGTATGCGAAGGGGAGGGGAATATCGTCTGATGGCGAAGTTTAGTGAGTGTTAAGGTACTTTTATCGACAGCGGATTTTGGTAGCTATGTTTGTCTGTAACTATGATTTTGAACTGGCATGAATTGAACGACCAAAAGTCTATCTCAAAACCTACCGGTATTATCGAGAGTAAGTCAGTTGCGGTGACCAAAGGCTTTGCTGTTGCTCAAATTATTTAAATTTCAAATACAAAAAAGCCACTCATTGAGTGGCTTCGTTGTTTATATGGTGCCGGCACCAAGAGTCGAACTCGGGACCTACTGATTACAAGTCAGTTGCTCTACCAACTGAGCTATGCCGGCTAAACTTTTACTGCAAAATAATGGTGCCCGAACCCGGAATCGAACCAGGGACACGAGGATTTTCAATCCTCTGCTCTACCGACTGAGCTATTCGGGCAACTAAACTAAGCGTTAGTTTACTACTTTGAACTTGCTGGCTTAGCCGTCTCGTTCGAAGTGCGGCTATAGTAGCTAGTGAGTTTCACCTCTGCAAGTGCTTTTTCCTAATTAACAACTCGTTCGGCGGTTTAATGTGCATCTTGGCTGTTTTTTATCTCTTATTCTGTGAATTCAGGTCAATTTCATTCGTTGACTGTATTTTTCAAGTCAGGGGGATGCTGATGTTTACTATAGATTTGTGCTCATAAATCCTAATTTTCGGCTTACTTTCTAAAATTTAGAAAGATATGAGCGATTTTTACTGATTTTAGTTTTTAAAATTAGACTTATGATAATGAATATTATTTCATGGATGGCATGAAGAAAACGCGAATACGGAGTCGCAGTATGTTTCGAAATAGTAAGTTGGCTTATGGGATAACCGCAATTGTGACTCATTGGCTGAGTGCGATCGTCGTCATTGGGTTGTTTGCGGTAGGTGTGTGGATGGTGGAGTTAACCTACTACAGCGCGTGGTACAAGACAGCGCCACATCTACATAAGAGCGTCGGGATTTTACTCTTGGCAGTGACGTTATTCCGCCTGTTGTGGCGCTTAGTGAATCCTAAGCCCGTACCAGAGGCGAATCATAAGCCTTGGGAGAGGCTGGCTGCTCATATTGCGCATTTAGCTATTTATGTATTGCTGCTGGTGATCATGTGTGCCGGCATTCTTATTTCAACGGCAGAAGGCCGTGGAATTATGGTGTTTGACTGGTTTGAACTACCAGGATTTGGACCTTTTTTTGAAAACCAAGCTGATATAGCAGGCGATATCCACCAATACGCAGCTTATAGCTTAATCGCACTAGTGGTAATCCACGCTGCAGGTGCGTTAAAGCATCACTTTATCGATAAAGACGCAACTTTACTCAAAATGATTAAATTTAATCGAGGATAATACAATGAAAAAGCAACTGTTAAGCGCACTGATTGGTGCATCTCTATTGGCTCCGATGGCGGCTTCAGCGGCGGACTATGTCATTGACCGTGAAGGAGCACATGCCTCTATTACTTTCAAAGTGAGTCACTTAGGTTATAGCTATGTCGTTGGTCGCTTTAATGATTTTAGCGGCGACTTTAGCTATGACGCGGCTAAACCCACTGCGGCTAAAGTGAATGTGACTGTAAATACGCTCAGTGTAGATTCAAACCACGCCGAGCGTGATAAGCATATTCGTAGCGCCGATTTCCTTAACACGAGTAAGTTTGCGCAAGCGACGTTTACCTCAACCACAGTTGAAGATAAAGGTAATGGCGACTTAGTGATTAACGGCAACTTAACCTTAAATGGTGTCACTAAGCCATTAGCGATCAATGCCCATGCAGTGGGCGAAGGTCAAGATCCTTGGGGTGGCTACCGTGCAGGTTTTACGGGCACAACCACGTTTGCGATGAAAGATTTCGGTATCAAAATGGATTTAGGCCCAGCATCAAGCCATGTTGAGTTAGATCTTGTGGTTGAAGGCGTGCGTAAGTAACGCTCAGTTATTCTTCACGAGATGAATAAACAAAAAAGCGCCGAAAGGCGCTTTTTTGTAAGCTTTATCGTTAAGTGAACGACAAAAATTAATCTTGGTCTTTTTCAGGCACAAAACCTTCAATTTCTACTTCTTTACCTTCAAAGAGGAAAGAGGTCATTTGTTCTTCAAGAAACTTACGATCATCAACATTCATCATGTTGAGTTTCTTTTCGTTAATCAGCATGGTTTGCTTTTTTTGCCATAGGCCCCAAGCTTCTTTGCTGATGTTATCAAAAATGCGCTTACCTAAATCACCTGGATACAGTTGAAAGTCTAGGCCGTCGGCTTCTTTATTTAAATATACGCAATTGACTGTACGCGCCATGATTATTCCTTACTGACTGCGGATTGAACGAGTGATCCCAAATTGGCTAGCACGCGCTCGGTGGCGGCGGCGAGTCCCACTTTGGAAGGATGACTTATGTTATACCAGAGAGACTGGTTTTGTTCCATGACAGCGCCCACGCTCTCTTTATTGCCGTGGGTGTTATCTAAATTAAGCATCATGGGCTGAATATCTAAATGGAAGTGGCTAAACGTGTGCCTAAAGCCAGTTAGCCATTCGAGTGGCTGCGCAGCAAACCCTTGCTCTTCGAGGTGGGTTTCAAGTGCGGCTTGGGTGGCAAACTCAGGGAAACACCAAAGTCCGCCCCAAATTCCCGCTGGCGGACGTTTAGCTAAAAACACTTGGTTGTCTTGCATTAGCACTAACATCCACGCCGCTTTGGTCGGTATGGTTTTTTTAGGCTTCTTGCCGGGGAAATCGGTTTGTCTGCCAATCAGCTGAGCTTTGCAATCAATCGCCACAGGGCAAGCGGCGCAGTTAGGTTTGCTACGAGTACAAATACTGGCGCCGATATCCATCATGGCTTGATTATATTTCTGAATATCTTGCTGCGGCGTATACGTGTCAGTTAGCTGCCAAAGCTGCGCTTCGACCGTTTTTTGCCCCGGCCAACCAGCTATAGCGCCGTGTCTTGCTAACACGCGTTTGACGTTACCGTCGAGGATCGGGTGATGCTGCCCAAGTGACAGTGACAATACCGCGCCTGCTGTCGAGCGACCAATGCCAGGCAGCGCAAGTACTTGCTCAAAATCCGTTGGAAATAATCCCTGATAATCGTCGCGGATCATCTTGGCTGCTTTATGCAGATTACGCGCCCTAGCGTAATACCCAAGGCCAGTCCAATGATGCAACACCTCATCATCTGGCGCGTTAGCAAGTGCTAACACATCGGGGAAACGCGCCATAAATTTAAGGTAATAGGGAATTACAGTCGCAACCTGAGTTTGTTGTAGCATGATTTCAGAAACCCATACGCTATATGGGGTTTTATCTTGCTGCCAAGGGAGGGTTTTACGACCGTGATTGTCGTACCAAGAGACGATACGTGTAGCGAAGGAGGCTGTAGATTTCATCGGCGCAGTGTAGCGGCAGTTATCTTCTTAGACAAGCTCAAAGACAAGTGGATAAGGGCTAAAAAGCCGAAAATCACTGCTAAATTCGCACTCTCAAATAATCTTGGTATACTTTCGCCCCATTAGTGCTTGCACTGTATGTTGAACTTTGGATAATGCCCTTCTTTTATGATGGTGCTGTCCACTAGACGAGGCAAAAATGAGCGAAGTCACTACCGCTGAATTTAATGAAGAAGGCAAGTATCTGCGTAAGATCAGAAGCTTTGTCCTAAGAGAAGGTCGCTTAACTAAAGGCCAAGCACAAGCTATTGAAAGCCAGTGGCCAACAATGGGCTTAGATTACAGCCCAACGCCATTGGTACTGAGCGACGTTTTTGGCCGTGAAGCCGATACTGTGCTGGAAATTGGCTTTGGCATGGGCGCCTCTTTAGTGCAAATGGCTAAAGACGCACCAGCGCAAAATTTTATTGGTATTGAAGTGCATAAACCGGGTGTCGGTTCTTGCTTAAGCGATGCCGCCATCGCGGGTGTGACTAATTTACGTGTGTATCATCATGATGCCATGGAAGTATTAGAACATGCGATTGCCGACGGTTCATTGGCCCGAGTGCAATTGTTTTTCCCCGATCCTTGGCATAAGAAACGTCATCATAAGCGTCGTATCGTACAAGCTGAATTTGCTGAACTGATCCGCCGCAAGCTAAAAATTGGCGGCGTGTTCCATATGGCAACCGATTGGGAAGAATACAGCGAGCACATGTTGGAAGTGATGCAAGCGGCTCCTGGTTATCAAAACCAGTCGAGTGATGGCACTGTGGTACCACGTCCTGATCATCGCCCACTGACAAAGTTTGAAGCCCGCGGCCATAGATTGGGTCACGGTGTATGGGATCTGATGTTTGAGCGTATCGCTTAATCTAGATATTTCAATTAATTAGTTTTTTAACACAACGGGGAAAGTCACTATGGCAACTAATCGTAGCCGTCGTTTACGTAAGAAAATGCGCGTTGATGAATTCCAAGAGTTAGGTTTTGATATGGCTTGGACTTTTGATGCATCAGTATCAGAAGCCGATATCGATGCAACAGTGGATAAATTCATCGATGAAGTGATCGAAACCCGTAAGTTAGGTTTCCATGGCGGCGGTCACATCGAATGGGAAGGCATTATCGCAACCCAAACGATCGGCAAATGTACCGAAGAAGATATTGCTGCAGTTAAGGCATTCTGGGCGAACCAAAAAGTTTCTCAGGTTGAAGTTAGCGAACTGTACGACATTTGGTGGGGTTAATGCCCGAGTTGGCATTACTTGAGGAAGTGGTCGAGAAAGTTCGACCCTTGCTCGGCCAAGGAAAGGTTGCAGATTACATCCCCGCACTGGCCAGCGTTGATGCTGGCAAATTAGGCATTGCCGTCACAACCGTTGATGGTGAAACCTTAGGTGCGGGCGATTACCTTGAGCCGTTTTCGATTCAAAGTATCTCCAAAGTTTTCAGCTTAACCTTAGCGTTAACTTTATATGAAGAAGCCGAAATTTGGAGCCGAGTTGGCAAAGAACCTTCGGGCCATTCATTCAACTCTTTAGTACAAGTCGAGTTAGAACGTGGCAAGCCGCGCAACCCATTTATCAATGCTGGTGCGTTAGTGATTGCTGACTTATTGCAGAGTCGCTTAGGTGCGCCTAAACACAGAATGCTCGAGTTAGTTAGGCAACTAAGCCAAAACGATAAGGTTAGTTTCGACAAACAAGTGGCCGACTCAGAATATCAGCACAGTGCGCGCAATGCGGCGATTGCTTATTTGATGAAGTCCTTTGGTAATTTTCAAGGCGATGTCGATACTGTGCTGCGCACGTATTTTCATTACTGCGCCTTAAAGATGAATTGTGCTGACTTGTCTAAGGCCATGTTGTACTTGGCTAATCGCGGCAAAAGCATAACGGGGACTGAGCTTATCTCTCAGGTGCAAACTCGGCAGCTTAATGCCCTGTTGGCGACCTCGGGCCTATACGATGGTGCGGGTGAGTTTGCCTATCGTGTTGGTATGCCAGGTAAAAGTGGCGTCGGTGGTGGCATCATTGCCGTTATTCCTGGGGAACTGTCGATTTGTGTTTGGTCGCCAGAACTCGATGGCAATGGTAATTCGCTTGCTGGCACTGCCATGCTTGAGCACTTAAGTCAGCGTCTTGGCCGATCTATTTTCTAGCTTTACCTCTCGTTTTTATTAGCACTATCAGACTAAAAGTTAGCGAATTTCGCTAATGACCTTTTAGTGCTAACTTTCCTAAATCCAACATAATCATATTGTTATAAAGTTGGCACGTCTCCTGCTATAAGCTATTCAGTAGTTTAGGTTTATCGAATTATTCAGATTAAAGGACGAACAACATGAAATTAAATAAGCTATTAACTGGATTTGCTTTATCCGGCGTGATTCTAGGGACATCTGGCCTACAGTTGGCGCAAGCGCAAACTGAACCTAAAGTCGATGACCGCTGTGAGGTCTCTTTAAATTATGACGTTATGGTTGAGCCTAAAAAATTAGTCATGAGCGAGAAGGGCACAGAAAAGTATCGCATCGAAGTCGATAAGTTATTTGTTGAGGGCAAACAAGTAAACTTAACCGATAAACAAAGAAAGTTAGTGACTCAATACGCCGATGAAGTGTCGACGCAAGTGCCTGAAGTGATTGAAGTCGTGAACGAGGCCGTCGCATTAGCGTCCCAAGCGGTAAGCATGGCGTTAACCCCTTTAATGGGCGATGCGGCCGGTGCTAATCGATGAAATGATGGCAGGTGTCCAAAAGCGTGTTGATTCAGTTGCCTACAGACATGGCGATAGCTTCTATCTAGGCGCGACGGAAGACTCGATTCAGAACACCTTTAACGACGAATTCGAGCAGGAAATGGAGCAAATTGTTCAGAACTCAGTGGGCACCATTATGATGACCATAGGTGGCCAAATCATGTCGGGTGACGGTGATAGTTTTGAAGCCAAGATGGATGCCTTTTCCAAAAAAATGGACAACTTAGGACAAGATATTGAGCAACAAATTGAGAGTCAATCTAAGGGACTGGAAGCTAAAGCTGACCGTTTGTGCGACCGATTTGAAAATCTGTTAGTGCTTGAAAATCAATTACGCCAAGAGGTACCAGAACTCGCGCCTTATGCGTTGACACAAAACTCAACCAAGGAGCTGCGTGAATAGTTCTTGTAAATCGTCCTTACTAATAGTTTTTGTGAATAGCCCTGAGTTTTAACTGCAATAACTTCTATCTCCTTGTGCATGAGTCAAATTTGAATGCTACGCCCCTAGTCAATTTATCGCCTAGGGGCTTTTTTATTGGCTAATTCTTAGTGGCGAAAGCTATGAGGATAAAGTCGATGTGGCTTGTAGGCTTGGCTTGCAGCGATTTAGTTCGGAATGTTACAGTCTAGAGACGAATATTTGGTATACTCTTAAAATATAATTAAAAGCTGGCATATCAGTCAGATATAACACCCTACTTTAGTGGACTTTTTCGGTCTAAATCTCTGCGTTATGTCACTTAAATGCGAGATATCAATGCTATGGTTATTTTTAAGCGATGATTACGCTAACCACTGCTACTCACCGAAAGTTAATATCATTGTCGTAAACAGCTTAAGGCGACTTCCATGTTAGAACTGTTAGAACCTATTGCGATTTTTACTCATGTGGCCAGAGCTGGTAGTTTTAGTGCCGCCGCAAGAAGGCTTGGGATCTCTAAGTCTAAGGTCAGTACACAAGTCGCCGATCTTGAACATAGACTTGGTGTTCAATTAATCCAACGTACCACCCGTAGCTTAAGCCTGACTGAAGCAGGGCATTTGCTGTATCTGCAAGGTGAAGAACTGCTGCGTGACGCTGAACAAGCGATAGCCAGCGTGCATAACTTAAATGATGCGACCCGCGGTGTGCTCAAGGTGGGGATTTCCCAATCCTTTGGGGTGATGCATATCATTCCTGCGCTGCCATCCTTTATGGCAAAACATCCTGAGCTTGAGCTACAAGTGAGCTTACTGGACCATAAAGTAGATGTAGTGAGTGAAGGCTTAGATTTATTGTTAACTATGTCGGAGCAATTACCGCTTGGCATGGTTGCTAGACCTCTGATGAAGTGCCAATTCCTGTTAGTTGCTTCTCCAGGCTACATTGCTCAACATGGCGAACCAACTCGACCTGAGCAGTTAGTTGACCACAATTGTTTGGTCTATCAAGGCGAGTGGCATGAGCACAGCATGTGGCAATTTAAGAAGGGCGATGATTACTGTGAAATTGGCGTATCGGGCAATTTCAGGGTGGATAACGCCCCAGCATTAAAATCCGCCGCAATCAGTGGTCTTGGGGTTGTGTATCTTGCAAGTTATCTGATGGAAGATGAAATTGCCAAAGGGACATTAGTGCCTTTACTGAAGGATTGGCAATTGACCCACCATCTGCCATTGCAGGCGGTTTATCCCCGTCGTAAGCACTTAGCACCTAAGGTCAGTTCTTTTATCGAGTTCATCAAAGATCACATAGGAACGCCGCCGTATTGGGATGCGCCCTATGTCGAATTATTCAGTAAACGTCAGTAAAATAGGAAACATTGTTCTCAAAACCAGTTTTATGTGATTTCAAATTAACCAAGTACTTTTATGGCTATTTAAAATCAATACTTTAGATTGAGTTGATGAGTACATTTGCTGATGATTTTTTAGGGTGTTCTAAAGCACTTTTTTATAACATCCTTGAACTCTGTTCTTAATTGAATACAATGGTAACAGTTGATTCGGAATGACCTGAGTCCTATACGTTTATTGGAAATGACCCCTTTCAATTTTTGTGTACAGGTCGGCATTAATGCAGTTTTGGATCACAGCCAACAGAAGTTTGAGAACTAAAACAATGTTGGCTCTTTAAACCATCATCCTAGTTTTTGGTTTACCTCAGCCTTATCGCTGAGGTAATTTTTTATTGATGGTTTGTGCAGCCTTAGGCAAGCGTTTTGTCTCCCTGTACCCTAAAGTCGCAACTGTGTGTTAAGTGATGTGAAGGCGAGTGCTAAAGCATAAATTAATACAACAAATATAGTGACCCACAGTGAGAAGGGTTCTGTTATCTAACGGGATAATGGTACCAATAAAAAAGCCACTTTCGAGTGGCTTTTTTATTGGGCGTAGCTTAAGACTTTCATCGATGTCGCTTTAGTCGTGAAGCAGGTTAACAATGCTTCACGGCTAGGCATTAAGGCATTAAAACATCAGGGTATTAGGCCTTCTTCTTACTGGCTATCCAGAGATCGACTTGTTGTTCTAACACATCCAGTGGCAATGCGCCGTTAGCAAGTACTAGCGTATGGAAGTCGCGGATATCAAATTGACTGCCAAGCTGTTGCTCTGCTTTATGTCTGAGTTCCAGCAGCTTAATCATGCCCACTTTATAGGCTGTCGCTTGCGATGGCATAACGATATGGCGTTCAACCATTTTCACCGCATCTGATTTAGCATTGGGCGTATTATCCACGTAATAGGCAATGACTTGCTCGCGGGTCCACTTTTTAGCGTGGATACCTGTATCAACGACTAAGCGACATGCACGCCATAGCTCCATTGCTAGACGACCAAAGTCAGAATAGGGATCGGCGTAGAGTCCCATTTCTTTCGGGAAAGATTCGCTATATAAACCCCAACCCTCGATATACGCGGTATAGCCACCAAACTTGCGGAACTTAGGAATATTTTGCAGCTCTTGGGAAATGGCTATCTGCATATGATGACCCGGAATACCTTCGTGGTAGGCCAGTGCCTCCATTTGGTATTTAGGCATGGCTTTCATGTCATATAGGTTGGCATAGTAGCTACCGGGACGCGAACCATCGGGGGCTGGTTGCTCATAGAAGGCTTTACCCGCAGATTTTTCTCTAAAGGCTTCAACCTGTTTCACTATCATGGCAGCCTTAGGTTTTACTTTGAACACTTCATCTAAGCGCGATTTCATATTGTCGATGAGCTTAGTCGCCTCAGCTAAATAGTCGGCTTTGCCTTCGGCGGTATTGGGGTAGTAGAACTGGGGATCGTCACGCATGAAGCTAAAGAATTGCTGTAAATCGCCTTTAAAATTGACCTTCTTCATAATGGCGCGCATTTCATTATGAATACGTTCCACCTCAGAAAGGCCTAAGTCATGGATTTGATCGGCGGTCATATTTGTGGTGGTAGTGCGGGCCAAAGCATTATTGTAAAAGGCCGCGCCATTAGGGAGTTTCCACGCACCATCGCGGCCGTCAGCTCTGGTTGCTAAGGTTTTGATGTAACTGATGAGCTTGTTATAGGCGGGCTCGACTTGAGTTACTAGTGCATGCTCAGCCTGTTGAATCAGTGCTTGCTTTTCCGTTTCTTGAATCGCTAATGCGTTCACTTTACGGCGAAAATCTGCGAGTAGCGCGCTGTCGTCGCCTCTATCAAAAGGCGCACCTTTGATGATGTTTTGGCTGTCTGAAATCACATAAGCGAATACAAACTTAGGCGCGATAATGCCTTTGTCAGCGCGAACTTCTAACACTGTCTGTAATTGACTTAAACGTTTGGGCACGCCATTTAAGCGGCTGATATAGGCCTTGGCATCGCTGACATCTGTGATTTGATGTTGGTTAATTAAGAAGGAGGCGATCATAGAGTGGCCGCCATACATCTGATTCACAGGGTAATTATGGTAGCGCCATTGGTCATCTTCGATGTCATTTTGCAGATTTTGTTTGAGTAAGGTGAGGCTGAGGTTTGTTTGTGGATCGAGCTTGGCCGCATCAATCAGATTGACCTGCGCCAGTTGTTTTTTCGTGCGTGCTAGGGCTTTATCATCGGCGGCATCACCCAGTTCATCCCATTTATCATAGTCTTGCTTGATCCCCATATAGGTTTGCGAAATGGGGCTCGCCATGATGTTTTCCATGAAGATGGTTTCGAACAACGCATTGGCTTTGTCTGACTCGGTTTGCACCACTGCATTCACAGGTTCGCTCGCACTGTGTAAGGCAGGCGAAGTTGATGCTGCATACGCGGGAATGGTCAGTAGAGCTGAAAGGGTCAGTGCGACTAAGCTGATTTTAGTTTTTATTGGCATGATCAGGCTTCCTGGATTGAGTTGCATCAATTCTAAAGAAGCTGGACAAGAATGTATGGATATTAATGTTAGAAAATGTGTTAGCAGTAATTGTATTAAACTGCACTAATGACCACTAACACATTATTTATATAGCTATTTTAACGGCAGGCTTAGCAGAATTGTGTCAGTAAATCATTAACAAACATGTGACCTTTGCTGGTTAATTGCCAATGTTCAGCGGATTCTGTGAGTAAACCACGTTGTTTGGCCTTTTCCATTCCTTCGGTCAATGTGTCTCTGTGCTGTCCGGTACGCAGTTCAAATTCTTGCTTAGGGATAGCTGTCATCAGGCGCAGGCGATTCATTAAATATTCAAGCGCGCGATCTTCCTCTGCCACATCAATCGATTCGAAGGTGTAGTTGCTGGCACTCAGATATCCCTTGGGATGTTTAATTTTTACCGTGCGTATAATGCGGTTTTCTTCTGGCAGCGTCACTTTACCGTGGGCGCCACAGCCTATGCCTAGATAATCACCAAACTGCCAGTAGTTGAGATTGTGCTTACATTGGTAACCGGGTTTCGCATAAGCGGATATTTCGTATTGCTCATACCCTAATGCGGCCAGCTTTTGTTGACCTTGCTCATAGATATGCCAGAGCGCTTCGTCATCGGGCAACTGCGGCGGTTTTGAGTGGAATAGGGTGTTGGGCTCAATTGTTAACTGATACCAAGACAGGTGGGGCGGATTGAGCGCCGCTGCCGTGTCGATATCAGCCATGGCTTCAGCAAAACTTTGGTTGGGTAATCCATGCATTAAATCGAGGTTAAAACTCAAGTATCCCGCTTGACTGGCTTTTTGAGCAGCGACTTGTGCCTCGTTTTGATCGTGAATACGTCCAAGTAAGTTGAGCTTATCCTTAGAAAAACTCTGCACACCGATAGATAAACGAGTGACACCGGCTGCGCGATAGGCACTAAAATCATCGTGTTCTAAGGTGCCAGGGTTGGCTTCCATGGTGATTTCGATATTGTCACTAAAGGGGATTAGCGCATTGGCACCATCGAGTATGCGTTTGATTTGCAAAGCATCGAATAAGGATGGTGTGCCGCCACCGATAAAGATGGTATGAATTTGCCGCCCTTGGACGAGATGTAAGTCTTGGCGTAAGTCTTCTAATAGCGCATCAACATAGGCTTCCTGTGGCAGCTCACCATTTTGACCATGGGAGTTAAAGTCACAATAAGGACACTTTTGTACGCACCAAGGAATATGGATATACAGACTGAGTGGCGGCAGTTCGAGCTTCATCGCAGTAGTCACGGCAGTTGACGACATTATTGTGCATTCCCGCCAGTTAACACGCCTTGGGCTTGCATGGCGGCGATGAGTTGCACTAGGGCTTTACCACGATGGCTTAAGGCATTTTTCTCGTTGCTGCTGAGCTCCGCCGCGCTACATTGATAATTTTCAGGGATAAAAATCGGATCGTAACCATGGCCATTGTCGCCACGTTGGTTAAAGTCGATTTGGCCTTCCCATGCAGCTTGGCAAATAATTGGGGTTGGATCTTTGGCGTGGCGCATATACACCAGTACGCATTGGAATCTCGCACTGCGAGGTGCTGGCTGGTCTTTTATTGTCTCAAGTAGTTTCAATACGTTGTCTTGATCTTTGGCATTTTCGCCCGCGTAACGCGCTGAATAAATGCCGGGAGCGCCTTGGAGTAAATCCACTTCTAAACCTGAATCATCGGCAATGGCGGCAAGTCCGGTGATTTCGGCTGCATGTCTGGCTTTGATAATAGCATTTTCGACAAAAGTGGTGCCCGTTTCGGCCACTTCGCTGACATTAAATTGGCTCTGCGGCAGTACAGTGACACCGTAGCTGGCGAGCATTTGATCGAATTCGGCGAGTTTGCCTTTGTTGCCACTGGCGAGGACGATTTGTTGCATGGAACACCTATATCATTGGGGCGACTTATACTGCGGCAATGATACCCAAGCTGAGGGCTAAAGGACAGGAAAAGGGCGGGACGGTACAGACTTGTATCGTCCCAAAGTTACTTATGTATTGCGGTAATCTCAGCTTGGCTTATTCGACGTAGAATTTTTGCTTGAACTGCAAGTTGGTATTTAATTGATTACCATGCTTGATCGCGATATTGAAGTTGATCTCCTGATCATCGCGGTAAGGGACTTCGGCAATATAATAAATCGCATCACCTTCGCGGATCTCTTTGAAGGTTAAGTTGATTCGAGCATCTAATAAGTTATTGGCGACACCAGTAATTTCAACGGGTACTGCGGGTTTATTCGCTTCGCTGATATCTAACACCGCAATGTTGATAATGCCTGTATAGCTACTGCGTTGAATGCCATAGGATTTGGCTATGCTAGGCGTTAAAAATGTACTGCCAAGTGCCATGTAATGAATGTCAAAATTGCCGACAGTTTCTTTTTGCTCTGCGTTTGCAACACCACAAAGGCTAGCGGTGAGGGCTAATACAGCCAGAATATTACGGAACATGATGGGATACCTCATATTAGGGAATGTTTGAGTATAGGTCGCTGTGACTATTGTTTATGTTTATCTGTTTATCGATAAATTAACCGCATTCAAAGAAATTTGTTGGTTTTCAGCCTTTCAACAGCATTAGCTCAGCTAGTTTGTCCCATCAGCTCAGTAATGACGCTTGGGATGATCTTTGGGTCAATCACGCGGATTTGCTTATGCCGACCAAGTTCACCTTTCATTATATGAATGTCGCTCTTGGGGACTTTAAAGGTTTTTGCTAAGTACTTACTTAAATGGGCATTGGCCTTGCCATCAATAGGCGGCGCAGTGATGGCTACTTTTAGCTCATCACCGTGCAATCCCTACTATTTGATCTCGGCTGGCCTTAGGCTGAATGTAGAGATTAAGCAGCAAGTCACCTTGCTGCAAAGTCACTGCACTCATTAGATCACAGCCCAATAAGGGATATATTGGGCAAGTAACATATTGAGGAAATTCATACCAATAATCACCAACATCACCGATAAATCTAAGCCACCAATTGGCGGTATGATACGGCGGATTGGCGCTAATACGGGTTCAGTTAACTGGCCCATGACCATCACTATTGGGTTATAGCCTTGGTTAAACCAGCTCAATATTGCGCGTATCAACAGCATCCAAAACAGCAATACCCCTGCTTTTTTGATCACAGATACGACGGCAAACATCAAAAACAGCAGTATGTCTATGCCACCGCCCGCGATAAGGCTGATCAGCAGTACTTTGACCATCACGACCAGCAACGCGAGGACGAATGATGCGGTATCAAACCGTCCTAAGGAAGGCAGAATACGGCGCATTGGCGCGATGAGCGGGTGAGTCGCTTTGACAATAAATTGGCTAAAAGGATTGTAAAAATCCGCCCTTGCCAGTTGCAGCCAAATACGCAAAATCACCACCATCAAATATAAATCGAATAGTGTGGTGATTAAAAAGGTAAATGCATTCATCGAGATTTCTACCTATTAAAGTCCGATATAAAAACGCGTTAGTGAAAATTAAAATGTCTTAGCCATTTCTTCTGCACGTTTAATACAGTTTTCCATGGCTTTTTTTACTAAACCACGCATATCCGCAGCTTCAAATGTCGCCAGCGCCTGTGCGGTGGTACCGCCCTTTGAGGTGACATTCTCCCTTAGGTTACCTAAGGTCAGTTGTGGATTTTGCTTTGCCATCATAGCAGCGCCGAGCGCGGCTTGCTGCACTAAAGTTCTGGCTTTGTCTTCATCCATTCCCATTTCTTTGCCAGCATCTATCATAGACTCCATCAGCAAAAAGAAATAAGCCGGTGAACTGCCCGATAGTGCAATCACTTGATCTAATTCTGACTCTTCATTAACCCACACAATTTCGCCGCCGCTTGACATCAAACGATCGCAAATGGCTTTTTGCTCGGTAGAAATAGCCTGAGGCGCATAGAGGCCTGTCATCCCCACACTAATCTGCATCGGTGTATTGGGCATAGCGCGAATAAGTTTAATATCCTGCGCCAGATAATCGGTATAACGCTTTGCTTTAATGCCTGCAGCAATAGTGATGACTAACTTTTGCGACATATCGACCGTTTGTAATGCTTCACACACTTGCTGCATCAATTGCGGTTTTACCGACAGCACTATGACATCGGCAGCTTGCGCTGCGGCTAAATTATCTTGAGAAACCAAAATCCCTAAATCGGCTTTTAGTGCGTCGAGTTTACCTTGGCTAGGATTGGTCGCTTGGATGAGTTGAGCAGGATAGCCGCTATGAACTAGGCCACTGATGATGCTGCGCGTCATGTTGCCGGCACCGATAAAGCAGATTTTCTGTTGATCCATTTGATTCTCTTCAGTGTGTTAACCGTTAATTTGTAACAGACTCACCTTAAATCAAGATGATAAAACGGTTAGTCATTTGAATGTCAGAGCCGGATTAGTCGACTCTCGCTAATTGATCTTAAATGTCGTGAACTTTAATACAGTATTTGGGCATAAAGCGCTAAAAACAAGGTCAAGCCCACACACTGACCTCGAACTTCATGCCTCGAGTGAGTTTACGCAGCGTAATTTCGCTCACCAAAAATGGCACTGCCAATGCGCACCATAGTTGAACCGCAGCTAATCGCTGCATCTAGGTCATTACTCATCCCCATGGAAAGCGTGTCTATATTGGGGTAATGTGATTTAAGTTCTTGAAATAGATTGTTTAACATAGAAAACTCTTTAAGCTGTAACTCAGTATCTGCAGTAGCCGTTGGGATTGCCATTAGGCCTCTCAGTGCAAGATTAGGCAGCTGAGTGATAAGTTCGGCCAGTGGCAGCATTTGCGCCGCATCTATGCCAGATTTTGTGTCTTCAGCACTGATATTAATTTGAATGCAGACGTTCAATGGTGCTAATTCAGCTGGACGTTGGTCATTGAGACGTTGGGCAATTTTGTCGCGCGAGACAGTGTGCATCCAATCGAAATGCTGGGCGACTATGCTGGTTTTGTTGGATTGAAGTGGCCCGATAAAGTGCCATTCAATGTCCGGAAAATCCCCCTTGAGCGCGGTAATTTTCTCTGCGCCTTCTTGGACATAGTTTTCGCCAAAGCAATGCTGACCCGCTTGATAGGCTGCTATAATGTCTTCAATAGGTTTGGTCTTGCTGACGGCAAGTAAGCGAATATTGCTAGGTTGGCGTGCACATTTTTGCGCCGCTTGTGCGATCCTGCGCTGGGCGATTGCGAGTCTGTCTGCTATTGTTGTCATGATGTAATTATCTAGTTGCAAGGATATCCCAAACGATGGAAATCACTGAGTTATTGGCATTTAGTGTAAAACACAAAGCCTCGGATCTACACCTTTCTGCAGGGATATCTCCCATGATCCGTGTCGACGGTGAAGTGAGAAAAATTAACCTGCCCGCGCTCGATCACCAAGGCGTACACAGCCTAGTGTACGACATAATGAATGATAAGCAGCGCAAGGACTACGAAGAACATTTAGAAATCGATTTCTCGTTCGAAGTCCCTAATCTTGCACGCTTTCGTGTTAACGCATTCAATCAATCCCGTGGTGCTGCGGCCGTATTTCGTACCATTCCTAGCGACATCTTGTCACTTGAGCAATTAGGTGCACCGGAGATTTTTAAAAAAATCGCCAGTTTCCCTCGGGGATTAGTGCTAGTGACTGGGCCAACGGGTTCGGGTAAGAGTACCACACTTGCCGCTATGGTGGATTACGTTAACGAAAATCGACACGATCACATCTTAACCATTGAAGATCCTATCGAATTCGTACACCAAAATAAGCAATGTTTGATTAACCAGCGTGAAGTTCACCGCCATACCCACAGCTTTAATGCGGCGCTTAGAAGTGCACTACGTGAAGATCCGGATGTGATTTTAGTCGGTGAGATGCGTGACCTTGAAACTATTCGTTTGGCTATGACTGCCGCTGAAACAGGCCACTTAGTGTTTGGTACCTTGCATACCACCTCAGCCGCGAAAACCATTGACCGTGTGGTCGACGTGTTCCCCGCTGGTGAAAAAGACATGGTGCGCACTATGTTGTCGGAATCGCTGCAAGCGGTTATTTCACAAACCCTGATTAAAAAAGTCGGCGGAGGCCGTGTCGCCGCCCATGAAATCATGATGGGCACTTCCGCTATTCGTAACCTTATTCGTGAAGACAAAGTGGCGCAGATGTATTCGGCGATTCAAACCGGTATGGCCCACGGAATGCAGACCTTAGAGCAATGTTTACAGAACTTAGTCAATCGCGGTCTTATCACCCGTGAAGATGCAATGGCGAAGAGTTCGAATAAACAAGCGACATTTTAAGGATTTATGATGGATGTTCTTCCGTTTTTAAAAGTGATCGTTGAGCGCAAAGCCTCCGACTTGTTCATCACAGCAGGCTTTCCGCCAAGTGCTAAGATTGACGGTGAATTGCGTCCCTTGGCCGAAAGTGCCTTTACTCCGGCACAATCACTGGATTTTGTTGAATCCTTAATGACCGAAGCGCAGAAACAAGAGTTTCATTCGACTCGTGAGTGTAACTTTGCTTTTGCGGCAAAGGATTTAGGTCGTTTTCGGGTGAGCGCCTTTTGGCAGCGCGAATCGCCAGGCTGCGTGATGCGCCGTATCGAAACTAAAATCCCTGACGTCGATGATTTAAAACTGCCACCCATTCTGAAAGATCTGGTGATGAGCAAACGTGGTCTCATTATTATGGTGGGCGGAACGGGTACGGGTAAGTCAACATCTCTGGCGGCCTTGGTGGGATATCGTAATGGTCATGCTCGTGGTCATATTTTGACTATCGAAGACCCAGTCGAATTCGTTCACGACCACAGAAAAAGCATTATCACCCAGCGTGAAGTGGGCATAGATACTGAATCTTTCGATGCGGCGCTAAAAAGCTCCCTTCGCCAAGCACCCGATGTGATCTTGATTGGTGAAATTCGTACCCAAGAGACGATGGAGTTCGCCCTGTCGTTTGCAGAAACGGGCCACCTCTGTATGGCAACCTTGCATGCCAACAACGCCAACCAAGCATTAGACCGCATTATGCACCTTGTGCCTGAGAGTAAACATCAGCAGTTATTGTTCGATTTGTCATTGAATTTGCGCGGTATTGTGGCGCAGCAATTGATCCCAAAAGTCGATGGCACTGGGCGCCGCGCCGCGATTGAAGTATTGATTAACACCCCAAGGGTGGCGAGTTTAATTGCGAAGAACGAGCTGCATTTACTCAAAGAAACCATGGCCAAATCGAATGAGCAGGGCATGCAGACGTTCGATCAAGCCTTGCTGAAACTTTATGTCGATGGCGAGATTAGTTACGCTGATGCGCTGCACCATGCTGATTCACCGAACGATTTACGTTTGATTATTAAATTACAGAATAAAGAATCCACGGGCTCAGGCTTTATGGAAGGTGTCACCTTAGACATGGACTAACGCGAGAGCCAGGTTCTAGGTTAAGCAGCTCTTTATGGGCTGCTTTTTGTTGGTGTCGTTAGATTTTCGTTCAGCTCAATCGGTTTTACTTCATCGCTATGCTGTCGTTAACCATAGCTTTTATTTTTTAATTCAATATGATCTTTACCTAGTACGTTTACGTATTTACCGGGTAAAGGAGAAAGCAATGAAAAAATTACCTATGATATTCGCTATGACAGCGAGCCTGATGAGTGTTGGCGCTATGGCGGCCACTTGTCCCGAGTATTTGAACCTTGAAGTACGAAAATTACATTCTGAAGAGACAGTTAATCTGTGTGAATTGACTCAGGGGAAACCCGTGTTGATTGTTAACACTGCGAGTAACTGTGGTTATACCCCGCAGTTTAAAGCGCTCGAAGCATTGCATGAAAACTATAAAGACAAAGGCTTAGTGGTTATTGGTTTCCCATCGGATGATTTTTTCCAAGAAGAAAATGATGAGAAAGACACGGCTAAGGTGTGTTACATCAATTACGGTGTCACTTTCACTATGCTGTCGACTTCAGCTGTGCGTGGCAGTGACGTCAATAGCGTGTTTAAATACTTAGCCGAAAAAACTGGTGCGCCTAAGTGGAATTTTTATAAGTATGTCGTTAGCGGCGATGGCGCGATTGTGCAACAGTTCAATTCTAAAGTGAAGCCAGATAGCGAAGAGCTTAAGCAAGCAATAGAATCTGTACTTTAATCTTATAAGTATTTATTAATTAAGAGGCTGTTTTGGCTAAATTTTCAGGCTTATCCAAAGAAGTTGGACACGGACAGCGCGGCAAAGTGGGCGTGCTGTTATTAAATTTAGGTACGCCAGATGCACCCACAGCATCGGCTGTTAGGCGTTATCTAGCTGAGTTCTTAGCAGATCCCCGGGTAGTCGAAATTCCTAAATTAGTATGGATGATGATTTTACACGGGATCATTTTGCGGGTACGCCCAGCAAAATCGGCGGCGTTATACCAGAAGGTATGGACAGCGGCCGGCTCACCGTTAATGGACATTAGTTTGCGTCAAACGGCGAAGTTAGCGGATAAACTTAACGCCGATAACCATGATGTTTCTGTCCATTTAGCAATGCGTTATGGCAGTCCATCGGTTGCCAGTACCTTGCAAACTATGCATCAAAATGGCATTGATAAAATCGTGGTGTTACCCCTGTATCCCCAATATGCGGCGCCCACTACGGGTTCTGCTTTTGATGCGATTGCGGCTGAGTTGTCCAAGTGGCGCTATATTCCATCGTTACATTTTATTAATACTTATCATGATAATGCTGATTTCATTAATGCTTTAGCCAATTCGATCACGGCTGATTTTGAAGCAAATGGTAAACCGCAAAAATTGGTGTTGTCTTACCATGGTATGCCTGAGCGTAATTTGCATTTAGGCGATCCGTATTATTGCTTCTGCATGAAAACGACTCGACTGGTTACTGAAAAGCTTGGGTTAGGTAAAGATGAGTTTGTGATGACATTCCAATCGCGTTTTGGTAAAGCCAAATGGCTACAACCTTATACCGATGCGACTTTGAAAGCGTTGCCGCAACAAGGCGTGCGTGATATCGCTATCGTTTGCCCCGCTTTTAGCGCCGATTGTTTAGAAACGCTGGAAGAAATTGTTGGTGAGAATGGTCATCTCTTTGCCGAGGCGGGTGGTGAGAAGTTCCGTTACATTGCTGCACTAAACGATGATGATGCGCACATTACTATGATGGCCAACTTAGTGAAGCCACATTTTTGATCCGGTAATTTATCGGGTTAAACATCAAACTGAAAAGGATAAGGCAACTTATCCTTTTCTTTTTATATGGTTTTTTATTGTGGCATTACTTGCTGAAGTTATTTTCAAAGTAGCTTTCGATAATTAGTACGGCAGACACTGCATCGACTTGGCCTTTGGTGAGCGCCTTGAATCCGCCTAACTCGAATAATCTTGCCTTAGCATCGGTAGTGGTTAATCGCTCATCTTGAGTGGCTATTTTGACTTTGAACTTAGCATTGATACGGTTCGCAAATTTACGCGCCCTGTGGGTCATATCTTGCTCAGTGCCATCCATGTTTAAGGGTAGACCAACAACCACTAGGTCGGGTTGCCACTCTTTGATTAAATCGCCTATTTGATCCCAGTTGGGTATCCCATCGACGGCTTTAATTGACAATAATGGCGTGGCGCTAGCGGTGATTTCTTGGCCTATAGCCACACCAATACTTTTAGTGCCAAAATCAAAGCCTAATACGGTTTTCGAATTCATAGTGTGCTGACTTATATTAAGAAATAGGCTTAAGCGTGACCCGCTTGAGCTGAAACCTGCCAAGCATCAAATCCAAGAGCTCGGCTGGCCTGTGGCCAACGGTCTTTGTGTTTAATGTCAAACAAGAGTGCATTGGTTGCTGGAATCGTTAGCCAAGAATTATCGGCAAGCTCTTGTTCGAGCTGATCTTTGCTCCATCCAGCATATCCTAATGCGACGAGGAATTTCTCTGGCGATCTGTTGCTTCCTATCGCGGTTAACACATCGCGTGAGGTAGTTAGCATTAAACCACAACCCAGATCTGTGCTGTTGGCCCAATAGGGCTGAGAGGTATGCAGTACAAAGCCACGATCTTGGGAAACGGGTCCGCCCATCATGACATTGGCATTGAACGCTAAATCGGTGGAGACTTGCTCAGCTGGCAAATCCATTTGTTCTAATAGCGAATTAACTTCGATACCGAGCGGTTTATTGATCACCAGTCCCATGGCGCCTTTGGCATCATGTTCACAGATATAGATGACTGAGCGTTCAAAAAACGTATCGTGCAGTGAAGGCATGGCAATTAAGAAATGGTTCTGCAAACTCTCCATTTAACTACTCCGTTCGATGTGGCTAAGTTGATCTAGCATGCTGCTATATTGCTAAGTCGGGCGAGATTAACCGCCAGCTAATTTAACTTTGTAGTTCTGCTTCTCAAGCAATAGCTTTAATTGCTCGCGGTTATCTGTTTGGACCTCAATAGTGAAATCTTTAACCGTGCCACCACAACCACATTGTTTTTTAAGGGTCTGAGCCATTGCTTTTAACGCGGTTTCATCGAGACCTAGGCCTGAGATAATCGAAACGCCTTTGCCTTTGCGGCCCTTACTGTCTCTATGGATCCTGACTATACCGTCGGATTCAGGAATCACTTTAGTGACGGGCTCTGCATTAATACGGCCTTTGTCGGTGCTGTACACTAAGGATACATTAGGATCTGCTTTCATAGATTTCATTCATTGGTGTTAAAAGATGACTTATACCCGTTGAGTTTATCAAATTTGCAGGGGTTCTGGGAGGTAAAAAAAGACCACTTGAGGATTATCCTTAAGTGGTCTGAACAAAATGCTAACTCTTTGCAGGGAAGTAAGCATATTTTTGAAAAAGGGAGCGTTTTCAGCCGTTTTAATTCATGCGCATAAAGACCATGATGATCAGCGCTACTGCTGTCAGTAAGGCGCTGGGCATAATAAATTTATGCAGCTTAGGTAACGCAATTAAGCAGGCGGTAGTCACAAAGCCGAATGCGGCGACTGTCGCATAATTAGTGCCATTCGCGACGGTATCTATGACCAACCAGCCAAGTACAATAAGAGGTAAAATCAGTAAGCTGACAGGCAAATGGCGCTTTATCTTAGCGTTATTGGCCTCGAGTGAGATTTTTTCTGGCGCAAGGAAGAAAATGGCTGATGCAACCAAAAACGCGCTAATAAACCAGTACATTTCATTACCCCCCTTAACCTTAATTGATAATCATTATCATCTTTGATTTTGCTGAAGTCAAGCTGAATGAGATGCTGCTTTTTAATCAATTGAGTTGTAGATCAGATGATTGCTCTGTAAGCTAAATTCATATCTCTGATACTTGTCTTTGTTCGGTTCGAACATCTGAGGAAATTAAGATGAAAAATATTTTTGTAGCTTTAGCTGTGTTGGCATTAAGTGCCTGTAGCTCGATGAAGTCTGGTTGGGACTATGATCCTAGCGCCAATTTTACCCAATATAAAACCTATGCTTGGGTTGCTCAGAAAGCCGATTCTGCCGGATATCATCTTGATGGCTTGATGGACCAAAGAGTAAGAGAAGCGGTTAATAGCCAGTTAGCGAGTAAAGGCATGACATTAGTCGATGCGAAAGACGCTGATGTATTGGTGAACTACCTGACCAAAGTCGATAAGAAAATCAATGTTGATACCTTCAATAGTAATTTTGGCTACAACCCATACTATGGTCCAGGATGGGGTTGGGGCGGCAATATGCAGACCCAAACTACAGTGAGAGAATATGAAGTTGGTACTCTGATTATTGATTTAGTTGATAATAAAACTACTAAGCTTATCTGGCGTGGTTCTGTTGCCGATACCATTCGCGACAAAAATACCCCAGAAGAAAGAGTACAGATCATCAATCAAGCTGTGGGTAGTGTGATGGCAAATTATCCCCCTAAGCCTGACACTAAGTAGTTCTGACTCAGTTTGAATGAAAATTAAGCGGCCTGTTGGCCGCTTTTTTGTGGCTGATTTTTATGCGTTTTGCCCATTCTATTAAATGATCTGCAGTTATTTATCATCTGATTGAATTTACGTTATTAATACTTATTAAAAATTTTAGTTATCTAAATAGACGTGAGAAGTAGTTTTACGCATAACTGGCTATTTTATTTGCAATTTATACAGTGCTCTTTTGTGGTTGTAGGTATTGGCAATTCATTATTGATGAAATGATGAATTAATTTTTCTAATGATGAATTCAAAATAAAATCATTATAGAACTGAGAGTTTCTCAGGCAGAATCTGTTTCTTTACCTTGTTGGTAGTAGCAAAGATGCATGAGACGCAGATTATTGGATTACTTTGGCTGATTGGTATTATTGCCGAGGCTATGACGGGCGCTCTGGCGGCGGGTCGCAAGCAGATGGATTTGTTTGGTGTAGTGATCATTGGCTGCGCAACGGCGATTGGTGGCGGCACACTAAGGGACATGATGCTCGGCAATTATCCTTTAATTTGGGTTGAGCACGTGAATTACCTTATTGCGATTGCATTCGCTTCTTTGCTCACTGTTGCTATCGCCCCTGTGATGCGTTATCTGTCTAAGTTATTTTTGGCTATCGATGCCTTAGGCTTAGCTGTGTTCTCTATCGTGGGCGCGCAGAAGACCTTAATGCTGGGATTTAGCCCAACGATTGCTGTGGTGATGGGATTGGTGACGGGCGTCTTTGGTGGCGTTATCCGCGATATCCTGTGTAATCAAGTGCCTTTGATTTTTAAGAAAGAACTCTACGCGGTGATTTCACTACTGACGGCAGGCTTGTATATCGTCTTAAAAGCCTATCAATTAACCGAGTGGATTAATCTGGTTATTTGTCTGAGTGTTGGTTTTAGCCTGCGGATGTTGGCGCTGCGCTATCATTGGTCTATGCCGACCTTTGATTATCAGGCCAATGGCGATCAGCACACACATTAGATCGTAAAACCAAATCGTAGATATACAATCGTAAAACAAAAGGGCAGCTAAGGCTGCCCTGTTTTTTAGCGGTAAATTACTGCTGGGCTTGAATGGTTTTCAGCGCTTCAAGTGCGGCATCATAGTTAGGATGCTCGGTGATATTCGGAACTAACTCTTGGTATTGGAGTTTACCTTCGGCATCTATGATGAAAATAGCCCTCGCCAGCAAGCCGTAATCTTGAATCAACAAGCCATATTTTTCACCAAAATCACGCCAGACAGAATCGGATAGTACTTTGATTTTATCTACGTTTTCTACTTTGCAGAAACGTTTCTGTGCAAAGGGTAAATCGGCACTGATGGTTAGCATGACCACGTCATCGGAAAAATGGCCCACTTCGCTGTTGAAACGTTTAGTTTGTAGTGCACACACGCCCGTATCTAAGCTTGGTACGGCACTTATCAGCACGGTTTTACCCTTAAAGTCGCTTAGCATAACTGGCGCAAAATGATCATCAACCACTTTGAATCCTGGCGCCATTTGCGACAGCTTAGGTAACTTGCCTTCCAAGGTGACGGTTTTTTCACCCATAAGAACCTGAGTTTTCTCACTGGCAAGCACATTGGGGCTTATCAGCACTAAGCCATAAATGCAGCTGGCGGCTAAAAATGATACGTATTTTTGCATTGGATTTCCTCGCACATGAATATCTGTGCCTTCGCTAATATCTGTCCTTTAAGGTACGCTAAAATGCGATGCAGAACCATAAAAAAAGGCCGGCAATTGCCGACCTTTGTTATTCATTTAGGGTTATTTGCTGAGTGGCAATTCTTTGACATGAATATCCATTTGTGGGAATGGAATACCGATATCTGCTGCATCTAATGCATTTTTGATTTGCTCAAGCAGTTGGAAACGAGCCGTCCAATAATCAGCCGTTTTTACCCAAGGGCGAACCACGAAATTAATTGAAGAGTTCGCTAATTCAGCCAGTCCAACTGTATATGATGGATCTTTTAACACATATTGGTTGTTGTCTAAAATCTCAGTTAAGATTTTCTTCGTGAGTGCGATATCGGCAGAATAAGATACGCCAATCACTAAATCGATACGGCGAGTATCCATTGCCGAATAGTTAGTGATAGTGCCATTCATGATGGATGAATTTGGCGCCACAATAACCTTGTTGTCTGGTGTGCGAAGTTTGGTTGAAAATATAGTAATTTCATCAACAGTACCGGCAATGCCAGCGGCTTCAATATAGTCACCAACGCGGCAAGGGCGGAATAACACCATTAACACGCCCGATGCGAAGTTAGACAGAGAACCTTGTAGCGCTAAACCCACCGCTAAACCAGCGGCACCGATAACGGCGACCAATGATGCGGTTTGTACGCCAATTTGGCCTAAGGTGGCAATCACTGCGAAAACAAACACAATTGCCCAAGCGAGGTTTGCGACAAATGAAACAACTGTCGGATCAACTTTACGGCTGTTAAGTAATTTACGAACCAGCTTTTGCGCTACGCCGGCAAAGTATTTACCAACAAAGAAAATGATAATGGCAAATAAAACTTTTAAGCCATAAGTCACAATCAGATCCGGTGCTTGCTTTAATAAACCTTCAAGGTTTTCCATTGAATAACTCCCTAAATATACGCTAACTAAAACTATTTATTATTGACGATAAATTGTACTCGTCGATTTAAACTGCGCCC
The DNA here is from genome assembly GCF_052850535.1 of Shewanella sp. 1180_01. Taxonomy (NCBI): domain Bacteria; kingdom Pseudomonadati; phylum Pseudomonadota; class Gammaproteobacteria; order Alteromonadales; family Shewanellaceae; genus Shewanella; species Shewanella sp. 1180_01. The sequence goes on from NZ_VXCT01000001.1 coordinate 161,161, forward strand.
TTCGCTAGAACGGTTGTCCGCTACAGGTTCAGATATACCTTTACCCATTACGGTAAAGCGATTTGGATTAAAGCCATAATCTTCAACCAAAATACGTTTCACATTTTGAGCGCGCTGAAGTGACAGCTGATAATTAAACTCAGGCGTGCCAACGATATCAGTGTGGCCCACTAAGGTTAATGCGACATCATTCGCTGCTAAATATGCTTTCACTAAGGCTAAAGTTTTCCATTGCGAAAAGTCAACTTCGGCAATGGCAAATTCAAAATACACCACAGCGGTAGAAATATTATGACAATCTGCGCTGAACTCAGCATTGGGATTACTCGTGCTACAATCTGCTGATGCAGTCGCTTCCACCTCGACCTCTTCAACACAGCCATTGGCCATTACTGGCGTGTCTGGCGCTGTGTTAGGGCAGGCATCTTTGATGTCAGGCACGCCATCTTGGTCAGTATCAGACCAAGCGAATACCTGCGATGTCAGACTTAAACTTAATAGTAAAAGTACCAGCTGAATCCATCGAGATTGGGAGTTTTTCACTACAAATCACCTATTGAACGATAAGTACTAGTCAAAATTACTAAAGTGATCGCATGGTTGTAGCATGACCATCTTAGTGCGGCATTCTATCGACTTAGGCGCATTTCGCCAAGTGAAACGCGTTCACGCGTCAACTCATCGACAGGCATATATCGGCAATATCTTGAGTATATTTATGTTTTTATTAGTTGAAGCCAATATTCAGATCATCACTCCGCCCATGTATTCACGTTTGGAGTCAGTAACATGATGAATAAGCATGATGATAAACTATACAAAATAAGCCTTTGGCGCTAGAGTCTTGAGCCCATTAAGCGCCAACCAAACCTTAAGTTGAGGACGAGATGATAGATTTACGCAGTGATACTGTTACCCAGCCAACAGCAGCGATGCGATTAGCCATGTCCAGAGCCGAAGTAGGTGACGATGTTTACGGTGATGATCCCACGGTAAATAGTCTGCAGGATATGGCCGCAGAGATGTTTGGCTTTGAAAGCGCATTATTTACCTGTTCGGGTACGCAGGCGAATTTATTGGCTTTGATGGCCCACTGTGAGCGTGGTGATGAGTACCTGTGCGGCCAGCAGGCCCACAATTATAAATTTGAGGGTGGCGGTGCCGCTGTCTTAGGTAGCATTCAACCTCAACCTTTGTTGAATCAAGTCGATGGCACCATTGCCTTGGCCGATATTGAAGCCGCCATTAAGCCTGACGATATCCACTTTGCCCGCACGCGTTTGCTCAGTTTAGAGAATACAATTGGCGGTAAAGTGATTCCGCAAAGCTATTTAGCGGACGCGCAGGCATTGGCCTTTCATCGCGGATTAAAAATCCATCTCGACGGCGCGCGAGTTGCTAATGCGGCTGTGGCGCAGAATATCGCGATAAGTAAGATTACGGCGCATTTTGATTCTGTGTCGATTTGTCTGTCCAAAGGGTTATGCGCGCCAGTTGGCTCATTACTCTTAGGTGACGAGCGTTTGATTAAGAAGGCGATACGCTGGCGTAAAATGCTCGGTGGCGGCATGCGTCAAGCTGGGATACTTGCTGCGGCAGGTAAGCTCGCCTTAACTGAGCAAGTGCAACGACTGAGTGAAGATCATGACAACGCGGCGTATTTGGCTCGTCAGTTGGCCGAGTTGAGCGAGTTCGACGTCGATTTAGCCGCAGTACAAACCAATATGTTATTTGCCAAATTAGCGCCTAAAGTTGATGCGGATTTATTGGCAAAATACTGTCGAGCAGAAGGCATTCTAATAAGCCCTGGGCGCACGATTCGGCTTGTGACTCACAAAGATGTGAGCCGTCAGGACATAGATAAAGTGTTGCGTGTTGTTAAGCAGTACTTCACTGCCTAAACGCAGCTTGTTTTAAAACCTCTAAATGCCCGAGCTTTGCCTCGGGCATTTTTATTTGCGGGTATAACTTGATGTTGAATTATTGAGCAATTAACTGTTGGTTGGTGAAAACAAGCCTTAGACCACGGGCGAAATATTTGTGCTTATCTATACTCAAAACAATAAAGTTTTATTGCTAAGGTAAATTTGGGTTGAAGCCTAATAACAATACTAATAAAGGGGTCGATTATTGGACAAATCGGATCAGTGAATTAGAAATGCCCGCACTGTGTTCGACTGTTAAATCGCTAGAAAAGCTCGCCAAGGATGACGTTTCCTCTCTCGCATTACTTGGGCGTAGCGTGATGCACGATAACGCCTTAACCTCTCGTATTCTTCGAGTCGCCAATAGTGCTATTTATCATAAGGGGAGTAGCCAAATCTCCACCGTTAGCCGCGCCGCCATAGTGCTTGGTTTCGATGCGGTGCGAAATATCTGTATTACAGCTAAGTTACTCTCAAGCTTGTTGGAGAGTAAAAATCTCGCGCCCAATGTCTATCAAAGGTTAATTAAGTTGATGGCCAAAGCATTTCAAGCGGCCATGATTGCGCGGATGATGTTGAGTCATCATGACGAGGAGATGCAGGAGGAAGCCTTTATTGCCTCTTTGTTGTATCACATCGGCGAGAGCGCTTTTTGGAGTATTGGGGGCGAATTTACCGAAGAATTAGATTTAACGCTCTGCCAATGTGAAACGCCCGCCGAAGAGAGAAGTGCTACCCGCGAAGCCCTTGGTGCTTCTTTTTTGCAGCTCACCCAGAGTATTGCCCGCAATTGGGGATTGGGTGAGTTGCTGATCCAAGCGTTGAATTATCCAGAGGATCAGCGGCCAGATATTCGGGCTATTTTTCTTGCCGATAAGCTCTGCGACATTTTATCGCAACCTGTTCTCGATAAGCTAGAGTTAGCGAAACGTATGACTCAAGCTGCGAGTTTTACTGGGCTAGAAGAGAAAGAGTTTTTGGTGCGAATGCAACGCTGCGCGAATGCGACCCATAAGTTGGCAGAAGTGTACGGTGCTAAAGTGTTACTCGATTATCTACCCGATCCTAAACGTATTGTCGCCGCTGAACCCGATCTACCTCCCATTCCGTTAGATATGCCAGTCTATCAAGTTAACTTGAATATTCAGTTAGCTAAGTTGCGTGAATTGACAGGTTTTGCCATTAATAAAGCAGATTTCAATCAGATAATGCAGACGGTTCTTGAAGGTATTCTTGAGGGCGTAGGGGTTGACCGCTGCGGCGTATTATTGTTATCGCCCAGCCGTAAACAGCTCCAACCTAGGGTGATATTGGGCCGTGATGCCGATGCGATAAAACAAGAGTTTATTATCGATTTGAGTGACAAACGTGGGCTATTTCATCAAGCGATGGAGCATAAGGCGCCACTTTGGGTGGACGATCCCTGTTCTAAAAAATGGCAGGAGCAGTGCAAGGAGTTGCAAGCGCGGCACGTGTCACGGCAGGGCTTTTTACTGGCGCCTTTGTTGGTTGATAGCAAAGTGATCGGGTTTTATTATGCTGATAGGGGCCCTTCGGAAAGGGCATTTGAAGAAGTGGATTTTCAAAGTTTTATTCACTTCTCCCAATTGGCGAATGTGTGTTTTACCGTGTCCTTGAGATAGCGTTCGCTGTTAACTGTTTTATCTTAACGCTGCTTTTTTTGAAACCGTACAATTTGAAACCGTACTCTTTGAAACAGTACAATTTGAAACAGCGATGCTATCGAAATCGCACTTTTATAAATTGTACGCTTTCGAAACCCTATTCGGCGGAGTGCGGCATTATTGTTTATTTGCGGCTTTGATCTCGGCGGTGATCTGTTTCGCTATCTCATTGGGGATTGGAAAACTCAAGTGGTATTGCGCAATTTTCCAGTTACCATCGGTTTTGATCAAAGTACCGGTTCCTCGACTGACACCATAGGCGGGGCTATTTAATAACTCGTCGAACAATATGACGTCGCCATGTTGGATTAAATGCCGCTCCGTTAAATCATAGCGCCAACCTTTTGTAGGGCGGGAGTAATTTTCAAACTCCGCCATTCCCCAACGCTCACTCGCATCCGTGCCAATAAAAATGCCGTCTTTTCGGTACAGGGCAAAATACTTATCCCAATCGGCATCGCTTGAATATTGGTTGAGTAAATCCAACACCTGAGCCGCAGCTTGTTGATCAGGATTCGAAGTCGTTGCAGCGCCTCGGACTTGAGTGTCTTGTGTTTGAGCGCTTTGTGTTGGCGAGTCCTGTGCCTGTGCGCTTACATTAAGGCCGCCGAGCATTAACGCACTGAGCAGTAACCCCAAGCTAATGCGAATAATATTAGTGGCACGACTGGCATTAGTCGCGCGACTCATATTAGCGGCGCGATTAACAGTGGTGCCTTTAACTGCGAATGCATGAGTGTCCTTGAGCATTTTGCGTGTCTCTAGTTTGAGTGGTTAATGCCAGTTTATCGGATCGAGTTGATAAAAGCGGCTCAGTTCCCGATACAAGTCTGGGTGTTGTTGGTAGAAATCCTCTGGCTTTTCAAAAAAGACTTCAGTAATAACGGCAAAAAATTCAGCGGGATTCGTCGCACCATAGTAATTAAATATTGAGGGTATGCCAAAGTTTGCGCTGTGCTGTAATTGGGTGAAAGCCTTGCTTAGTACTTCTGACCAAGTGCTGTAATCGGCAAAATGCTGCAGTATCGGCGCGCCATTGGCTTGGCCGTCTTCTTGATCGAGCTGATGGGCAAACTCGTGGATCACGACATTATTGCCATCGTGGGGATCGGCGGCGCCGTCTAAGGTATTTTTCCACGAGAGCACCACTTTGCCGTATTCCCAAGATTCGCCCGCCAGCACATTACGCTGTTCCCACACGATACCGCTCGTGTCTCTATGTTGATTATTAACGATAAAGGCATCGGGATAGACCAAAATTTGTTTCAGTTTGGGGTAAAAGTCTGTTTTTCGATTGAGGAGCAGGAGGCAAGCCTGTGCTGCAATAGTGACTCTCACTTCATCGGTGATCTCGAAATCATCGCAGCCAACAAACTCCTTTTCATCGATGAAGATTTGGATAAGCCGTTTGAGCTGTAGCTGTAAATCTGTCGGTAACGCATGGAAGTAAGGCAGTCTTTTTTTGAGAATGCTGCGCCATTCTTTAGGAAAGGGTTTGGCCGTGACTCGGCGGCGGTGCAAGGTTTTGCGCCAACGACTTGAAAGTAGCCAAGCAATTGCCCCGACTCCGAGGATAAGCGTGATAACAATAGCGAGCATACTTTCCCTAACCTGATCCTGATTAACTTAGTATTAGCTAATGGGGGTGAAGAGGACTTAACTCAATCCTTTGCTGAAAAAAGAAACGTTTCTGCCGTCGCGATTGGCGCCTTAGGAATAGCGAATGGGTTGGCCGAGGAGGGCTTCGGTGCGGTTACGCCCCGTCAGTTTGGCATGATAGAGGGCTTCATCGGCGCGATTAATTAAACTATTGGCATCCAGCTGTTGCGGTAGTTGCCAGCAAGTAATCCCGGCGCTGATGGTAAGTATGCCCGCATGGGGGGAGTCTTCATGGGGAATTTCTAGGCTGATGATTTTCTCCCGCAATCGTTCGGCAAATTGATAGACCTCCTCGAGATGACTCGATGGCAGCACTATCATAAATTCCTCACCGCCATAGCGAGCAAGCATGTCAGTTGGGCGTTTTAAGATGGATTTAGCGGCGTTAACAATGTTTTTCAGGCATTGATCGCCGGCGACATGGCCATATCTGTCGTTAAATTGTTTAAAGTTATCAATATCAAACAGAATGATGCCTAGGGGCATATTGTGATCCCTTGCATACTCGAGTTCTTTTTGGAGTTGTATGTCTAAATAACGGCGGTTGTAGCAGCCCGTTAGTCCGTCGGTTTCGGCCATTCCTTTAACCTGGGCCGCATAGCTTTTTAGTGTTTCTAAAGAGTTCACCATTTGCTGCAGTTCTAGGTTGTCAGTGACTGGCATGTGGGTGTCGAGCTTTTCGTTGGCGATAGCGTTCATAGCATCTCGTGTCGCCATCACAGGCTTGATAATCCCCTTAGTGATAAAGTGCCAGCTGGTGAGCCAGATGAAGAAGCAATACAGAATACCACTGCAAAAAATCAATATGATAAATGCGGTACTGTCGCTTTTAAGTTCGCCGCCCGTTTGTTGGATTTCATTCTCGACTTGGTTGACCAGATTTTGAGTATAAGTCGCGACAATTTGCGCGGCATCGGCTTGGTACTCTAAATGCGCATTGGCGATATGCGTGCTTTTAATGGCCTTGCGGGACAGTTCAAACAGGTTATCTTCACCGACCATGGTCTGTTTTATTTGCGATAACAAATTGAAATATAAACTGGTATCCCCGCTAACGCCCCCGAGAATCGCCTCCATATTTAACAGCAGCCGCATCGCTTCTCTTTGGGTGCGGTTAAGCTCAACCAGATTGTCGATAATTTTTACCTGAGATAGGCGGGTAAATAAGTGTTCTCCCAAATGACTAAATTGAGACAATTGCTGGTTGGTATTGATATTCATCGCAATCTTGTCAAAATTTTTCAGCTTAAGCTGATGCTCTGAATCGGCATTGATGCTGTGAAATTGGGTCTGCATTCCATCGGTAAATCCCGATGCCATTGAGGTTAAATTGGCCTGAATATTTGTTGCTTGTAAATTGGCTTGTAGGGCGGAATCGGTTAACTCGGCAAGTAATGGCAGCTGTTGTAAATAGTAAAGTTGGATATCTAACGCGTGATTCAATTCTTGCTTACTGACACTAGAGGTTTCAATCAAGGCCAGTAATCGGGAGTCATTAATTAATAGTTCCCACTGCGCCGAGAGCTCACTCAATAGGCGAAGTCTTTGCTGTTCATTATCATAATGATTTAAACGTGCTGTGATGATTTGCAGTTTTTCACTGTTTTTTGCCAGTTGCAGTGCAGTGGTGACTTTAACAACATCCACTCCCACTAAATGCTCAATTTCTGATTTCAGTTGCTGTGACAGCAGTATGGCGACGACACCATTAAATAGCGCCATGCCCACTATGATATAGAAGGCTAAGGTTATTTTTTGTTTTAGGCTTTTCAGCGGTTTAGTGCTTGTCATTGGTTTTCTTGTCAATCGCAGGTACCTCTCCATAGGTATTTTGGAGGTGTTTTATCTCTGCACTTAATTTAATGAAAATATCCTCGCTGTCAGCGGGCCTGCGGCTAGCGCGATAGCAAGCATGGCTGAGTTCAGGGTAAATCTGTCCCATGGCGGTACTGGTAAAATGCCCAAGTTCTAGCACTTTAGTTGACCAAAACAAATTAGCGATATGGCTTGCCTCGAATGCGCCCGCTATGGTCCTTAACGATTCACTTTTAAATTCGGGGGCGGTCACGACATCCATACGACAGGGATTACCGCCGCCGAGAGCATAAGCGTGTTGCGCCTCATAGGTGCCCATGTACTTGATGAGCCAATAGGCCGCTTGGGGATTTTTACTGTCGTAGCTCACGGCAAAGGCATAGGCGCCGTTATAGGGATAACCGCCGGGCACTTGACTCACCGCAAGGCGTGCGCCGGGAATATTTTGTTCAACTTTAAAAGATTTGTGCCACAAATTATTGTAGGCAAAAGGCCACATTGCCGCTTGGCCCGTGGCGATTGCATTGGCGGCCTCATTGAAGGCAAATTGCTCGTTAGCAGGTACGGCATAGGGCATTAATTCGCGATAAAGCTTGGCGGTTTCAATGGCTTCATGGTTGATGGTCGGCACTTCAAAATGACTGTTCTGTTTTTGGTTGTTATAAATTGGCTGCATCCAAGCGCCGCCTAAGCTCCAGATCATGCTGGAAAATTCATCGTTAATATGCGGCTTATCGCCCGACATTAGCGCTAGGCCATAAAAGTCGTGGGTTAACATTTTATCCGCCAACATAGCGCCCGCTTTACGGGTGAAGAACTGGGCTTGATCCCGTAACTCGGTTAAGGTTTTTGCTGGTGCGAGCGGGTAGCCGAACTGGCTCTGAAAGTGTGTTTTTTCGGTTTTATTATCGAAGAGATCCGCTCGGTAATGATTGCCCATCACATAGTTGTTGTAGGGAATCGCATGGATTTCACCATGGTAGGACAAAATATTAAGTAGCGATGGATAATAGGGTTCTAGGTATTTCTCCATGGCCTTTTCACCATCGGGATCGTACAGTTTCGCGAGTTCGACTAAGGGCACAGTGTAGCCATTGGCGGCCCATTCTTTTGCCCAGCCAGCTTCCATCGTTAGCAAGTCGTATTTGCCCGAACCTTGGAGTAAATCTTGGGTCTGTAAGTTAAACATAGTGTCTAGCTCAGTGCTGATCACTTGCACCTTGACGCCGGTTTTTTCGGTAAATTTAGGCAACATTTCTTGAGTTAAATAGTCGGTCCAAAACCCCTTTTCTGCGACTAAGCTGATGGGCGTTTTGTTCGTGAGCGGCGGGATTTGTGCCAATGAAAACTCTGCGTAGCAGGGCATCAGAAACACGGCGCATAAACAAAGGCAAATAAGTCGGATCGGCTTTAACAAAAAATATACCTTAATGTTGCATATTGACCCTGAATAAATATCATTTATTCAGCATTCTGTACATTTAAGGATAGGTGGGATCAGAACTTATGCCGCGATTTTATTGTGGTTTTTATCTTGGTGCTTGTTCTTGAGTAAAAAAGCCGATAACCCGAGCTTAGCTGAGTTACCGGAAAAGGGTGGGAGTATTGCGAAGCGTTAACGGTTTTGGAGCTGTTGTTCTCGTAATTGCCTCAGGGCAATGGGCAGTTCGTAATGTTGTTCAATCAAGAATCGGAGCAGTTTCGATTTGGAGAGCGTGCTTTCTTCCGACAAGGTGGCGAGCTGGCTAATAGCCGCTTCGCTGAGTGAAAAGGTTGCCTTGCGATAGTGAGTTGTGGCCTCTACTTTTGCTGGCGATAAGACTTCAGTCCCTAAGCTCTGCTTGTGCAAGAGCAGCACATTGGAATGACTTAGCCCTATGTCGGTCGTTATGTTAGCGACCTTCGAGTCAGCGGTGTTAGCGTTTGTTGCATTCGCTTCAAAAGCGAAATGACTGCTTTTTGTCTTATTTAGGCTTTGTCCCATGGCATATAAGTTTGCGGCCTCAATAAATTCATCTAACGAAAGCGACGGTTGTATGCTGCTAGATGGCATAACGTTTTTCTTGAGGTCGCTGAGTCCCATTTTGCCCCCTTTGTTGAGTGGTAAGGTGAGTGGGTTGAGTTTGATGGAGCAAACCATTATTGATCAAACCATTATTTGTCAAACCATTGTGCATCTGACCCTTACCAGCACTCTGAGCGAGCAGTGTAGGATGTAGGCGAACTTCTAAATTGGCGGCGCAATCGACTTGGAACAGTTCACAGGCGATGGTGCGGATTTCGTCGGCGGCCTTTCCGTTAGGGTCGATTTCAATCACTGACAGCCCTGACTCTTCGCTGTCATCATACACATTCCTGCAGTAGGTTATTGCATCAAGGACATTGATATCATAGGTTTTACAGACTTCTTTGGCTTCTAAAATTCGGTTAGCTTGATTAGGTAAATTTGGGCATTGGGTGATCACAAATGAAGCCCGTAACTTAGGGTTTATCATCTTACAGGTCGCGACGATATCATCCATGTGGCAAACGGTTTTCAAATCGCGGCGCTTAGGTCTTAAGGGCATTAAAATGTAAGCGGCGACTGACATGGTTGCTCGCAGCGCTAGGTTGTCTTGACCACCACAGTCGACTATGACCACATCATAATGTTGTTCAAGACTGAGCAAGTCATTACGGATCTTGCCGTAAAGCTGCACACAATTAATGCTGGCCAGTTTGGGATTGTTGTTTCTCGCCTGGATCCAATCTGATGTGGTGCGCTGGGGATCGCAGTCCACCATGATGACCGAGGCATTGCATTCTGTGGTTAGAAAAACTGCTATGTTTTGGGCTAAGCAACTTTTACCGCTGCCGCCTTTTTCTCCGCCGATTAACACTATCATGACGCATTCCTTAATTCTTTTGATGACCCTTGGGCAGCGAGTTGATGAGTTTGGAGCCACACCGCATTTGTGCTCGAAATCGAATGTAAACCTTATGTTAACCTCGGTCAATTGGCTGATTTTTGACGGTTTTTGATTAAATTGTCGCACATCTTTTTCTGTCAGCATCTGGTCATGCGCCGTTAATTTGACGAGCAACAGGTGAGGAGCGATGTATTAATGTGATTTTTTATCTTATTGTTTTTAAATGGTTTAATGTATTTTGTTCCGACTTGCAGGCTTATTTATTGTAATCGATGGCTATGCACAGGATGTGAGTTCTGGTTTTTTATTTCTCTATCGGTATAAATGTTAATTTTATATTGCTAAATGTTATTAGCAAATCAGTGTAAAGAATCGGCTTCTCAGTCGAAAGTGGTCTTGTTTGGTGAGGTGCTTGTCATCAAAATGCCAAATGCTGGCTTTATCATCTCTATAGACTGCCGTCTAAATCGCTTGAAATTTCAACCATGAGAGAAGGGACGCCAAATGGATATCAAAACTATTATGCCTATTAAGTTTGAACTCGTTGAAACCGCACCGTTATTCCATGAACTCCTCAATTTGCGTAGCACTGTGGGCCGCCCTTCTATCGGCGTTGAGCTTGCGGATGTACAGGCACTGTTCTGGGTCTCTATCCGATTGAGTGACAATGCTGAAATGGAGCATGCTGGCGCGGGAGTCGCTAAGTCTAATCTGTTAGCAACGGCGTGTGTTTACGGCAATAAGCCTGGGCATTTGGCCATTGAGGATTTTATCGTGTTGCCTGAATACCAATCCTATGGACTGGCGAAGATCATGCTTGAGCGAGTGATGGACTTTGTCGATGGACACGCAAGTTCTGGGACTTGTATCAGTATTACCGCCCATGGCGAGTCTGAGCGTTTATGCAGTGAATATGGTTTTCAATATGCGCCATGCGCTAACTTAGGGCCAAATCTATTAAAGATTGTCGCTTAGGGTTCTGCGTGGAGCATTTTGTGCGTCGATGATGCCAACTTGGCCTTTGAGTGTCGGGTCACTTTTGTGTGCGTTTTTGTATAAGCTAACGGCGACATTGATTGGCTTATGTTGTAGCATCCGTGGGATTATCGGGACGACCTGCACGAGATAACAATCTATGGATCAGCAACTACTCATCGACGCTGTAAATCAAAAAATGCCCTTTGGTAAGTACGCTGGGCGTAAGTTACTCGAATTACCCGAACCTTATTTGGTGTGGTTCCATAAGCAAGGTTTCCCTCAGGGAAAACTCGGTGAGCAATTAGCCCTAATGTACGAAATCAAGCTTAATGGTTTAGAAGGCATGCTAAAACCGCTGTTGAAATGAAGTTCCCGTCTTTGAAGAAAAATACTGCTTTTGCGATAAGTGTTGTATTTCGTGATAGAGATTAGCGATTTATTGTTTTTAGCGTGCTTTAATGCAGCATATTAGCAAAACAAAAGGAACGCAGGCATGATGGCAAAATGGGTAAAATTAGCGGCGGTAGCGACTTTAGCGTTAGGCATGTCAAGTGCTTGGGCTCAGGGTGTCACCCACGAAGGTACTGTTGTTGATACGATGAACGGTGGTGGGTACACCTACGTACAAATTAAAGAAGCTGACACCACTTTTTGGGCTGCAGGTCCTCAAACTGAAGTGAGTAAAGGCGATAAAGTGGCTGTGGTTGAACAAATGTGGATGAACGAATTCACTAGCAAAACCTTAAACCGCACCTTTGATAAACTGTTATTTGTCGGTCAAATCGATAAGAAGTAACAGTGGTGAGTGCGCTAACCTGTGCGCCTCTTTAATTCAACGGCTTCGATACCTTCGAGGCCGTTTTTGTTTTTAGCCTTCAATGCCGCAAAATCTGAGTCTATCTCGATTAAGAGAAACGCGGCAAAATAGCGCTATTGCTAGAGGTAATTACTTAACAGAGAACACTTAAGTGACGGCGTTTGAACAGTTCGAGATCCAGCCTTATCAGTCATGTTATGCCCGTGAGGTGAGTGAGTTATGTCATCTTTGTGTGCATAACATCACCCATGCTCGTTATTCACAGGCGCAACTTTCTGCTTGGTCTGCGGCGCCAAGATCGGCTAAACATTGGGATTTGCGCTTAAACCGCTCAAAGGCGTGGGTGGTATTAGCCAAAAATGTAGCGACAGCTTCTTCAATTTGCTGCGGTTTTATCAATGTCGAAACCCATTTTGCCCACCAAGGTTATGTAGATAGCTTATATATCCATCCAGATTATCAAGCTAAGGGATTGGGTGAGCGTGCCTATCGTGTTTTAGAAGCGTGGGCTAAGGCGCAAGGCTATGCGCGCTTGAGTGTGGACGCCTCTTATCTCTCTAAAGGGTTATTTACCCGTATGGGATTCATTCAAATACAGCGCAGTTATCAGCAAAAACTAGGGCAAGTGATCCCGGGCTTCTATATGGAAAAGAATATTTAACGTTTGCTTACTAGGGTTTCAACCAAAAAGTGATGTAAGGTATTCCACAGTAAAACATTAGCTTAACGCCGTTGAGTGACACGATTTAAGTTAAATCAGCACTATTTAACTTAAATTAGAATACGGTTAATCTTAAGCGATTAACAATTCAAGATGGAGGGCAGAGAATGAAGATCCGACTATTTACGCCATCGGATGTCTCGCAGCTGGCGGCGATCTTTGAGGCGAGTGTAATGCAAGGCTCTGGCGAGTTTTACTCGTTTGCCGAGCGCTCTGCTTGGGCTTATATCGAAGGTGAGATCCGCAGTGAGAACTATTGGCTCGAACGCTTAAAGGGCACCACGATTTGGGTTGCTGAAGCGGATAACATGCTGGTGGGATTTATCAATCTTAAGATAGGTGCCGACAGTGATGTTGAAGCCGCTGCCGAAGTGGAATGTCTGTTCGTTCATCCCGAATATGCCCGTTCTGGGGTGGCCACCTCTTTGTATTTTGCGTTGTTTGAAGAAGTTAAAATTTTAGCACTGAAACGATTAACGGTTGAAGCATCCTATCTCGCGCGACCTTTTTTTGAAAAACAGGGATTTCGCAGCATTCGCCGTAATGAACATAAGCGTTTTTTGAATGCGTCGGATAAAGCACAGGGCCAAGCCCAAGTGTTGGTCAATTTCAGCATGACACTCGCGCTTTAACTCAGCTTATCAAAGTGCGGGTCTGGTTCGCTCAACGAGGCCGTTAGCACTGCTTTTATAACATAGCTTTATAACATGGCCATCAAAACGCCAATAAAAAACACTGCCAAAGATGACTTGTGGCAGTGCTGCTAGGTGAGTGCTTATCAAGCTGGTATGTAATCACTTGCTCAACCGTTTGCTCAAGGACTTACTTAATTGTTTACTCAATCGTTAAGCGGTTTTACTGAGTGGTTCAGTTAAGCCATTCGCTCGTATTACGCGTTAGCCGACAAGTCGAATACTAGTGCGGTGACTTGTCCGCTTGTTGCCGTAAAGTCGACACTGGCGAGTTGGGTCAGATGTGCGCCGTCCCCCGCCGTGAGTGTTGTGCCATTGATATCCAGCGTACCTTCAATCAATTGAACATACAGATGACGACTCGCTTGTTCGGCGGTTCTGCCCATCGTTATTTTCTCGCCTTCGCTTAATACTAAACGATATAAGGTCGCATCCTGTTGGACTTTGAGCGTGCCATTTTCACCGTTTGGTGTCACCACAGCCGTCAGTGGTGAGCTCTGCTCGAATGCCTTTTGCTGATAGCCCGCATCTATGCCTAAGGTATCTGGGCGGATCCAAATCTGTAAAAAGTGTAGCGGCTCAGTATTAGAAGCATTGAACTCGCTGTGGTAAATGCCTTTACCCGCCGACATCAATTGAAACTCACCTGCGGGTAAGGTTTTGATATTACCGAAACTATCTTTATGGGCGATAGTGCCAGATATCACGTAACTTATGATCTCCATATCTTTATGACCATGGGTATCAAAACCTGCGCCGGGCGTTACTCTGTCATCGTTGATGACTCTTAGGGATGAAATCCCCATGTGCTCTGGGTCATAGTAGCTAGAGAAAGAGAAGGTATGTTGACTCTTTAGCCAGCCTAAATCAGCTTGACCGCGGTCCTGTGCTTTTCTTAATGTAATCATCTTGCTTCCCCTTTATTTGATGCGGTTAGCGAATAGGTTATCGATAGCGAACTTACCGGCACCTGAAACCGCCAATGACACTGTGGCTGCTAGTAGGGCGAGACCAAATTCGTAACCGTTGTTGGCAAGGAACAGACCGTTGCCTATGTGTACTGAGAAAATCGCTATTATCATAGTGAATGACAATATGAGGGCAGTTGGGCGAGTCAGCAGGCCGAGCAACAGGAATAGGCCGCCGAAGAATTCACTTGAACCTGCCATCAGTGCCATTAAGTAACCTGGCGTTAGACCTATGGATGCCATCCATTGTCCAGTGCCTTCTAAGCCGTAACCACCAAACCAACCAAACAGTTTTTGTGAACCATGGGCGATTAAGATAATCCCGATAGGAATACGTAGTGCCAGTGGGGCAAGACTAGGGGCTGATTTGAGTGTTTTTGCGATGAGTGCTTTCATGGGGCATTCCTTATTTCAAATTATTTAACAAGTGTTTAAGTGTGTTGTTCAATCAGTCTTAACTCAGTTTTTAAATCTGTTCTAACTTAACTTTACTCAGTATCTACATCCGATTTCGGCAGTGAGTTCCGTAGAACCTCTCCATTGCTAAGCAGTGTAGACTTGACCTTTGGCAAAGAAAATCGGAACATTTTCAATGTCTACTTCAAATAATTTGAATATGAGGTTTTTATGTTGCCATCTATTAGTCTCGATGGATTAATCGTGCTCGATACCATTGATAAGAAAGGCAGTTTTTCCGCAGCGGCTGAGTCCTTGTTCCGAGTGCCGTCGGCGCTGACCTACACAGTGCAGAAACTGGAAAGCGATTTAGGCACAAAATTATTTGAACGTAAGGGCCAACGCGCCGAACTGACCTTAGTCGGTCAACTTGTGCTGCGCCAAGGTCGAGAAATCCTTTCGGCAACGTCTAGGCTCGAAGAAGCGGTGCGTCAACTCGAGACCGGCTGGGAGTCTTCGTTAACCTTAGCAATTGATACTGTCGTGCCGGATTTACCCCTATTGCAGTTGATCGGGGAATTTACTGAGCTGGGTAAGCAAGTGACGGTGAACATCAGTGAAGAGTCCTTAGGTGGCGGCTGGGATGCACTCTATTCGGGCCGTGCCGATATTGCCATCGGCGTAACGGGTGAACTGCCAAAAGGTCAATATCATGTGGTCGAAATCGGTGAATTGGAGTTTGTGTTTGCCTTAAATCCTGCCCACCCATTGGCGCAACATGCGGGTCCTATTCCGACCGAGGCATTGTTGCAATTCCCTTCCATTGTGGTGGCAGACAGTTCGACTGCCTTGGCGCAGCGTTCGAGCGGCCTATTTGATAGTCGTCAGGTGATCCGGGTGCCGAACATGCAGACCAAGATTAAGGCGCAGCAATTGGGACTCGGCGTAGGCTACATTCCAAAACACTTGATTTTAGATGCGTTGACGGCGGGAAGCTTAGTGGCTTGTCATGTGGAAATGCCGCGCCCACCCCAAGCTGTGTTTATGGCGTGGCGCAAAGACGCGCAGGGCAAGGCGCAGGATTGGTTTACTGCGCGTTTACCGCAATGTGATTGGCAATTTTAAGCTCAGGTTTGTTTAGCGCTTTGTAAGCAGCCACTCACTTTGCTCCTCACTGCATCAATGTTGACGCCATGAGGAGCATTGGCACTTAACCCATACGTTGGCTGTGGCTGGTGTAATGCACGTGCTGTGACAGTAAATCAGACAGATTCGGTGAGCGATTTAAGAATCGAATAAAGGCCTGTGGCAACGTCAGAGACTCCATCGACTCCTGCCAGCGAGCTTGCAGCAATGGATGATAGCCTTCCTTACCCGCAGCTGTGTAAGACGTCGATACCCCGACATACAGTGACTCAGGCTCAACGGGATACCAAAGAGATTGGCTGTCCTGCTGCATCATCTCCAATCTAAATAAACGCTCGCCCAGTGGACGGCGGCCATCGTAGTAATACCGTAAGCCGTAGGTGTAAGGGAAGCTACCCGCACCAGTGCCACGGACGCTGTTGTTGGTCGCCGCGTTAATCGCCGATTCGAGCGCTTGATAGAGGAACTGGCCTTGAATTTCATACTTAACCAGCGGTAATTCGAAGGGCAGCAATTGCCCCATCACATCCGCCAGCGTCAACTGGCCTTGGGCCACCGACTGGCGTACACCGCCGGCATTATGCAGGGCAAAGTTCACCCTAGGATCGACAAGCTTAGCTTCTTGGAACATGCTGCGACTGACCCAAGGCGCAATTTCACTGCCGTGGGGCAGGGCCTTAGAGGGCAGGCGCGTATGGACTAAGTTTTTTGGCACCAGTGCTAAGACTTTGTTCTCCATATCCGCGATGGCGGGTTTATAGATGTCTCGGATCACGCCATCAATATCGGCATCGGCATCATCCCAAAGGACATTCGGGTGCTGACTGAGCTGTTGGCGCACCGCTTGGTAATCTTGATTATCCACAGCTGTGTTAGCACTTAAGATAAAGTGTTGATCCAGCATGAAATAGTTGCCACCCTTTAAATTCAGCACTTTCCCTTCAGCATCAAACGTTATCTCGGCTAAGCCGACGACTTCGGCATATTTACCCGCATGCACTATCGGCGTGTTGTTGATGACTTCACCGTAGGGCAGGTTGCTCAAACCTAAGGCGCGAAAATCGCCCTGTAGCGTATGCGTGTGACCGCCTACGATCAGGCTAATACCATCGACTTCGGCCGCGAGGCGCTTATCCTGATCTAAGCCTAAGTGGCTGAGCACGATAATATGTTTGATGCCTTGATTTTTAAGGTGCTCAACCGTGCGTGCGGTTGTCGCTATAGCATCGACAAAATGAGTGTCAGGATCGGGGCGAGCGATCTCTTTCATTTGATCTAAGGTAATGCCGACAATGGCTAACGTCTTATCGTGGAAAGGTTTAAGCAGGTATTTCGCGCGTTTTTGCTGGTGATCATAATCCAAGATATTAGGCAAACCGCGCAGACAACCGGGTTTGTTGAGATCTTCTTGGCTTAAATCCATGTTGCCCGCAAGCAATGGGAAATCAATCTGCTTAGCAAACTCGGCAAGTCTGGCGTTACCTTCATCGATATCGTGGTTGCCAATGACCATAGCATCGGGCGCTAACAGATTGAGTAAGTGGGCGTTGGCCTTGCCTTTAAAATGGCTGAAATAAAGCGTGCCTTGGAAGCTGTCACCACCGTGCAGGAAAATAAACGGCGTATCGGTTTGTGCGGCGGCTTGACGTGCCTTAGTGATGTGATGGCCGATGCGGGCATAACCACCGCTATGGCTGGTTACATCAAACTTATGCTGGCCGATGTTAAGGTTAAATTGGACGCGGCTGGGTTCAAAATTCGAATGGGTGTCATTGATGTGCGCGAGTGAGAGTGTGTAACCCTGTGTCATAACTTACCTCTATTACGGCGGGTGAGTATATACCCAAGCGACCTCAAAATGCGAGGCTCAGAGGGTTCTGAGTCATTTGCATTCTAAAAGAATAAAGGGAGCTAGGCTCCCTTTATATTAACAAGCACTAAACTTGCTTAGCCTTCAGCCGGATTTGGCTTCGTCATCATCGGATGCGGCTTCAAAATCACCGTCATCGGATAGGCGAATGCCTTTTTGCTTCATGCGCTTAGTCCAAAGTTTACGTGCTAATTGCTGCATATCGGTCGCGGGATCGTTTAAATCGACAATCTCTAATCCTAACATAGATTCGATAATATCTTCTTGAGTCACGATACCTTGGCTACTGCCGTACTCGTCGACCACCATAGCAATTTGGGTGTTACGCTTAATCATACGCTCAAAAAGTGGCAGAATTTTTGCGGTTTCAGGCACCACAAATAAACTCCGTTTAAGCTCACCAATTGGCGCTTCTGGCGTGTAACGCTCAGCCAACAACACATCGGTGCGGGTAATGTAACCAATCACATCATCATGATCTTGGTCGTACACGGGAATACGGGTAAAAGGTTTGTCGCGGTATTGACGCACAAACTCATTTTGAGTCAGATCAACTGGCAGCGAGAACATCACAGTGCGCGGCGTCATGATTGCCGTAACGGGCATATCACGTACCTTGAGCATTTGTGTCAGAATTTTTGACTCTTGCTCATCAAGCTCACCGGATTCATGGCCGATTTTGGCCATCGCGCTCATTTCTTGGCGGATATAATGGCCTTCATCACCTTTGCCCATCAAACGAGTGACTTGCTGCGACATCCAGATCAGCGGTCTAGTGACACGCTTCATCCACATCACGGCAACAGACACGCTCGGTGCGAGGCGACGCCAATGGTTGGCACCTAATGATTTAGGAATAATTTCTGAGAAGAACAGAATAATAAAGGTCAATACGCCCGAGAAAACACCCAACATATCGTCACCAAATACTTTCGCTGCTTGCGCACCCGCAACGGCGGCGCCGACGGTATGGGCGATAGTATTCAACGTAAGGATTGACACCAATGGGGCTTCGACATTTTCTTTCAGTTTACGCAAGCGCGCGGCTGCGGCACTGTCAGTTTGTTCGAGTGATGCGATATAACTTGGGGTAACCGATAGCAGAACAGCTTCGAACACACTGCACAGAAAAGAAACTCCGACAGCGACAAGCACTATAATGATGAGGGTTAACATATAGGTGGAATTACAACTCCGTATTTTAGGCCAACATTAGCCCGTGGAGATTCTAGCATAGGTTAATTGAGTTACTGGCTAAAATTTATTTGCGTCTGTATAATTCGCCGCCCTGTTACAGGATCCGGTTTTGGTGTTGAGGTTAGCTATATGAGTGAAAAGAAGATCAATTTATTAGACCTTGATCGTAAGGCGATGCGCGCATTATTTGCGGACATGGGAGAGAAACCCTTTCGTGCCGATCAGCTCATGAAATGGCTATATCATTTCGGTGTCAGTGACTTCGAAGAGATGACCAACATCAACAAAGTGTTACGTCAAAAATTGGCGGCACGCTGCGAGATCGTTGCGCCAGAAATCTCGAGTTTCCAAAAATCGACCGATGGGACCATTAAATTCGCGATCAACGTTGGTCAAGGCCAAGAAGTGGAAACGGTTTATATTCCTGAGGATGACCGCGCGACCTTGTGTGTTTCATCCCAAGTGGGTTGTGCCCTCGAATGTACTTTCTGCTCAACGGGTCAGCAAGGGTTTAACCGTAACTTAACGGTTTCTGAAATCGTCGGCCAAATTTGGCGTGTATCGCACTTTTTAGGTTTTGCTAAAGACACGGGCGAGCGTCCTATCACTAACGTAGTGATGATGGGCATGGGCGAGCCATTGCTCAACCTAGCCAATGTGATCCCAGCAATGGACATCATGCTCGATGATTTTGGTTTTAGCTTATCAAAACGCCGCGTGACCTTATCAACATCAGGCGTAGTGCCTGCGTTAGATAAACTGGGCGATGCCATTGATGTGGCACTTGCCGTCAGTATCCATGCGCCAAATGATGAGCTGCGTGACATTCTGGTCCCAATCAATAAAAAATATCCGCTGGATGAGTTTTTAGCGGGTATTCGTCGTTATATCGCTAAATCTAATGCAAACCGTGGACGCGTGACGGTTGAATACGTGATGCTAGATCACATCAACGACAGCACAGATCAAGCCCATGAGTTAGCTAAGTTGATGAAAGATACACCTTGTAAGGTAAATCTTATCCCATTTAACCCGTATCCTGGCTCGCCTTACGGCCGTTCGTCTAACTCACGTATCGACCGTTTTTCTAAGGTGCTTATGGAGTACGGTTTTACAGTGATCGTGCGTAAAACCCGTGGTGACGATATTGATGCCGCCTGTGGTCAGTTAGCTGGGGATATTCGCGATAGAACGAAACGTTTAGCAAAAAAACGCATGCAAGAAAACCAGATTTCAGTCACAATGAATTAACTCTTTGTTTGCACAGATTTATAGGCTTGCCCATGAAGCATGGATTGCCAAGGTTTTCGTTGATTTTAACCCTGTCATTATTGATGACAGGGTGCGTCACTGAGCGTACTTATACTGGGACAGATATTCCTGTTTCGGAACGAAAGTTAGACAAAGTAGCCGCCGCGCGCGAGCGTTTGCAGCTCGGCTTAACCTATTTAAATCGAGGTAACTCGGAACAAGCCAAATACAATCTTGATAAAGCATTAGAATATGCTCCAGAGCTCGAAGATGTACATACTGCTTTGGCTTATTACTATCAAACCGTGGGCGATCTAGTACGTACCGAAGAGTCGTACATGAATGCCATTAGTACCAAGGACGCCTCTGGCGATTCCATGAATAATTTCGGGGTGTTTTTGTGTCAACAAAAGCAATACGACAAAGCTGAAAAAATGTTTTTGGCCGCAATCGAGATGCCTAAATATACGCGAACGGCCTCAAGCTACGAGAACTTAGGTCTCTGTAGCCGTGAAGCAGGACAAGCAGAAAAGGCACGACAGTATTTTCAGATGGCGTTAAAGTATGACCCGAGAAGATCGGTGTCATTGCTGGAGATGGCAGAGTTAGAAGTCGACCAAGGTGATTTTATTCAGGCGCGAAACCAATTAGCGCGATATCACCAAGTGGCTGAGCAAACTCCAGAAAGTTTAGCGCTCGGAATCAAAATAGAGCAGGCAGTGAATGATGATGCCGCTGTGAAGAGATTTGGTATTTTATTGCTTGCCAAATTCCCAGCATCACCTCAGGCCAAGCAATACAGAGTTAATTTGCATCAATGAAAGATCATGAAACCAATGCGCCAGTTGAGTCGGTAGCTCCGCAATCAGTCGCGCTAGATGTAACGCTTGGAACCTTATTAAAAGACGCCCGTGAAAAAATGGGCCTTAGCATTCAAGATGCGGCGGTTAAACTGCATCTACGTCCTCGCATTATTGAAGACATTGAAGCTGACAACTTTACCAATATCGCTTCATCCACTTATGTTCGTGGTTATGTGAAAAACTATGCCCGTATGGTCAGTGCCGATGCGGCCTTGATTGAAGCGTGTTTAGTGCGGCAAGTGCCGGTGGTGACTGAGCCAGCGATGCAAAGCTTTTCACGTAAGACGACATACCAAGCTAGCGATACACGTTTAACTTGGCTGAGTATTTTTATCGTTATTGTGTTACTCGGCTCGTTAGTCGTCTGGTGGATGCAAAAAACGACCTTGTTAAGCACTATCGATGTGTCACAGCCTACGGCCGAAGAGGTCGCTGCGGTCAATCAAACGCTGCCCGGTGACGTGCTATTGACCGAAACCGATGCCAGCCAGCAATTGACTGAAATAGCGGCTAACGGCTCTATGTCAATCGATGGTCCGATTAAAGATACCGATGCCAGTACTATCGACGTGAGCACTGGGCCTACTGACAACAATTATCCTCAAACGGCGGATTCGAGCAATGAAGATGGTGGCTCAGCTATCGCTGCCACCACTGGGCCGCAAACTGCCGCGACTGTAGCTCAACAACCTGTTGCTCAACAGCCAGTTGCCACCGCAACGCCTTCACCCGCCTCAACATCGCCAGCCACCTCAGTCAACACTCTGGTTGCTGTTGCTGGACAATCGATTATTGATGTTCAGTTAACCGGTGATTGCTGGATAAACATTGTCGATGCTAAAGGCAAAGCCTTAGTCGATGGTGTGAAAGGCGCCGGCGCTGCTGTACAAGTGAGCGGTGTGCCACCGTTTAAAATTATTTTAGGGGCGCCCCATGTGGCGACCTTAAGCTTAGATGGTCAAATGGTTAGCTTAGCGGATTTCCCCAAGGGACGTGTCGCACGTTTAACCTTGCCGAGAGCCTAACGACCGCGTAATGATCTGCAGCACGTACCGAAATAGAGCGTATTAAGCATGTATAATGAAACTCCCATAAAAAGACGTCCTTCCACCCGCATCTATGTGGGTAATGTACCGATTGGTGATGGGGCGCCGATTGCCGTTCAGTCAATGACCAATACTAAGACCACAGACGTTGAAGCGACTATCGCTCAAATTCGTGCCTTGGAAAAAGTCGGTGCCGACATAGTACGTGTCTCAGTACCGACTATGGATGCGGCTGAAGCTTTTAAACTCATTAAGCAAGCGGTCAACGTGCCTTTAGTGGCCGACATCCATTTCGATTATCGCATTGCCTTAAAAGTTGCTGAGTATGGTGTCGATTGCTTGCGTATTAATCCGGGCAATATTGGCAATGAAGAGCGTATTCGCAGCGTGGTTGAATGCGCCCGTGACCACAATATTCCCATCCGTATTGGGGTGAATGGCGGTTCATTAGAGAAAGATCTGATGGACAAGTACAAAGAGCCCACGCCACAAGCATTGCTCGAATCAGCTATGCGCCATGTGGACATTCTGGACAGATTGAACTTCGACCAATTCAAGGTCAGCGTGAAAGCCTCCGACGTGTTTTTAGCGGTTGAATCCTATCGTTTATTGGCAAAGCAAATTCGTCAACCCTTGCATTTGGGTATTACTGAAGCGGGCGGCGCACGAGCGGGTTCAGTTAAATCGGCAGTGGGTTTAGGCATGTTATTGGCCGAAGGTATCGGTGATACCTTGCGTATTTCCCTTGCCGCCGATCCAGTCGAAGAAATCAAAGTCGGTTTTGACATTTTAAAGTCGCTGCGGATCCGTAGCCGCGGGATTAACTTCATCGCCTGCCCATCTTGCTCTCGTCAAGAGTTTGATGTAATAAGCACAGTCAATGAGTTAGAACGTCGCCTCGAAGACGTGACTACCGCCATGGATGTGTCTATTATCGGCTGCGTAGTGAACGGTCCAGGCGAAGCCTTAGTGTCGCACATCGGGTTAACCGGCGGACACAATAAGAGCGGATATTACGACGAGGGCGAACGTCAAAAAGAACGTTTTGATAACGACAACATTGTCGATTCCCTCGAAGCGAAAATTCGCGCTAAGGCCAGTCAAATGGCGAACCGGATTCAAATAAAAGACACAACTGAGTAATATGCATCTGCATTTGGGCATAGATTACGCCTAATGATTTTGAGCTAGGCCCCGAAACCGACGGGGTCGTTTTACGTTTTACGTTCAAAAGCCTATAATGCGTGACATTTTTTATTAATTTAGCTAAATCGGACGAGTCGATACAGTGGCAAAACAGATCCAAGCGATTCGCGGAATGAATGACATTCTGCCAACTCAAAGTCCTCTATGGCAAAAAGTGGAAGCGGTACTACGTTCGAGCGTCAGTGCTTACGGTTACAGCGAAATCCGCACTCCAATAGTGGAAAATACCGATCTCTTTAAACGCTCTATCGGTGAAGTGACTGATATTGTTGAAAAAGAAATGTATACCTTCGCAGATAATAACGGTGACAGCTTAACGCTGCGCCCAGAAGGTACGGCATCGACAGTGCGTGCGGGTAACGAAAACGGTCTGTTGTATAACCAAGAACAACGTCTTTGGTACATGGGTCCTATGTTCCGCCACGAGCGTCCACAAAAAGGCCGTTATCGCCAATTTAACCAATTTGGCGTGGAAGTGTATGGCATAGGCACGGCGGATATTGATGCTGAAGTCTTGATGCTATCGGCACGCCTGTGGGAAAAACTCGGTATTAGCGATCACGTATCGTTAGAGCTGAACACCTTAGGCGATCCTGCTGAGCGCGCGGTTTACCGTGATGCCTTGATTGCGTTTTTAGAACAGCATAAAGATGCGCTCGATGAAGACAGCAAGCGTCGCATGTACAGCAATCCGCTGCGAGTATTGGATTCAAAAGACCAAAATGTCCAAGCTATTTTGGCTGGTGCACCTGAGTTGATGGATTTCCTCGGTGAAGAATCGAAGACACATTTTTCACAATTGCGTGAACTACTTGACGCAGTGGGTATCAAATACACCATTAATCCGCGCCTTGTTCGTGGTTTAGATTACTATAATCGCACTGTATTTGAATGGGTTACATCGAGTTTAGGCTCGCAAGGTACAGTACTTGCGGGTGGTCGCTACGATGGCTTAGTTGCCCAATTAGGCGGGAAAGATACCCCAGCGGTGGGTTTCGCTATGGGCTTAGAGCGCATTGTCTTGCTGCTTGAAACCTTAGAGCTAAACAAAGATATTCCGTCAGAAGTGGATGTGTATGTCACTGCCATGGGCGATAGCTGTCTGGTTGAAGCGATCAAAATAGCGCAGGAATTACGCAGCGCGCTGCCAAACCTTAAAGTGATGAGTCACTGCGGTGGCGGCAACGTGAAGAAACAAATGAAACGTGCCGACAAAAGCGGTGCGAGTGTGGCGTTACTGATAGGCGAAGATGAACTTGCCGAAGGTATGGTGACGGTTAAACATTTACGCAATGACATCGAACAACAACGGGTAGCTCGAAGTGCCTTAGGCGCATTTTTAGCTGAACTGGCCATTAAGTAATAGATCATATAAGGGGACGTGCGCGTGGAAATTTATAGCACAGAAGAACAACAAGTTGATGCTATCAAGCAGTTCTGGAAAGATTACGGAAATTCAATTTTAATCGGTGCCGTCGTAGGTTTAGGCGGCCTGTATGCGTGGAATTATTATTCTGACGTTAAAGTGGCCCAAGCGGAAGAAGCCTCAAAAGCCTTCCACGAGTTGACCACTAAATCAAGCGACGAAGCTGCAATGCTTGCGGGCGTCGCCGAGTTTTCTAAAAGTCATGATCAAAAGGGCTATCAAGCGCTGTTAGAACTAATCGTGGCAAAAACTGCGGTAGAAGCCAAGGATTATCCTAAAGCAATCGAAGCCTTGAACAAGGTTATTGCGGCTAAGCCAGGTGCTGGTTTAGATGTGATTGCAACTTTACGTGTAGCCCGAATCCAAGCCGAACAAGGTCAAATTGACGCCGCTCTGGCGACCTTAGATCAAGTCACAGATAAAGCCTTCTTCGCCCAGCGCGATGAATTAAAAGGTGATTTCTTAGTACGTCAAGGTGAAGTTGAGAAAGCGAAAACAGCTTATCAAGCTGCCATGGACAATGGTGGTGTGGTGACAAGCCCAGCGCTTAAAATCAAACTTGATAGCCTAAATCAGGCATAAGGGATCCCTTGATGAAGTCTTGGTGCAAAAACCTGCTAGCCGCCGGATTAAGTCTGGCCATGTTATCCGCCTGTTCGTCGAGCGATGTTGAAGACGAGCCTGTCAGTGAGTTAACTGCCATTCAGGCGACAGTGTTCCCTGAAGTAAGTTGGAGCGCCTCTGTCGGTGATGGTGTGGGTGATTATTATTCTCGCCTCGCTCCCGCAGTCCGTTATGGAAAAATCTTTGCTGCCGATCGTTATGGCGAAGTCACCGCGTTTGATGAAGCGACTGGTGAGCGCGTTTGGACTAAAGATTTCAGCGAAGAATTTCGTGATAACGCGTTAGCAAAAAACAAAGGTGCGCGTATTGCCGCCGGCGTGACTGCTGCGCGTAATAAAGTCTTTTTAGGTGGTGAAAGCGGGCTGTTAGCTGCGCTGAACGCCGAAGATGGCCAAGTGTTATGGCATGTGGTTGCGGGCGGTGAATTATTGTCTGCACCAACGGTTGCCGATGACGTCGTGGTTGTCAGCACCAGCTCAGGTTCACTCGAAGCCTTTAACGTCGATACTGGCGCTAAGTTATGGGTGTATGAAATGCAACTGCCGAATCTGACCCTGCGCGGTACCGGTTCTGCAGCTTATGAAGCGGGTGGTTTCTTCATCGGTACTGCCGATGGCAAAGTGGCTGTTGTGATTAAAAACAATGGTCAAGCTGCATGGGAACAGGCGATTTACAATCCAACTGGCGGTAACGAGTTTACGCGTATGGCCGACGTAGATATGACGCCGCTGATCCTTGGCGACAACTTATATGCGGTGAGCTACAACGGTAACTTAGTGTCGATGGAACTGCGCACGGGTCGAGTCGTGTGGACACGTAAGTATTCTAGCTTTAACGAGTTAGCATCAGCGGGCTTAAGCTTGTTCGTCGTTGACGACCACAGCCGTATCTACTCAGTTGATAAACGTAACGGTTTAGAGCTGTGGAGCAACTCTGAGTTAGCTAACCGCACTCTGACGTCACCAGCTGTGTATAAAGACTATTTAGTTGTGGGTGATTTCGAAGGTTATTTACACTTCATCGATCGCAGTACAGGGACGATTGTGGGTCGTGTCCAAGTGGACAGCTCTGGATTATACAGCCAGCCATTAGTGGTTGACGATAAAATCTATGTTCAAGGTCGCAGTGGAAAGTTAGCTGTTGTAACACTTCCATAGTTAAAAGTGTTATCCTTGTAGAGCCCCTGGAAGTGTGTTCCGGGGGCTTTTTATTGAAAAGTTTTTTAGAGGCAAAATCATGATCCCTGTAGTGGCCCTTGTTGGTCGGCCGAACGTCGGTAAATCCACCCTATTTAATCGCCTTACGCGCACGCGTGATGCGCTGGTTGCTGACTTTCCTGGCCTAACACGTGACCGTAAATATGGTCGAGCATTCTTATCCGGCTATGAGTTCATTGTGGTCGATACCGGCGGTATCGATGGCACTGAAGAAGGGATCGAGACGAAAATGGCTGAGCAATCCCTTGCCGCCATTGAAGAAGCCGATGTTGTTCTATTTATGACTGATGCGCGCGCCGGTTTAACTGCTGCGGATCTGTCGATTGCACAGCACTTACGTAGCCGTGAAAAAACCACTTTCGTGGTTGCAAACAAAGTTGACGGTATCGATGCCGATTCGGCCTGTGCTGAGTTTTGGTCTTTAGGTCTAGGTGAAGTTTACCAAATGGCGGCGTCTCAAGGACGCGGCGTGACCAACATGATCGAATACGCATTGACACCTTATGCCGAAGCTATGGGCATAGTGCGTCAAGGCGAAGACGAAGTTACTGAAGAGCGTGAATATACCGAAGAAGAAGCGGAAGCTGAGCAAAAGCGCCTGCAAGATTTGCCTATTAAGCTGGCGATCATCGGTAAACCTAACGTCGGTAAGTCAACCCTGACTAATCGTATTCTAGGTGAAGAGCGCGTTGTGGTATTTGATGAACCCGGCACGACCCGTGACAGTATTTACATTCCAATGGAACGTGAAGGTCGCGAGTATGTGATTATCGATACCGCGGGTGTTCGTCGCCGCAGTAAAGTACATCAAGTCATTGAGAAATTCTCAGTGATCAAAACCTTGAAAGCGGTTGAAGATGCTAACGTGGTGTTGCTTATCATCGATGCCCGTGAAGGTATCGCCGAGCAAGATTTGGGTCTGTTAGGTTTCGCACTCAATGCGGGTCGCGCTTTAGTTATTGCCGTCAACAAGTGGGATGGTATCGACCAAGGTATTAAAGATCGCGTTAAGAGCGAGCTTGACCGTCGTCTTGGCTTTATCGACTTTGCCCGTATTCACTTTATTTCGGCGCTGCACGGTACAGGTGTTGGCCATTTATTTGAATCGATTGAAGAAGCGTACGACAGTGCTACGCGCCGCGTCAGTACTTCTATGCTGACACGTATCATGCAAATGTCGCAGGACGATCACCAGCCGCCATTAGTGAATGGTCGCCGAGTGAAGCTTAAATACGCTCACGCCGGTGGTTATAATCCGCCAATCGTGGTCATTCACGGTAACCAAGTGAGTAGACTGCCAGACTCGTATAAGCGCTACATGATGAACTACTTCCGTCGTTCATTGAAAGTGGTGGGTACGCCAATCCAGCTACGTTTCCAAGAGGGTGATAACCCATTTGAAAACAAGACTGAGAAGTTGACTATGAGCCAAGAGCGTCGCCGCAAGCGCGCACAAAGCCATATAAAAGACAGAAAAACCAAATAGTGTTTTTTACTAGACACATTTGAAACAAAAGGAACCTTAGGGTTCCTTTTGTGTTTTAAAGCTATTTAATCGGGGTCTCCACCAATATCAATTTCCTCTGCAGAGTGGATTTTAATACTCTGTTTTTAGGTTAAATATTGCTTCAGATTAAGCATGAAACACACCTAGCTTTAATATCTTGAATATTTTAGGCAACGATCTGTTTCGGTTGTTTTGTTGGGGTTAGCTTTGTATCGAATAAACATGAACTAGAAGTCTTTCTCGCCCTTTATCAACGCGGGATGACCCGATATGGCTTTTGAGGTGTGCATACCCGCCATCGTCGCGGCTTCGACGCAGCCCACATTGAGGCCTGTCTTTATCCAATCGCCCGTCATATACAAGTTATCTATCCCTGTTCCATCTGTTGTGATGCGATACTGCGAACTGTCCTTAACCGACAACACATAACGTTCGGATGGGTCCACATTTGCGCGCCAATATTGGCTATCGAAACGGGCAACGCCTTGACGGTCTTGTTCATCGTGAAGCCATTCCCAAGGGAAGCTATCACCGACATTTTGCCAAAGTTTATGGATTTCGGTATTGAGCTGGTGGATAGCACCGGCTTTAGCTTCTAAGGTTTTCCGTTGTTGAAAATCCACATCCGAGCTTGGTGGATAGGCTTCGACAGGCAATGCCGAGCAAAAGTAGCTGGCATTTTTAGGTTCTAAGCCGCGCCAATCTTCTTTGTCTAGCAGTTGGTTCATCGATGCCCAAGTATCGTAGGGTTCGGTGAAGCCCGATAATACTGGCTCCTCGCCATCTTCAGAGTAATTCGGCCAGCCTATTCCATTAAGATCTTGGTTCATCCACAGTTGATAGGCTTGAGTGGCAACGGTTTGCACCTTATCAACGCAAAGTGTGAGGGCTGGGCTTTGTGCCATCACTTCACTCGCCACATGGGGCACAGAACCGATGGAAAGACCGAAGATGACTTTGTCGAAATCCACACCTTTGACTAAGCGCTTTTTCGGCAGGGCTTTGCCAAAGTGCGTTTCATATACGCTGTCCCAATCGCTCCAGAAGTGTTCCAGATTGATATTATGGGCTTTAAGCAGCGCAGCTTGTTCAGGCTCAAGTTGCTCATAATTGGGCGTGCTCGGCCAGCAGGCGAGACCTTTCACATCGACCAAGGGATCGTAGCTTGTGACTGTCGGTGCCAAGGCAACTTGCTCGGTGATTTCAATCGCTTGAACGCTTTGATTGCGGCATTCGAGGTTATCGACGCGATTGAAGTAGTGGAAGTTGACACCTCGGCGTTTGAGCACTTCGTAGAAAGGCGTAAAGACCACATCGCCCATGCCGGCCTGCATTTTCCACATTACACCACCTTGATAGCACAGGGCGATACGAAGCATAGAGCGGATAATTGTCCCCGCCTCGACATTGGGTTTGTCGAAGTTGCCTTTTTCATAGGCGAAGACTAAGTCGTAAAAACCACGCACGGGTGCGCTGTCGACTGTGTACTTAAGACTGGCACCGTGTTTGGTTAGCCATTCGCGGTAATCATAACCATTAATGGCATCGAAGCCTTTTTCAAACACATCATCGGCAAACATGCCCTTGAGTATCGTAAGCCCCAGATCGGCGGCGATGTACAAGTGGCGCAGTTCGTCATTGTTATCTAAATGGCCGCTAAAGCGTTTGACGAGTCGTTTATGCAGGGCATCGACGGCCGATTCGACAAAGCCATCGTCACTTTCACTGTGGACGTGCTCATCGCACTCGCGGCCAATCATTTGATTGAAATGGCATTCGAGCTTATCGCCGAGCGCGTCGAGTGATTCTTTGGCATCTTCGACTGAATCTTCTAACTTATCTTTTAAGCGTTCAAACCAGCTGCTATCGAGCCAGTTTTTAGGTGTTCCCATGGCTTTTTCATCGGCATCAAGCAAGTCATCCATGTCCTTGAGCCATTCCTTTATCCACGCAAAGGCGACTTTAACGACTTTCCAGAAGGTGAGGGTTTCGGTGCCATCACCAGGGATGCCCGGTAGTGTAGGGAAAGTGATTGGCCAGCTTACCGAGCGGCCTTCGACTTCTTCCTGTAATACGATGAAGTTATGGGGTTTAAAGGCATCAAAAAAGGTCGCGAGCGGCGCTCCTTCTGACCTATCTAATTCTTCATACGCTTTACGCATTAGGGCAAACGCGTTTTGATAGAAACCAAACCAAATATGTAATCCATGTTCTTCAATACGTTGTCCCATTGCAGCATTGCGGCCGCTTGCCCCTTTGCCACCGATACGCCAGCCGAGTTGATAGACATCAATCTCATATTGATTCTGCCAGCCGGGTTTGTCGGTCAGATAACAGGCTGCGGTCATCGCCGCGACACCGCCACCGAGAATGGCGATTTTCTGTTTTTTGATTTCGGAGTTATCGACTAAAACTTCACCGGGTGGCACTTCAAAATCAAAGTTCACATGGTAAGGCAGTAAGACATGTTGCTCGCCAATCTCGACCCCGAGCGTGTCCTGTAACGGGAAGCTGGCATTATCAAAAATGGTCGCGACAAAATCATTTTTGAGCAGGGCAACACTGTGTACTTTATTCACTTGGGCAGGTGCGGCGACGATGGCCTGATAAACGGCTTTTTGCCCTGATGAGTCGGGGAACTGCTTTAGAAATACTTGATCGATGGCGGGTTTAAATAACAGATGAAACAGCTGCTCTTCGCCGAGCTGGTCGAGGTCTGGGATGAAATCGGTTTGTTCTTTAAAGAGTTGCCAGGTTTGGGTTATCGCTTCAAGGGTGGAAAGCTGCGCCTCGGGTTTGGCATCGCAATTCACTTCAATCAATGGATGCAGGGCGAGTTCAGTTTCTGGCGAAAAATGTAAAAAACTTTTGGCAGCAAGGGATAATCGCGTCAGAGGCTCACCCACAGCTGGCATAGTGTATTCACATAAATATTTAGGATAACCAAAGAGTTCGCGGCCATTAATTAAGGCCATGGCATCGTTCACCCAAATGTGGAGCGGCTGAAAATAGACTTGGCTGATTTGTGTGCTGTCGCTGCTATCTTGGCGCCCGACCATGACCCAAGTGATGATGTCCGTTTCTTGGATCCAACCTTTGGCTCTGTCTTCTGGATACGCGGAGTAGGCTTTTTCAATTTGAGTGAAGGTTGTCAGTACGTAGGGCGATAACACTTTAAAATACATTGCACTACCGGCAACTTGATTCAAGGTCTTATCGATAGAGCGTTGGAGATTTGCCTGTTTCCCCTTCAGAAAAAAACCGTACATATCGGCTTTATTTAACACTAAGGGGGAGTGCATCAACATACTGCCTTTGGGATAAATAAAGTCGGGGCGCTGTTTTTCCATGGCGTTCATCCTTAAATTTCAGTGTAAGTCCAATGATTTGAAAGCTATAACCCAAAAAGCATAGGGCAAATAAGCTATTAAGCCCATTGATTTTACAATTGATTTATTAAGAATTTGAGAGGGGGTAACAGGATTGAGTAGCAAGTTGGATGTTATCCAACTTGCTCAGATTTGGCAGGTTCAGCACAGAACGAATTCGTTAAACAAACCCGTGGGGCTAGGGGACTTAGGTTCAGTTACTTCGATTTATTTTGGTAGAAATCCACCTCTGTATTATCGTCCGAGTAACGTCGCTTAGTATCCCTGCGGCGCTGTTTCACGCGTTTATTCTTTTGCTTACCTTTGACGTTATCGCCCCATGGCGCATCATCGTCGTCAAATTCATAGGAGTGTGACATGGTCAAAATTCCAAAAATACCTGTGCCATTCGCAGCACCCGATCTTTTTACCCAAAGGTGAGATGAAGCTAAAGCGAAATATTTCATCATTGATGGTGAAAAGTTTTGCCCAAGCGCCATATCTTGCCACTGAAGTGGACGTATCTGAGATTTTAACTGGAAGGATGTGGTTTATCTTGATGATAATAAAAGAGTAAATCTGATTTTAATCGTAAGACACAGTATACGATTGAACTTGGCGCCCAGAACGGAGGGCGCCAAGTTTTGATACAAAATAATGAGTTAGTGTTACTTGCTGCGGAGCATACGTGCGACGAACATGCCATCACTGTTGGCCTCAAAGGGCCACACGGTCAACATTTCTGTTTGTTCACCGCTAAAAGGATGGCGTATCGGCGTGAGCGTGAACTCTGGATGTTGCTGTAAAAACGCCGTTACCACGTCTTGGTTCTCGATGGGCGACAAGGAGCAAGTGGCGTAAACGAGGATGCCACCGGCCTTAACTGCGCGGCTACTGCGGCTTAAAATATCGAGCTGTAACGCGGCTTTATCGGCCACGGCTTCAACACCATCCAACCAACGCATATCAGGATTACGTCGCCAAGTGCCAGTACAACTGCACGGGGCATCGACTAACACACCGTCAAAATGATCCGCAGGCACGGGGAGGGCATCACTCTTCCAACGGGCCACACTAATGCCATTAAAGTGGGCTCTTTGGGCGCGCTTAGTGAGTTCTTCTAGGGCATTGGAGCGAATATCGGACGATATGATGCTGCCCGCAGATGACGTTTGGTTATCAGCAGCTTTAGCTAACATCAAAGAGCGCAGTTGCAGGGTTTTTCCGCCAGCACCACTACAAGCATCCCACCAATGGGCATCGGGTTCTGGCGCGCAAATTTGCCCTATGACCTGTGAAGCCAAATCTTGGATCTCGATGTTACCGTCTTTATACAGGGCTATTTCATTAAGATTCATACTCTTACTGCCAAGATTGATGGCATCGCTAAAGTAATGACCATAACTCGCTTCTATACCGAGCGCTTGCAGTTGTGTCGCTGCATCTTGACTCGTGATCCCTTGCGCGCGTCCCCAAATTGGCGGGCGACTAGACATAGCTGCAATTAATTGCGTTTGCTGCGCAGCATCAACAGGGCACACTTGCCAGAACCAGTCGGGTAATAAATCCTGTGCCTTAAACTCAGTCGCGGGAAATAAATGCTGTATCAGTGCCAGTTTGTCGTCGAGACTTTCAACGGCAAGTGCTTGAGCTTGCTGATAATCGATGGGCGATTGTGATAAGTCATGCCAAGCGTTGGCGATATCTTGCCAAGCATGGGCTTCCAATAGGGCACTGGCGCTTAGGCTGGCAAAATAAACGGCAGATTCTTGCTGATCGCCTAATCGCTGAAACCAACCCCACCAGCGAAACAGACTAAACAAGGATTCACGAATGACTTTACGATCCTTCGAGCCGTGTTTTTTATGTTCTCTAAAGTAATTTGCCAGAATACGATCGGCGGGCATTTTACTGCTTTGAATTTCATCAAATAATAGCTTAATTGTACTGGCGTAACTGAGCGCGCGTTTTTGCGCTGGAGTGCTTGCCTGAACATTTAACGCCGATGATGTGACTGAGTTGGATGCCATACCGGAAGAGAAGCTGCTTGGATTACCCATAAATTTAGCCTAGATCATGCTTCTGTTACGGCGCCTTATGTAAGGGACATAGCCGTAACAGAGGAGAAAAATAAGTGGCGCAGAGTGTAGCAGTTTTGCCCGATAACAGGCAGTAAAAAAGCCCCGAATTAGCAACTGCTAATGGGGCTTTTTTGGTTGAGTCACTGAGACTCATGGTGCATTCAGTACCTAACGGTTATTTGCAGGCTATTCGCGCAATGACCGTTTAGCAGATGACTATTTCGTCACCATCTTTTGGATTTGTTTAGCTCGTTCTTCATCACTCATTTCCACCGGTGGCGGCGTGATTATGCCTTTTTGGCACGCAGGTCTGAGCGCTAACTCATTTAACCAACTTTGCAAATGGGTCAAACCTTCCATATTGATGCCGCTCCACTCGTGGATACGTACCCAAGGCCAAGTGGCAATGTCGGCAATCGTGTATTCGTCACCTGCAAGGTATTGATTTGTGGCGAGTTGAGTATTCATTACTTCAAATAAACGTCGACCTTCTTTTTGATAACGGTCAATGGCTGCGGGGATTTTTTCTGGGAAGTATCGGAAGAATACGTTTGCCTGTCCCATCATGGGTCCGACGCCGCTCATTTGGAACATTAACCATTGGATCACCTGTGAGCGCTTTTTAGGATCGGCTGGCAGGAATTTGCCTGTTTTCTCGGCGAGATACAGCAGAATTGCACCGGATTCGAATACCATAAAATCTTCGTTGTCGCGGTCGATAATGGCGGGAATTCGGCCATTTGGATTAATGGCAATAAACTCAGGCTGTTTTTGCTCGTTGGTGCTGAAATCTAGCTTGTGGACGCGATACTCTAGCCCCATTTCTTCCAGTGCGATGGAGATTTTAAAACCGTTAGGGGTCGCGGCTGTGTATAAATCTATCATGATGATTCCTTTAGGTTATAACGCTTATAGCTACTCACTTTAGGGCCTATTCAGGCATTCGTGCCGCTATTTTGTAGGGGTTAACGATACTATGGCAGGACGCTGCGCCGTAGTGATGAACCAAGCCTTAAGATGCGGCAAGCTGTCAGTGACTTCAATATCTAAATTCTTAATAAAGCTGATAAAAACGTAAGCCGAAATATCGGCGATGCTGAATTCATCGCCTGCCACAAAGGGTGATGTGCTCAATTGTTGGTCTAATGTCGGTAGGAAGTCAATGACCCTTTGGCGTGATTCAGCACCCCAAGATTCGACACAATTTTCCCTGTCTTTATAGACACCGCTTAAATTACGAAAGGCTTGAAAGCCGACCATTAAGCCTTGTAACTCTATGATACGTTGCCACATTTCTATTTTGGCGCGCTCAAGTGGCGTATTACCAAATAGCGAATTAACACTTGGGTGGATTTCTTCTAAATAACGGCAAATGGCGATGGATTCACATAGGTAGCTGCCATCATCGAGTTCGAGCAGTGGAATGCGGCCATTTAAACTTTTGCTTTTAAACTCGGCACTTAAATTTTCACCGCCGCGGATATCGACGTTCACCCTCGGGATATCAATACCTTTTTCCGCTAGGAAAATACTGACACGGCGCGCGCTAGGCGTAGGGGCTAGTTCATAGAGTTTCATTTAATGTCCTGTAGTTTTTATCAATGCTTTATGCTCGATTTAAGCATATAAGACTTTAACGGAACGATCGGTTAGGATAGAATTTACGCCATATCTAAACGATCAGTCAAGAATGATTTACTCCTCAACTTTGTTTAGTAAACAGAAATGCGGTGAATGAGGAGTGCTAAAGCTGGTCGTTAGCGCGTATTCAAGAGATTAGGTCACAGGCTTATGGCACGAAGTTGTAATTTTGATCGGCAGGAAAAACTCATATTGGCGATGGAGCTTTTTTGGCAAAAGGGCTTTGCCGAAACCTCGATTTCCGATCTTGTCGGCCATTTAGGTATTAATCGATTTAGTCTTTATAACAGTTTCGGGGATAAGCAGAATCTTTACCGCGAGAGCCTCCGTTTTTACCTCGATAACTACTCCTTTGGCGCCTCAGATACACTGTTGCATGAAAAAGCGGGCTTGGTCGAAATAGAAGCTTATCTAGCGCGCTTTGTTGCCCTGCAGAGGGAACAAAAATACGGCTGTTTTATGCAAAATGCCGTGCTTGAAAAGAGCCTTGACGATGAGAGTGTGCTGCAGGAATGTCAGCGATTATTTTGCCGATTACAGGCTTCATTTACCCAAGTGTTACGGGATTGCCAAGCACGAGGCGAGTTACTCCCCCATGTACAACCACATCAGGTTGCTGCATTTTTAGTATTGCAATTACAAGGAATTAGGGTGTTAGGTAAAGCGGGTGAATATGAGCTGCTAGACAATGCCTTTGCAGTTTTACAGAGTTACTTGGGCACTTTAAATACAAAAGTTTAAGTGCAAATTAAGCCATTTAAGGTGCAAGTTGTAGTTTGAATGGCCTAGGTTTTTCGCTAGGCCATGTTGCTTTTAGCAATCTATTTTTTAACGGTCTATTTTTACGAATTAATTGGTTAAAAATCAATTGTCTAGAAGTCCAAATCCAGCGCGAAACACAGGTAGGCCATC
Source organism: Shewanella sp. 1180_01 (assembly GCF_052850535.1). NCBI lineage: Bacteria > Pseudomonadati > Pseudomonadota > Gammaproteobacteria > Alteromonadales > Shewanellaceae > Shewanella > Shewanella sp. 1180_01. The sequence goes on from NZ_VXCT01000001.1 coordinate 197,081, forward strand.
AACTGAGAGCAGTGGGCAAATTGCTCGGCGCAGAAGTTAGCGGTATCTGGGCGACAGAGTTCTTCAAAAGCAATATTTTTAATGGCGATAAAATCTTTGCGTTTTAGCTCGGCCAGCATAGGGTGGTTTTTATCAAACCCTTTTGGTGGTCGAGTTAAGCTATCACCGTCCATATTAAATCCATGACTCTGCAAGGTTTGTAGCGCTTTTTTATAGCCGTTGGGATTCTCATCGATGCAAGTGCGAATGGCATTTAAGGCTTTCGATTCTGGGTGCCAAATCCCTGCGGCAATAAAACAGCCATCCTCGGCAATGTGTAAGTACAGTCCCGGCGCATGCACGTCTTTGCCCTGAAAATGGCGAAATTGAATACCAACATTGGTTTTATAGGGCGTTTTATCTTTGCTAAAACGGCTGTCTCGCTGGGGGCGCATAAGACTGCCACCGACTTTTTTCGGTACAGCAGTGAGCCTAGGCGAGAGGGCGAGGATACTGGGCTGCATTTGCTCGATAAACTGTAGCGCTGGGGTTCTCACTGTTTCTTCGTATTCCGCCTGATGGGCTTTAAACCAGTCGCGGGAGTTGTTTTGCGCCAGTTGATTTAAAAATTGCAAACTTGCAGCGCTGAACGTTGCACCAGTCGCAATAGGCATTTTAGTCGTGAGCGTGGCCATTATCGGTGAACCTTATTAATGCATGTGAAACGAGTGCCAACAGCCTAGAGATGCAAGCAGGGCGAACTGCCGTATATTCAACTATTGCAAGGTCGTGCACTCTATAGAGGATGAAAGGCTATCAAATATGGCAGTCATACTGCCATCCTTAGGCAAGATCTTCACTTAAAATTTTTGCAGCGTACCGTTTCTATCTTGTTTTCAACCAGACCGTTATTTACACGTAAAGCCAAGTGAGAACTATTCTTATCTTATTCGTTAGTGCCTATAATGCTGCCCTATTTTTAGATTGGTTTGTTAATAGGAAGACGTTAAATGGGTTGCCTGCCTAAGTTTGAGAAGTGGAAAGCGAATAGAAATCTGTCGCTTATGGGATTATGTATATTGCCCTCAATGCCGTTGTACGCCGCTGAGGTATTGGGCGAGCCTAAGGTTGAGCCAATTGAAATCCTACAGGTTCATGGGCAGCAATATCGTAGGGCCATCACAGTCGCTAAACCGGGTGAAGCGATTATTTCCATGGAACAAATCGAGGAGATGCAGGCAACGACCTTCGCCGAAGTGATTGATGATATGGCAGGGGCGCATATCGATGGCGGTACTCGCAGCGGCGGTGAGCGGATTAATATCTGGGGCTTTGGCGAGACCGAAGATTTTAACGTTTATGTGGATAATGCTCCGGTGGGATTTGAGCAGTATCGCTATGGCTCATTTTTCCTCGATCCTGATCTCATCAAACGAGTGGAAGTGATTAAAGGCGCCCATGATGTGCGCTCGGGTAATGGCGGTTTTGGTGGGGCCATGTATGTGGTCACTAAATCGGCCGATGATTTTCTTAAATATGATCAATCCCTTGGAGCGCGAGTCAAAACCAGCTACGCCAGCAATAATGACGCTATGGGTTATACGGGGACAGTTTATGGCCGAGTGAATTCACACTTATCTGGCTTGCTGCATCTTACACGCCGTGATGCGGGGGATGTCACTTTAGCCAATGGCGATGAGTTTGAATATTCGGGCTATGAGCAAGATAACTATCTAGGCAAGATGGATTATGAGCAGGGCGATCACCAACTTGCCTTGAGCGTGACCCATTATCTCGATGAGGGCCGCAAACCTTGGGCTAATCGCCGTGGCCCTATGCCTGCCATCTCAGACTACAACATCAAAAAGTACGGCTCCTACGAGCAGGCGCTGTATGCCACAACCGCCTATAACACCTATGAAGACAACACTTGGTCTGCCAATTATCGTTATTCGCCGAGCAATCCGCTGATTGATACCCAAGTGGTGATCTCCCATTCGGCGAATGCGCGCCACTGGGTAAGACCCGATATCGCGTGGGAGAAAATGACGGTTTCCGTAGGCAACTTCGGCCACGAATCTTGGCTAGATTACAAACGTGAATATATTGATATCAACAACTTGAGTTTGATTGGCGATCACGAGATCACCACAGGATTGCAGTACCGCAGTCTCGACCGTACTTCGCTCGTGTTTAACAAGAGTTATGAGAAGAATCCTGAGAAAAACTTTGGCTGGTACACACCTTATTATCAACCTGAAGGTCGCCAAGACACCTATGCCGTGTATGTTCGCGATGCGATTCATCTCACCAACGACTTAACCGTTACTCCCTCGCTACGATATGACTTTATCTACAGCATAGGTCGGCCAAATATTGCGCCAGATTATAACGACATCAGCGCGGGTCACGATTATAGCTCGACTCACCACTCGGGGTTCTCACCAAGATTAGGCATAGATTATCAACTGACAAACTACGCTCGGTTAAACTTTGATTACGCCTATAGTCTGCAAGCCCCTGTGGTGGATGAGATTTATGCCGTGCAATACGCCAAAGCCAGCATTACCGGTACGAGTCGCGACATCGATGTCGAACGCTTACACGCTTTCAAGTTAGGCTTGATGACGCAGCACCAGCATCTGCTTGCCAACGATGATGCGCTGTCGACTCAGCTTACTCTGTTTGCCAACCTAGGCCGCGATGATATCGCCCAGCGCCGTGGGGCTAAGTCTGATAAAACCCAGTTAATTCAAAGCGGTTACACCAATCTTGATGGTTACCATATTTACGGTGCCGATTTTGAAGCCCAATATCGCTATCAAGACGTGTTCAGTGATCTGGCGGTTTCATGGCTGCAAGGTCAGCACAATGGGTCACTCAGAGACAGCCAAGATGACGACGAGTATTTAGCCAACATGGCACCGCTCGATATTCGTCTGCGTTTAGGCATGTATATTACCGATGATATTTCAGTGGCTTGGCAGGGCGCTTGGTATGATGCGCAAACCAATGTTCCCCACGGTGATATCTTTAATGCCGAGTCGCCGAGCGAAAATTACTTTCTGCAGAACCTGTACCTCGCCTATGAACCTCAAGCCAGTTTAAAGGGATTAAGCGTGCGTTTGATGGTGAAAAACCTCACCAATCTGCAAGTGGTGCCGTTTCTCTCCGATGGGATCCCAGCTGCTGGGCGCGATGTTCGCTTGAGTTTAGGCTATGAATTTTAAAGATTAATCACCAAGGCAGTGTGGGCGCGGTTTATAAAACTTATAAAAAATAGGGTTATATTGCCTCAGCCCCCTGCCGAAAAAAGCCGGTTTATGGCATAATCCGCGTTTTACTAGGCATATAGAACAGAAAAATGACTGAAAATGAATTGCTAAGTCGCTGTGGCGGCAAGTGTGAACTGTGTGGCAGCGAGATCGAACTCTCTATTTATGATCTGCCAGCCTCCGATGGCCGTGACAATGAGATCATGATTTGTGAAACCTGCAGTGGCCAAATTGCGGCACCGGATACCATGGACATGAACCACTGGCGTTGTCTGAACGACAGCATGTGGAGCCCTGTACCGGCAGTTCAAGTGATGTCATATCGTATGCTTAAGCGCTTAAATGGCGAAAGCTGGGCGCAAGATTTACTGGATATGCTCTACCTCGAAGACGATGTAAAAGCGTGGGGCGATGCTGAAGTTGCCGCCGCAGGTGACGACACTACCCCGACGTTAGACAGTAATGGTGCCGTGATTAACGCCGGCGATACGGTCGTGATCATCAAAGACTTAAACGTGAAAGGCACTAGCTTTGTGGCTAAGCGCGGTACAGCTGTGCGTAACATTGCTTTGACTAACAACCCAGAGCACATTGAAGGCCGTGTTAACGGTACTCGCATTGTGATCCTGACGTGCTTCGTTAAAAAGTCTTAAGTTGAACCTAGTGTGGGCTCGATTTATCGAGCCGCACACCATAAAAAACCGCCATGCTCGTTAATCGACATGGCGGTTTTTTTATTTTGAATTAGAGAGTTAAGATACGCAGCGGGTGACTTGATATTGGCGTGCATAACCCTGCGGATTAAATTGCCAAGATAGTATCCACGCCATCAGACTTATGCCACCGAGCAATAACCACGCACTGTTAAAGCTATTGAAATTATCGCGAATTAATCCAGCAATCCAAGGCGAAATGGCGGCAATGGTATAACCCACACCTTGTACAAAGGCGGTTAATTTACCCGCTAACATCGGATTTTGTTGATGATCCATAGTCACAATTAATCCGAGTGGAAAAATCCCGCCTATGCCTAATCCCGCAAGTCCCGCCCATAAAAATAGCGACACTTGAGGGGCGAGTGCGAGTCCCATAAAGCCGATGAGTTGCAGTAAGCACAGTAGGGCAATAATAGCGCGTCTGTCCGTTGACTTGCTGGCAAGCCAAGGAAACACTAAGCCCGCGATCACTTCCATACTGGTTAAGAAACCTAACACTAATCCCGATTGCGTTTGGCTATAACCTAGCTCGACCGCGTAGGGCGCTAACCATGCAAGTACGCAAACATAACAGCTTGTGCCTAAAGCAAAAAATATCGCTAATAGCCAACTGCGACGAAAACGCCAAAAGCTAAGCTGCACAGTTTGCTCCGCAGTTTGATTCGGCAATGCGGCGTTATGTTTAACCATCAGCCATAGCGCCAGTGCCGCTACACCTAACCAAGTCCAATGGCCTAAGCCCGCGCGCCAACCTAAGTTCATCCCGATAAAAGGCGCACTGCTGGCGGCCAAAGCGGCGCCGCCCATAATGGCGGTGACGTAAAGCCCCATCATTAAGGGCACCCGTTCACCGAAATTGAGTTTGATCATGGCGGGCATGATGGTTTGAATAAGGGCGATACCGATTCCCGCCAGTAATGCCGAGCAGATAAGCCAACTGGCATCCATCGCCCAAAAACGCATCGCCGTGGCGACGATCAGCAGGATCAACGATCCCGTCATCACGGTATTAAAACCTAACCGTTTAGCGATACTAAAACCCGCAAAGCAGCCCAGTCCCATGGCGAGCACGGGCAGCAATGTCAGCATAGACGCTAGGGTAAAACTTAAGCTGATATCCTCTTGTATGCTGGGCAGCAAAGGCCCGACGGAAGCGAGAATGGGGCGCAGATTTAGACCTATAAGAATGAACGCGATTCCGAGAAGCAATAAATTCGCTTTCTCTGACTGGGGTGACCGCATGGATTGTCTCCAAAATAAGCTAAGTTTGATTTGTTGAAAGAGTGACCTGTAGCGGCATTTAGCACATTTACGATGATTTCCTATCAACAACAGTAAGTTGAAGCAGCATCGCTACAGTTCAAAAAGAATCTCTTTCAGATGTATCTTGATATAAAGATATTTTAATTCTGCGAGAAAATGACTAAGATGTAAAGAATGATATAAAGAATCTTTATGTTGAGATAAAGCTATGACAGCGAAAACGACACTCACTCACATGAGCCCTGCGGATACTAACTCGAGTTCTGCGGATAAAGACCAAGCAGCTTCGAACACCAAAGCAGATGGCCTTGAAAGCGAAGATGGTTTGGATAGCATTGTCGGCCAGTGGCAGCAACAAGGGGTGACTGATGATTTGATCCCTATGGCTGTGCTTGGGCGAATCGCGCGTTTAACGAAATATATTGAAGTGGTACTGCTGCAATGCCACGCCGAATTTGGCTTAGGTCAGGGCGAGTTCGATGTGCTTGCCACCTTAAGGCGTTCGGGTGAGCCGTTTACACTCTCACCTTCACAGCTTTATCAGAGCATGATGCTAAGCTCTGGCGCTATGACGAGCCGTTTAGACAGACTCGAAAATAAGGGACTGATTGAGCGGGCGCACAGTAAGGAAGATCGCCGCGCTGTCCATGTCTCGTTAACTGCTGAGGGTAAGGCGCTCATTGATAAGGCATTGCCGCAGCATATTCAATGTCAGAGTGCATTGTTAGCGGGCGTGAGCGTTGAAGATAGACCTATGTTGCTGCAGATTTTAAAATCTTGGCTGAACCAATTTGAGCCGCAATAAATTGTTTAAACTTCACGTGAGTTTTAGTTTCTAGTATTAGACAACTGGCGATAAGCGATAGCCGAGCGCTATTGGCTAGTATGGATCAGCCGCGCGGGACAACATTTGATAGTACAAGGGAGTTGCCATGGTAAAAAGACGTGAAGCATTTGAATTAGCAGGTAAACGAGTCACAGCAGGGACTCAACTGGGGATCAAGCTGGCCGCCGCTAAGTTGTATACCGATACGCAACTCGATATTCATGTGGAAGTGTTTCACGGGGCCAAACCCGGCCCTACTTTGCTGGTTTGCGCCGCCATTCATGGGGATGAACTCAATGGTATCGAGATTTGTCGGCGGTTATTAGCCAGAGTGAATCCTAAGAATTTGACGGGCACCTTGATTGTGGTGCCGATTGTGAATGTGTTTGGTTTTATTCAGCAATCCCGTTATTTACCCGATAGGCGCGATCTTAACCGTTGCTTCCCAGGCTCCAGTAAAGGTGCGTTGGCAAGCCGGTTAGCCAACCTGTTTGCCACTCAGTTATTAGTCCATGCAACCCATGTTATTGATTTACACACGGGCGCGATTCACAGAGACAACTTGCCGCAAATTCGCTGTGATACCAGCGATGAGACTATGCTGGCCATGGCGAATGCCTTTGGTGCGCCGCTTATTATGCATTCAAAAGCGCGCAGTGTTTCCATGCGGGGTTATGCTAATCAGCAGGGCATTCCATGTATTTTGTACGAGGCGGGCGAGGCGCTACGTTTCAGTGAATTGTCGATAAAATCCGGCCTTAAGGGCGTGCTTAATGTGATGCGCAGTTTAGGCATGTTGAAGGGGCGGGTGAGCAATAAGGGATCGAGTGTCAGCGCCATTCGCAGTTATTGGGTGCGCAGCGAATCCGATGGTTTAGTGAATATGAAGCTCAAGCTCGGCCAGCGGGTGACTAAGGGTTATATCATTGCCCATATCGTCAGCCCCCACGGTGGTGACAGTGTGGCGATTCGTGCACCAACCGACGGCATTATCATAGGGATCAGCAATATTCCCGTTACTAACGAAGGCGAGGGCATGTTCCATATTGCTCAGTTTGAAGGTGACGAAATTGAAATGGCCAATGAACAGCTCGATGAATTTTTGATGGAATATGCTTAACCGCAGACTTGTTGGCATTGGATATACAGCCACAGAAGTCGCTAAGATGGTTTTGCGACTTCTGTGCTCATTTTTACCGCGCTAACTCTTGTCTCTAGTCATCCCACGAATACCATTTTCGACATTCCTAAAAATCTAAACTCACTAGAGTTTAAAGCGTTCCACTGAGCTGGTGAGTGAGTGGGCAAGCGTGGTGACTTCGTTGCTACGTTTGGCCATGTCCATGGCTTCATTGGCATTTTGATCTGCTGCTTGCGCCGCCTCGCTCATGCTCGACTCAATACGTTGACTGTAATCTAGCTGCTCGTGGGCGGCGTGGGTGATCTCTAGACTCATGTCATTGAGCGTATGTAAGGTGCTTTCTATGTGGGCGATAGCATCCTGCAGGGTTTGGCTTTGTCCGACACATTCGTTTGCCTGATTTTGACCTGTGGTAATTGCACTCGCAGCCGTGGAGGTCTCTTTTTGCAGGGCCGTGATCATGGTTTGAATTTCGGCGGTGGCAGCTTGGGTGCGTGAGGCAAGGGATCGCACCTCATCGGCCACGACGGCAAAACCCCGTCCATGTTCCCCCGCTCTGGCGGCTTCAATGGCGGCGTTCAGTGCCAGCAAATTGGTTTGTTCGGCAATGCTGCTAATGGTGGTTAAAATGCTGCCAATATTATCGCTTTGAATACTCAAGCGAGACATGACTTCAACTGAGCTACTTAAACGGGCGCTCAGTTCGGCAATTTTATTGCGATTATCATCGGCAATTTGCTTCACTTGATTACCGTATTTAGAGGCTTGGCTGATTTGTTTAGCCGATTCACTGGCCTGTTCGGTCACTAAACTAGAACTGGTAAACATCTGTTCTGCTAAGGCTTTAGTTTCATCGACTCGACTGATTTGCGCCGTTGCTGCATTGGCGATACGCTGGCCTTGCTCATTGGTTTGGGTGGCAGAGCTGTCCAGCGAATGGGCATTTTGGCTGATATTGGTGAGTAGCTTGGCAAGGTCGTCACTCAAGGTATTCATGTTATCAATTAGGGTGCCAAATTCATCGTCATGGCGTTTATGAATGCGTTTAGATAAATCCCCACGGGCGATGCTCGCCAGCGCGCCATTCACTAAGGCCAATGGATTGAGCATGGCCTTGGAGGTAAAGAAGGAAATAAAACTCACCATAAGGATAAACATTATGGCGAGCACTATCGCTAAGGTTTGCCCTTGCTCAATGGCATCGCTGGCAATGGTTTGCAGGCTGGTAAATCGGCGGTCGGCTAAGTTGATTAACTTATCTAAGGCGAGATTATTCGCATTAAATTCTTTATCGGCATCGAGGTAATGTTGCTCTGCTTGTCGTTGTGCCTCAACTACGGCTTCCTGCACTTTATAAAGTTCGGCAGGCGCTGCGAGTAAGGTATTGATAATCGCATATTCTTGCTCGAATGTTTGCAGTAGGCCTAAGGTATCAAGCCCATCAGTTTGTTGTTTTAAAAAGGTAAAGTTAGTGGTGAGATTTCCCAGTAAAATACCGACATCCTGTAGGTGCGATTGAATAACATCCAAACTTTGAGTGTGGATCAGTTCCCCCATAGTGTTGGCTAGCGTATAGAGCATGTCGTCAATGCGAGTACCTGTGCCGATAATTTCTTCGATTAAAGTCGGATTATCGGGGATGGAAAGAGTTTCGAGATCAATCATCGCATTACTGGCGTTGGTCTTGGCATGGTTAAAGCGCTCAAAGAGTTGCAGGTACTGCCGTTTTGCTTGTTCATTGGCGAGTTTAGCGCTAAACATGGCTTGGCTTTGCTGCAAATAGGCTTGGTATCTTGCCTGCGCTTCGTTTAGGGATGTTTGCATCTTAGGTTGATCTGCAACTCGCTCAATTAACTCATTTTCGATACTTTGATATTTCTTCTGCAGCGCGGTAAATGCTTGCTGACTTTTGGTTAAGGCGGCAGTGTCTTGCTGACTATGGGCCAAGGTGGCAAGGCGTGACATTTTTAATAGCACTAGTTGCAAGCTATTACTCTGCTTTTGCACGGGTACGGCTAAGGTTTCAATATTTTGATAGGCGGTTTGCACTTGGGAGAGTGAATAGTAGAAAAAGCTACTACCAGCGATGAGCAGCGCGCCAATTGCACTAAAACTAAAGATGATTTTTTGTTTTATGGTAAGCGTTAACATAGTGCGAAAACCTCTTCTATGACTGTCCCTGTAAAATGGGTTTATTAATGGTTAGATCGCTGTTTTCGTTGAAATATTGATTTAAGTGTAGCAGAGTTCGTCATAAGTACAGTGATTAGTTCAATTGAACGTTTAGATTTAATTTAGGTTAACTAGTTGGTTTTATTATTTAAAATAATTTCAACCCTATCTTGAAAAGGATTAAAGATGAAATCAGTCGTGTTAGGTGAAAACCTTATCGTACCGACAAAAATTCTCTGCATTGGGCGTAACTATGTTGAGCATATCCATGAATTAGGTAACGAAATTCCCGAGGATATGGTGGTATTTTTAAAGCCCAATTCGGCCATTTCGACTGTGCTTCATTTTGAGCATCAAGGGGAAACCTTGCATTATGAAACCGAGCTGTGTTTTATGTTTCAAAATGGCCGTTTCAGTAGCGTCGCCGTCGGTTTAGATCTCACAAAACGTGATTTGCAAAGCAAGTTAAAAGCCAAGGGATTGCCTTGGGAGCGGGCAAAGGCCTTCGATGGGGCTGCATTATTCAGTCCCTTTGTGGCGATTGATGATGCCGAGGCGCCGCTGCATTTTACCTTGAGTATCAACGACAACTTGGTTCAAGAGGGGCATATTGATTTAATGATCTACAAACCTCAGACTATATTGTCCGAACTGCAAGCCTTTATCAGTCTCGATGAAGGCGATATTGTGATGACAGGCACCCCCAAAGGCGTGGGAGTGATTCCCGCTAAAAGTGTATTTAACGTCACGCTGAGCCGGGGGCTGCAAGCGAGTGCTGAACCCTTGCTCGAATGGCAGTGGCAAGTGTCTTGAGTCTTGAGTCTTGAGTCTTGAGTCTTGAAAAGGTTGAAGTTCGCACGAACAATGTCAATAAATAGCGAAGTAATTAATGCTGCTACGGCGTGTTATCCGTAATACCGCCGTAGTGTTAATTCGAAAGTGTTAAGGCAAAAGTTTTGATTCTAATTTGCTAGAGTCCCGCGACGGCTTCCATATCGAGTTCTATATCAGTACAGCCTTTAGCGCAGTAAATTCCTGCCGCTTGTTCTGCCTTTGCCTGCTCAGGCAATATCACTTTTAATGTCTGTTTACAGCTAGGACATTGCACTGGCTTACCTTTAAATACCCGTTTAATCAGATTCTTCTGCTCATTGAACGAGGTCGCAGTGGTTTGATTTAACACGGCAAAGGGGCTAGTAGACGCTGTTGTCATCGGCAGTGAAATCCTTAAAAATTGAGTGAATGATATAGCTTAAAAATGAGCAACTCACGACGCTGTCAATCGGCATTTGCCTTAGTTGTGGCGATTATAGCCTGAGTTTAGGTGATATTGAAAAGCTCAAATGCAAACAGCGAACGGTGCTTTCATGGCTTAGGCCGCTTTTAGCATTTTCCTCGTCTACTGATATAGGTTGCATATGGGAACTATACCGAATATAAATGGCATATGCTATAAACGAGGTGTAACATGGTCAGACCAAAAATCCCCAGAACTATTTGTGGCCAAAGAGCCAATATCTGTTTTAAGCCTAATGGCATTCCTATGACACAGTTAGAGCAGGTGCCGCTGGCCGAGGACGAAATCGAGGCTATGCGCTTAGTTGATTTACTCGGCATGCAGCAACAGGAAGCGGCTAAATCAATGGGTGTATCACGTCAAACCTTGGCGAATTTAGTTAAAGGGGCAAGGTATAAGGTGGTTGATAGCTTAATCAACGGTAAAGCGCTGATGACAAACAATATCAACTGAGTATTGAACACTGGTAACGCGTATCGACGTGTCTAGGTAAGTGTAATGCAAGCAGTATTGAAAGACTCGGGCCTTAAAGTCACCACTCAAAGATGCAAGTTGCTTAAGTTTTTAACTCAAGTCGATAAGCAACATTTAACCATCGAAAATATCTATCAGGGGTTAAATGCGCAGGGCGAGACCATGGGCCTCAATACTGTGTACCGAATCATGGCGCATTTCGAACAAGCCGGCTTAGTGGTAAGGCGGCTTTTTGAGTCTGAAAATGCGATGTATGAGCTCAATGGGAAACCGCGTCATGAGCATTTAATCTGCTTAACTTGCGGCAAGTTAGTTGAGTTTGCCGATCCTTTGATTGACTTACGTTTATGGTTAGCAGCTGAACGTCACGGTATGAGTATCGATCATCACAGCCTTAATATTTATGGTCACTGTTTTGATTGTAAGCAAAAGCTTGAGAGCAAATCGGGTAGATAGACGAAATATTATTCGTTAATTTTATTGGAGAAGAACATGACTAAAATAGTGATTGTAGGCGGTGTTGCTGGTGGCGCATCTGCAGCAGCAAGAGCAAGACGTGTATCAGAAACTGCTGAAATTATCATGTTAGAGCGAGGCGAGTTTATTTCATTTGCGAACTGTGGCTTGCCTTATCATATTGGCGGTGAGATAGAGTCTAGAGAGGCCTTGTTGCTGCAAACGCCTGAAAGCTTTAAATCACGTTTTAATATTGAAGTGCGCGTGTTTAATGATGTGATTGCAATTAATCGACAAACCAAGCAGTTAAGCATACGTAATCTGCTCACAGATGAAGTCTATCAAGAGTCATATGATAAGTTGTTGCTAAGTCCAGGTGCCTCGCCAATCAAACCTCCAATTAGCGGCATTAATAGTCATTTTGTGCATAGCCTGCGAAATATTCCCGATATGGATAAGGTGTTAGCTAACCTTTTGCTGCATAAACCTAAGCATGCCACTGTCGTCGGTGGTGGCTTTATTGGTTTAGAGATGGCAGAAGCACTACGACATCGAGGATTAGAGGTGAGTTTACTAGAGCTTGCCGACCAAGTGATGGGGCCGGTCGATGTTGAAATGGCCAATATACTGCATCAAAAATTAGTCGATAATGGCGTGGATTTACGTTTAAAAACAGGATTGACCGCAGTTCATGAGCGTCCTATTCAACCGGCTGAATCCGACATTACCGATGACTACGATACGCCAGTGTTTCCTCATTACCATCTACATTTAGATTTGAGTGATAACAGCAGCTTAGCTACAGATTTAGTGATCCTTGCCATAGGTGTTAAGCCTGAAACCCGCTTAGCATCTGAATGCGGTTTAACCTTAGGCAAGCTCGGTGGAATTTACGTTGACGCCAGTATGCGCACTTCTGACCCGGACATCTATGCCGTAGGCGATGCGATTGAAACTGATGATTTTGTTACAGGTAATCCAATACTTATTCCACTCGCAGGTCCCGCCAATCGTCAAGGTCGATTAGCCGCAGATAATATGCTTGGCGGCAATAAGCTGTATCGTGCCACCCAAGGTACTGCAATTTGTAAATTGTTTGATATGGCAATCGCCTCAACGGGGTTAAACGAGAAGAGTTTGCTAAGGCAAGTTATTCCGTTTGAAAAGATTTATGTGCACACCGCTAGCCATGCCAGCTATTACCCTAGAGCACATCCCATTACCCTAAAGCTGTTGTTTTGCCCTGATAACGGCCGTATTTTAGGGGCTCAAGCCGCTGGGATTGATGGCGTCGACAAACGCATTGATGTGTTAGCAGTAGCACAACGGGCAGGAATGACAGTTTATGATTTAGCCGATCTTGAACTCACTTATGCACCACCCTTTGGCTCGGCGCGTGATGTAGTGAATCAAGCCGGCATGGTGGCTGCAAACGTCTTATTAGGTGATGAATCCATTTGCCATTCTCAGGAACTAGATCATCTGACGGCTGAACAAGTCATTATCGATGTGCGCAACCCGAGCGAGCTAACGGCAGTGGGTGCCATTGCTGGTGCGATTAATATTCCGTTGCCAGTACTGAGAGACAGGCTCAATGAACTTCCTAAAGACAAAGAACTGCTCGTATTTTGCCAAGTGGGTCTGCGCGGGCATGTCGCTTATCGGATGTTAGTGCAACATGGTTTTAAGGTACGCAACCTCAGTGGTGGCTATAAAACTTATCAAATGGTTAATGCACGTTTTTAGTGAAGAACAGCATTAAAGATGGATTTTAAAACCATTTACATCCATCAATAAATAGGTGCAGCGTGAACAGTTATCAAGATTGTAAACAAAGCCACAGCCAATGCCTTGTCTGTGGCGACGCGACTCAAAACCCTTTGTCTTTGCAGTGTAAGTTTTTTGCTGACGGTAAGGATCAGGTTGTGGGTTATCATAAGGTCAATCGCCAGCTTCAGGGCTATAACAACCTACTACATGGAGGCGTTGCCAGTTCCTTAGTGGATGCCGCTATGACCCATTGTTTGTTTATGCAGGGCATAAAAGCATTAACAGCTGAAATGACTGTGCGTTTTGTTGCGCCAATAAAGGTGGGAGATGCCATTAAAATTGTCGGCCGAATCGTGAGCCAGCGTATGGGAATGTACCAATTGGAAGCCTCACTTTATGTGGCTGATATCGCGTGTGTGACTGCTAAGGCAAAATTCATTCAACCTAAGAGAGGTGTAATAAATTAATCCTGTTAGGTAGCTGTGTATCAATTTGATTTTAAATAATTAATTAACTTTTTAGAGAGCTTCAAGCATAAAGTCGCAATCTCAGATTAATAACGTGAGCGTTTCCAAAAAACAAATATCAGCGGCATCAGTTGGGCGTTAACGCGTCGGCCATCACGTGTGATGGCCGATATTGTGCGATGAACGATTAGAGGGAGCTTTGCCAAGTCGATGGGCGAGAGTAACGCGCGCCATCTTTGACTCTAGCGCGGATGTGTTTGACATCATTAAGCTTGAAAGCTTGACGGTAGCTTAGCCAAGGTCCTGAGTCGAGTTGGTATTCCAGCTCGGCATTGGGATATAAGCTATTGAGCACTAACTGCTGATGTTCAACACGTATTCCAGGCGGTGCTATGCGATAGAAAACTCCCGCTTTTGCTAACTTAGGTTGCACTTTATTGGCGTAAACTGCAGCGAAGGTTTGCCAATCCTGTTTGAGGACTTGCTCGGCTTGGCCATTGAGTTGGCGGGCAAAATGTTGAGTCTGTTGGCTATAGATTTTACCTTGATAATCATAGGCTAATTCCCATGGTGCCTTATGCCATGCCCGTTCGGCGAGGGCGACCATGCGCGGAAATAGCATGTACTCTGCTTGCTCGTCCGATTGCACCATTTCGCTCCAAAGATGCCCCTGTAAGCCGTAAAAACTGTGCCCCGGTTTGAGCTGGCTGTGGCTATCGTCCGACACAAATGGCTGATTTAAGCTATTGTGCCAGCGCTCGGCATGGGCGGGCAGGTTGTCGGGCATAAAGCTAAACACCTTAAAACTGTCTATTCCCCTCGAGGCCCAATGATTGCCGCGCTCATCTGGATGGCTAGCATAGGGGAAATCGAAATAGGTGGCTTCTGGCGTTGAGATAACGACCTTCCAGCCAAGATTTGCTTGCTTATGGGCGATTTGATGGCCGTTATCCGAAATCAGCGACCAAGCGTTAGATTGCACTTGGGCGGGCATGTTTTCGGGGCGCACTTCACCCATGCCATCATTCCAACCAGCGGCAATAATTCCTTTCTCTGCCAACATGTTCGCAACTCGCTCGATAAAGTAACCATTGAGCGAATGCAGTCCGGCTAACTCATCGGCTTTTTGTTTTTTCATTGCGATACACGCGGGGGATTCTACCCAAGCGCCCGCGGTTTCATCGGCGCCTATGTGGTAATGCACTAAAGGAATGCCTACGGCTTGGTGCATCTTTTTAACTTCATCAATCACAGTATCGATAAAGTGATAGGTGCTCGGCAGACACACATTGAGTGTGTTGTCGTGGTAATACTGAATCGACGAATATTGGGTTTTATCTGTAAATTCAGTCAGTAAAAACTCCTCCGCCTTAGCTTTGTCTCCCTTGGCGAGGTAATGGTGATAACGCGCCTCCATGGATTTTATTGCGGCGCGTGAATGCCCCGGCATGTCCAGTGAAGGGATCACTTCGATGTGGTGAGCATCAGCCAGTTGTAATATTTCTTGGTATTGCGCCACGGTTAAGTAGCCATCGACGGGGTTTACGTCCGCTATGCCGCTGCCCAGTTGTGGCAATAAACAGGTTTGTTCGGTTAAATCGAAACAGCGTTTTGCGCCCACATCGGTCAGTTCGGGTAAGCCGGGTATGGCTAAACGCCAGCCTTCATCGTCGGCTAAGTGCAAATGCAGCTTATTGATTTTATAGGCGGCGAGCTGTGGAATAATGCGTTTGATAAAATCGAGCGAGTGGAAGTTACGGGCTAAATCGATGTGCAGGCCGCGAAAGGCGTAGCGAGGCTGGTCTTGAATATCGATGGCGACCAGTTGATCGTCACTTAAACTGATCAGCCCAGCTAGGCTCTGTAGGCCATAGAAGAGTCCCGCTTCACTGCCCGCTCGAATACTGATTTGCTCGGCCGTTATGGTTAACCGATAGGCTTCGCTGTTTTTAATTTCACTATCATGGGCTTCAGTGCTGGCGACTTTAGGAGCTTGAGTATCGAGTTGCAATAACAGCGGCGTGCCTTTGTCCTTGGCCGAAAAGCCTAAAGAATCGAGGTAATCCAACGCCGCCTGCCGGCCCTTAAAATCGACAGTTGCAGCCGCGAGTCGATAACCTTCAGCAAGGGATAAAGGCGCCGAGTTTAGGCTTTGGCTATGAAGTGGTGTGGGGATAAGTTTGCCGCTAATGTCAGGTGCTTTGTCTGCGGCTAAGGCTTGATATTGCTCGGCTAAATACTGGCCATCGGCAAAGGGGGTTGCATCGTTTTTTGCCAGTAAGAATTGTTTTTCAGCATTAAAAGGCGCCAGGTAGTCTTGCTGGGTTAAGCCTGTTTCTGGATCGCGCCTTGTTTGAGTGCTCTTTATGACCTGCGCCTTATCGCCCATAGCGACAAAGAAGTTTGGCATAAACTCGGAACGGGTGATTTGGCTGCCTTTGCTATAAAACTCAATACGATAAACTTGATTGGCGACGAATCCCTTAAAGCTGGCTTTAGGAGTGATTTTATGTAAATCGCCATTGATATGCTCAATGCTAAAGTCACCCGCATCGACGAAATAAACGGGCGATAATTGGCTGAAATAAATTTGCCAGTCGCCGTGATTTAACTCTTCGTTAGATAACTTGTCGTTGGATAACTGAGTGGGCAAGGTCAGCTCAATGGCAGAGCGATAGCATTGGGCTTCTTTAGTGGGACAGGTTTCAAGATAACTAGCGGTTAACTGATAATTTAATTGGAGTTTATCGGCCAATTGATTCAGCGCAACATTATTTGCCTCCTGCACGGCGTTGGCGGCCTGTACTGATGGCATAGCAAGTATTGAAAGCACTGGCCCCAAGGGAAGCACGGCCATTATGCCGCTGACTAAGGCCGTCTTAATCCTCTGCCACTTTATTTTCCCTTTCTGTGTTATTTGTCCTTTCACTTAGCTGAGTCCTTTTGTTGTAAAAACCACGGCGCTGCGTCGATCAATTGCTGGAGCATTGTGATGTTAGTTGAAACCGCTTGATTTTCTGTTGTTGTAAAAACCACTGCGCGGCACCTATGAGGGCTGCATTGTGATGTTGGCTGGCTGAAATCGTCAAGTCTGTCAGTTGCGGGCCATAGACTAAACTTTGCAATTTCTGTTTAAGCGCTTCAATAAAAAAGGGAAAGCTTTGGCTGACTGAGCCGCCAAGGATGATATCTTTGGGATCGTATACCAGTAAGGTTTGGGCGATCATGTGCGCCAAGTGTTCGCCAAAATGGGCGAAGGCTTGTAGCGCTTGGCTGTCACCTTCACAGGCTTTTTGGTACAAATGCTCGCCACTCATGTGATGATGAGTGGTGAAGTATTGCCCCGAGCAGTAGTGCTCAATAATGCCATCGCGATAACTCAAACTGCCGATTTCTCCTGCGGCGCAATGTTTACCCGAATACAACTGACCATTAAAAATCACCCCAGCGCCTACGCCTGTGCCTAAGGTAATCCCTAGCATGTCTTGATTGCTGTTGAGCACAGCTTCGCCAAGGGCAAAGAGGTTAGCGTCGTTATTCACAACAACATCCATTTCAAAGGTATTTTGCAGTTGCTGGGCTAACCGCGTTGCCGTTAGTGCTGGGATGTTGAGCACTTCGAGTAAAGTGCCGCTGTGCATATCCACCATGCCGGGTATCCCGATGGAAATACCACAGGTTTCAGGCGTGAGGTGGCTGTGGATACAGGTCACGAGGAAATCTAATAATTGTTCAAAATTGCCATCTGCGGGAACGGGATACCGCCAAGTGTCGAGTAAGGTTTTACCTTCCACCTGTGCCAACATCAGTTTAGTTCCCCCAAGATCTAAACATAGGACGCTCATAATAGCTTGTTGCCTCTCGTGTTGTTTGTTGCCATAGGAACGGCATCCTTTGATGCCGCTTTCGCTGAGAAGAGGGTAGTGTTTTTAATCAAGGGACGAGCCGTTAGGGCCACATAACCTATGTAAGCCATAGGGATTAACAGCACTAGCATCCCGAGCCGTAACTCGCCGGACAGCTCACTGATAATACCGATGAGCGGCGAGATAAACGCGCCGCCGATAATGCCAGTGCAGAGAATGCCGGCGAATGATCCGTGATCTTGAGTGCGCGAATTAAGCGCCAGCGAGAAGATCACCGACCACATGATAGAAATGAAAAAGCCGACCAATGGTAAACAAATTAATGTTAGTTGGCTCGGTCCCCAAATCGCCACCAGAAAACAAACCAGTGAACTAAGGGAAAAACTGAGCAGCAAGATCTGACTGTCGATAAGTTTAAGTAGCAGCAAACCGAGTAGGCAGCCGAGCGTCATGTAAAACCAAAAATCGCTAACCACATTGGCGCCGACACTTAAGGTATCAAGACCATGATATTGCAGCAAAAAGACTGAGATACTGTTAGCAAGCCCTTGCTCAAGCGCAACGTAGGCGGCGATAGCGAAGAAGAATTTCAAAACGGTTTTATCTTTGAAAAGGCGTAAATGGGTCTCCAGGGCACCCGCCGACTCATCTGCCAGTTTATTCACTTTGGGCATCTTCACTAGGCTGGCAAAGAGCACCATGGCGAGTGCGACCACGGCAAATAACCAGTACATGGCGAGCCAACTCATGTTCTCGGGCAATAGCTGTTGCACATAGTTGGCTGATGTAACACTGGCTTGATCTAAGGCGACAAAATGCTGGTACACCAGCGGCGCTAAGGTCGCTGCGCCGCCAAAGGCAAGTTGGGCCAGTACGGAGAAAAAGGCAAAATGCTCTGGCCCCGCGGCTTGGCGCAGTAAGGGATTCACTGCTACCTGCAATAAGCTCATGCCAGTGCCGATACAAAACAGGCTAAACATGGCGATGCTAAAGGAAGGGAGACACACAAAAGTCACAGCGCCGATAAACGCTAGGCTAAAGGCTAAGATGATCACTCGCTTTTCACCGTACTTGTCCACCAAAATCCCCGCAGGAATCGATGTCACCCCGTAGGCGATAAAAAACGCAAAGGGAAATAACCCCGCCAACGTCAGGCCGATAGCATAACTGTCAATTAACGCAGGGAAAATCGGCCCCATACTGTTGGTCATCAAGGAAATAACAAAGAAAGTACAGAGGACAAACAGAATGATGAGTTTGTGTTTCATGTGCTTAGCCAATTGAATTAAGTGAAATTCATTGTGGACTGACGTTCGCTATGGCGGTGATACGAATGGTGCCTCTGTCGATACTTTTCTCACATATGCAAATCCTGTTCGTGCTGATTTAGCTGATTTACATCAGGTGCAGTTAATACGGGCTGTAGATACTTGTAAATACTGGCGATAGATAATGGTGATAGATACGAGTTGCAGTTAGCTGCTGCGGATAGGCATAGGTAAAACCGTGTTTTAGTATCTGCTGATAAAGTGTTTGCTTGTAAAATAGTTACCTTTAATTAACATTGGATATAATAGTATTAGAGTAACGGAGTTGAGTATCACTGTAGGGCTGACTTGCTATAGACAATAGTGCGCGAGGCACAGCGATTTCGCCGAGCTGATAGGTTAAGGCTGGCATTTAAAAATAAGGTCTAAGTGATTGAATAATTTAACAGGATGGCATAACGACTAGCTTGAGTGAATGGCGTTGATCTGTAAGGGCTGATTGAAGCTAAGGTAAAGGAATGAGTAACTGGAGTTTAATGGATGAAACCTCTGTGTGAAAAAGTGATCCCCGATGAAAACAGTTCTTGGCGTTACTTTCGTTATGAATGGGAGCACATGGATCTCAACTGGCATTATCACCCCGAGTATGAAATCTGCTTAACCCTCAACAGTTATGGAATGCGTTATGTGGGCGATCATATTGCCCGCTATGGCGATTATGATTTAGTGATCATCGGCCCAGACATGCCCCACGGCTGGCAATCCGAGGCTAACCTTGATGTTTTAACTGAGGAGGTTTCAAAGGATGATTGTTTGAAAGGCGGCACTTCAACTGCGGTCGGTTTGAAAGAGCCCGTTTTGATGGGCTCCGCTTCGAAAAGTCGAGTGAAGGAAGTCGTGTATGTGGCACAAATTCCCGCAGCCTGGCTACACCAAATTGTGAATGAGCAGCGCGAGTTAGCGTCCTTGCATTCACTGTTGACCCATGCCAAACGGGGGGTGTTGTTTAGTGAGGAAACGGCACGCAAAGCCCATAGCGTGTTTATCGCGATGGAGACGGCCAATCCCTTTAAACGCTATATATTGTTATTGGAATTATTAGCGTTATTACAACAGGATAGTCAGCAAGTACTCTTATCGAGCACCTTGTTCACCCACGGCAGTAAACTCGACTTTACCGTGAAAAAGCTCGATAAAGTGATCGAGCATATTTATGACAATTACACTCAGGCCTTGTCGGCACAGGATTTGGCAAAGTTGGCGCACATGAGCACCAACCATTTCCATCGCTTCTTTAAAAAACGCACCGAGAAAACCTTAACTGAGTTTATCAATCAACTCAGGATCGCTAAGGCGTGCAAGTTATTACTCTCGAACCAGAGCCCGATTTCAACCATCAGCGATCAGTGTGGTTTCAATAATTTATCTAATTTCAATCGACGCTTTATTCAATTTAAAGGCGTCACGCCGAGTCGCTTTCGTCAGCGGTTTAGCAGTAAACAAAGAGCGATTTAACCCCTTACTATCACGAATACTTAGGCTGAAAATACTGCTCCACTAAGGTTTGGCAGTAGCTTATCGCTTGCGCCGTGATCTCCGCTGAAATCGGCTCAAATGGGCGCTTGAGTTTGGCGTCGCGGTAATCCATTCCCGCTAACAGTGCATACCAAGAGGGGCGAAAGTAGGCGAGCTGCTGGTCGTATTGGTAAAGCAGCAGATCAAAGTCATCCCCTTGATACCAAGCTTGCAACAGTTGCGTCAGCCTTTGGGAAATGGCGACTTTTCTCGCTGCGACCCAATAGGCTTCGCTGCGCTGGCTGGTGACATAATGGGCCTGAATATAATCCTTTATGCCGAGCACTAACTGCATCACCGCCTGATTCAGTGTTTGTCTACTTAAGGTTTCTGCCTGCTTATTTAACTGATAACGCTCGAATAACGACATAAATCTTTCAAGGGTGAATTGGGTCATCATGATCGACGTGGCTTCGAGCGGTTCGATAAAACTTTGCGCAAGCCCAATCGCCAACACATTGTTGTGCCAAGCCTTGTCACTGACGCCAACCCGCAGCTTGAGAAACCGCACTTGGGTCGATTCAGGCAGATTAACACTGTGCAACAATTCCTTGACTGCGGCATTGGCACTGAGGTAGCGACTGCTATACACATAGCCATTGCCAAGCCTGTGGGTGAGGGGGATTTGCCATAGCCAGCCCGCACTGAGCGCTGTGGCGCGGGTATGGTACTTTGCCTGCTGCGTTTGAGTGGAGTCCATTAATGCAGGAACAGGAACAGTGACGGCGCTGTCGTTGAGTAACTCATCGGCGAAGGATTGAAAGGGCACGCCTAGGGCTTTATGAATTAACTTAGCGCTAAAACCGCTGGCATCGATGAAAAAGTCGGCGCTCAGTCGTTCGCCATTTGCCAGGATCAGCGTCTCAATCTGCTGGTGTTGGGAGGTTGAAACCTCGACCACATCAGCAATGATCTGCCGTACGCCGCGTTGGCAGGCATAATCTTTTAAGTAGTTGGCCAGCTCAGTGGCATCGAAGTGATAGCCGTATTCGTTGGTGCAGGGCAGTGTTTTATTCGGCCTTGGGCTGAGATTGTGTTTGGCCAGTACGCCGCTAGAGAAAAACGCATCAGGTTTAACGGCATTGCCATGCCCTCGGCGTCTTGCATTGGCGTTGATAAAAAAGACTTCGGCGGGTTTTACATCCATTTGAAAATAGAAGGGGTGGAAATATTGCTGGCCGTCACCATTCCAATTGATAAAGTCGATGCCGGTTTTATAGCTGGCGTGGCATTGCTCCATCCAATCTTTTTCGCTGATGCCTAAGTTGTCCATAAAGCGTTTTAGGTGTGGCGTCGAGCCTTCGCCAACGCCGATAGTGCCTATATTGTCCGATTCCACTAAACAGAGTTCAATGGCGGCAAATACGGGGTTATTCGCGAGGGCGGCCGCGGCCATCCAACCTGCGGTTCCGCCACCTAAGATAATGATTTTTCTGATTGCTTGCTTCGCTTTCATGGCTTATCCCCGCTGCATTATCAACGCAAAAAGCCGACCCTAAGGTCGGCTATGGTGTGACTCAAGTTTAAAATTTGTAGCTGGCACCGACGAAATAACGCGAACCAAATTCGATGGTGTTTTGCGTTAATCCGTATTTAACATCATAGGATTGCACCACTTCATTGGTTAAGTTAACCCCTTCGAGTGAAACATCTAAGTTCTCCATCGCATGCCAAATAATCGAGGCATCGACTTGTTGATAGCTGTCGTTTAACACGTTTTGAATGTTACCCACGCCTAAGTATTCTGAA
This sequence comes from Shewanella sp. 1180_01, assembly GCF_052850535.1. Taxonomy (NCBI): domain Bacteria; kingdom Pseudomonadati; phylum Pseudomonadota; class Gammaproteobacteria; order Alteromonadales; family Shewanellaceae; genus Shewanella; species Shewanella sp. 1180_01. The sequence goes on from NZ_VXCT01000001.1 coordinate 219,375, forward strand.
CGCCAGTTATAGGCGATACGGGCGCTGAACAGATCATCTTCGTAGAAGAGTGAGCCGTTGAAGGAGTTTTCTGACACGCCTTCAATCATTTGTTCAGTGCCATCGGGGCGAGTGCTTTTACTGTCAACATAGGTGTAGTTGGTCAAGAAGCCAAAACCGCTTTCAAAGTTATGCTGCAGCTGGATTTCAAGCCCAGTCACTGAGCCGCTGCCGCCGTTGGCTGGGGCTGTGACACGGCATTTATCCCACTCGGATTCTGACGCGCCGCAACCTTCGATATATTGCGTCGACTCAGTGACAAACACTACGTTATCAATATCTTTGTAGAACAAAGCCGCCGACAACATAGAAGATTCAGTGAAGTACCATTCGATGCCAAGGTCGGCTTGATTTGCCTTATAGGGTTTCAAATTTGGATTACCGCCGGTCGCAGTACCAAAGTTTTTAGCTATGGCTAAGCCAGGTTTGAGGTCGCTGTAGTTGTTACGCGCCATCACGGAAGAGGCCGAAGCACGTAGGATTAAATCTTCTTGCAGATCAAAGGCGACGTTGATACTCGGTAGCCAATTATCGTAATTGACGGATTCATTGTAGGGCTTGCCATCGGCAAAACCGGTTGAGGTTTGGTCTGTGTTAACGTAACGCAAACCAAAGTTACCACGGTAGAATTCGCCGCTGAAATCCGCTTGGGCGTACAAGGCCAACATATCCTCTTCGACAGTGAAGGTGTTACCGAGATCGGCGACTTCCACTAACTCGCCATTGGCGTATTTCTCGCTGATAAAGGCCCACCATTTGTCTTCATCTAACTTGGCATAGGAGTCGAGCACATTGCCGCCACTCTGGGAATGTAGCCCGGACAATACGCCATCACTCCAGTTAGCGAGGTTGCCATTAGGCACGAAACCTAAGATTTCTGCGGGGTTACGGTTGAAGGCATTACGCTCGAAATCACTGGTGTTGTACTTAATCCCGACCGCAATTTTGTTAATAAAATCATGGTCGAGTTGATATTCGAAATCGGTCTGTGCGTAGGTCACTTTATGATCTTGCACTGTGGTTTCGTAGTTCGCCTCTTGAGCGTGCTTGAACTGGCTAGCATCGTTAGCATCTAAACTCGTCAGCACCACTTGGTAGGGACCGGTGGCATCGTAACTAAAGCCACCATCGACGCTGCCTTGACCGTTAGGGAAGGCGGGGTCGCCAATTTTACCGCCTTGATCCGTCGCTGGGATCCACCAAGAAGATGAGCCGCCTTGGGTGCCGCCATCTGAGGTCGACTGGCCAATGACGCCGCTAATCGTAAAACTGTCCCCGACGTATTTTCCGGTTAAGTTGAGTACGTCAGATTTCATATTGACCGCGTGGCGCACCACAGGGTTATAAATAATCGACGCATACGCCGGCAGAATCGTTGCCGATGCCGTGCCGCCTTGGGCATTGTTCACTACGTTGGTGGAGCCTGAACCGCGCGCGCCAACGGTTAAGAAGTTGTGGTTTACGTGGGGGATATCGAGTTCAAAATTAAAGTAATCTAAGGTGAACTCGGTATTGTCAGTTGGTGCAAATTGCAGTGTGACTTGGGCGCTGGTCCGTTCACGTTCGGCTCTAAAGGCCTGCGAGCCAATGCCCCAAGCACCAACGGTAGATTCTTGATTTTGCGCAGGATCGGCGGCGAAGTATTCATAATAACCACTGAGAGATTCCAGTACTTGGCGGCCGCTGGTAATTTTTTCTACTGAATAGGCGCCTAAAATACCGAACTTTTCGTCGTCATTTTTCCAGCTCCCAAGGAAAGAGCCACTCGGGTCTGTTTCATCGTACAGGCTGCTTTGGCTCAGCTCGCCAGCGACTTGATAGGTGTGGGCATCGAGATCTAAGGGCTTGCGGGTTTTGAGATCAACAGTACCGCCCAGCGCACCTTCTTCAAGTCTCGCGGTCGGGGTTTTGTGCACTTCAACCGCACTAACTTGCTCGGCCGACAATAATTCCATATTGAAGGTACGAGTGGCGGGGCCAAGATCATACCAAGAGGTGCTAGCAACGGTTTGACCGTTCAGCAAAATACGGCTCTGCTCTGGCGCAGTACCGCGAATAGTGACGCCGCTTACTTCGCCGTATTGCCTATCGACTGTGACTCCTGAAATTCGCTGCAGTGCATCACCGATGTTTTTATCGGGAAACTTACCTATGTCTTCCGAGGTGATGGCATCGACCGTGGAGTCGGCGAAGCGTTTGGTATTCATCGAGGCTTCAATCGAGCGACGTATGCCGCGGACTTGGATCACCTCCATATTTTCTGCCGTTGCCTCTTGTTGCTCCGCCGCGACTGCGGTTGAGCTCATCCCGAATAAGACGTTAGCGATACACAATGCGAGCAAAGAGCTCTTAAATAGTTGACCTTCTGACATGTTATAGCGTCCCTGTAGTGCTTTAGTGTTGTTTTTTCTCCAGTTAACTTACCTGTTATCGAATTGTTGATGCGGTACTTTTCACACTAGGATTGGTATTTTTCTATTGTGTTTAACGCGAGGGCGGCGGTGATTTCAACTTGAATGCTGATGGACGATTTAACGATTTAACGATTTAACGATTTAACGATTTAACGATTTAACGATTTAACGATTTAACGACTTAGCGTAGAAAAGTATGGCTTGTTGCTAGGATGGTATAACTAACGCTGGCTAGATTACTCACTATAGATAAGCCGAGCGAATGAGTGCGAGACTGTGTGCGAATTGAGATGCATGGGCGTTAACTCATTGCTTTTTAATCATTAGCCTCAAACATTATCTATAGGATGAGATCATGAAACTGAAATCGATAGCCGCCGCAGTTGGACTCTGTTTAGCGAGCGTAAGTCTTGCCCACGCCAGCGATAAAACCATTTACCTCACCTTTGATGATGGTCCAATTGACGCGACTTTAGGGGTATTGGATGCGCTAAAGGATGCCAATATCAAGGCGACCTTCTTTATCAATGCATTTCATATGTATGGCGAAGGGGATGAAAACGAGGCGTTAGCGGCGTTCGCCCTACAACGCTTGCTAGACGATGGTCATATTCTGGCAAACCACAGTTACGATCATATGCTGCATAACTGCACTGATGGCGTGCAATCTGGGGCGGCATATTGTAATCAAGTTGGACTCTGGCCCGTAAAATCCTATCAAGATGCGGCCACCGATTTCACCTATTTTGTGACGAACACGGCCAAAGTGGTTGAGCTTATTCCTAATGCCGCCAGTTATCCCAATAACAAGATGACTAAGTTGGCACGTTTGCCTTACACCAATGGTTGGCGAGTGACCAGTAAACTCAAAGGCGACGGCTTGTGTGCGACATCCGATACTGTGCCGCCTTGGGATCCTGCTTTTGCTTGTACCGCAGAAACCTCGACCAACAGTTCGCAAGTTGCGGTGCAAATTCAAAACATGCTCGCCGAGAGTGATTATAAAATATTTGGTTGGGACTTTGATTGGGGGCCAGAGGATTGGGGCGTGGCTTTTCCTGCTGAATCTATGGCCGATGGGGTTGAGCTGGTGGATAAAATCAATCAAGTGATCAACACCTGTGCGGGCACCACAATGAACCCTCTCAACAGTCGCACGCAAAACTTAGACTGCAGCGATGGTTTGCACGACGGTAAAGTGGTGATCTTGACCCACGACTTCCTGTTTGAGAATGCGCACCGTGGTCAAGGTGCGACCATCAATTTGCCTAAAATTAAACGCTTCGTGGAAGAGGCGCAGCGCCAAGGATACCGTTTCGACACGCTAGATAACTATGCCCCTGCTTGGCAGGATCAGCATGATTATCAGCAGCCTGATTTTGTCTCGTATCAAGATAAAATCTATTCCTTAGTGCAAGCCCATTTCTCCCAAAGTAATTGGCAACCGAGTCAAACTCCAGCCTTGTGGAAAAACGAGAAGTAGCTAAGTGTTGGGCTGAGTATTTACTCGGCCCATAATATTCACCGAGTAAAGGACATGTTGCTGAACTTAGCCTGACAAATTTCAAAATAGCGTCACTTTTTTACACTTTACCCACTCCGCTTTAACTCAGTATCTGTAATACTGCTCCGACATTGATTTGAAGTTGATCAGTGTTAGAAAAGCAGCGCACAAAGCGCGCGATTGGGGAGAGAAAATGAGTACGTTTGTAAAGTTAACCCTAGCGGGCACCTTAGTGATATTCGCCATACTTGCCGCGGGTATTTACCGTTTCAACATGACCAATGATGATATTTATATGGTGATGGAAGATGGCCAAGTTATGCAATACGATGAGGCCATGGCACAGGAAAAAGCGCAGGCACAGGCCAATGAGGTCGAAGTGGTGACACCACTTGAGGTTAAACCGGTGGCGAATGCATCGGAAGTGATGCTTAAACTCTTTAGCTTAAATACCGCTAACCCGTTTGAAATTACCCTGCCAGAGGGCGGTAAATCGGTTGCCTTGACCCATTTTATTAAGATCAAGCAAACGGAATTTGCGATGGGCGATTATCAAGATGGCGAGGTAAAAGGCCGAGCATTACTGGATTATTTACGCATTACCCCGTTAAATTTCGATCCCGCTCTAGAGCCTGATACCCAGAGTAACGCGCCCATTCAAGATGATCCTAAACTGCAGACTATGCCCTTTGTGGCGCCGTTTATTGTGACGACCCAAGGTTCGGGGGTATTTTGGTATCTTGGTTTGTTTAGCCTCGATTTTGAACACAATAATTTGAAGCATTTAGGCAGCGTCGTGCTAGGCGATCGCATTGAGGTGGACAGTATTGAACCTGTTTATTCCTTCGAAGCTCCATTCAAAATTGCCGTGACTTATCGCGATAGAGCGCCTGACCAACCTATGTCTGAAAGCCCTGAAATCGTCAAAACCACAGAAGTGGCAGTGAGCGAAACTGGCATCATTAACATAAATCAGTAGTGAGTAGTCGTGCGCAACGGGTCGTGAGTAAATGCATTATGGATCTGTGCAGGCTTGTGCTAAGTTATTTTTCGTTCCGTGTGTGATGCTTGCCGCAGCGGCAAGCATTCTCGGGTAGATAGACTTGGCATAACGTTTTGACAAGGAGAGTGTCATGCAAGTTAGCAAAATCACTGGGAAATTTGATGTTAAGCTCACCCCTGATAGCACCTATGCTACGGGTGTGGGCGGCGTAACGTTAGGTCGTATGGGTTTAGATAAAACCTTTTATGGCGAGCTTGAGGGCCGTAGCCAAGGGGAAATGCTCAGTGCAATGACGTCAGTCAAAGGCTCGGCTGGCTATGTAGCGATTGAGCAAGTGGTTGGCAAGGTGTGTGGTAAGCAGGGGAGTTTCGTGCTGCAACATTTTGGCATTATGACCGATGGACAAAACCGTTTGATCTTAGAAGTGGTTCCCCATTCCGGTGCGGGCGAGTTGCAGGGCTTAACGGGCACTATGGCCATCAGTATCGAAAATGGTCAGCATTTTTATGAGTTCCAGTTTGGCTTTGAAGCCAGCGCTGAGCCCGCATTTTAACGCGACTTCAGGCATGATTGTTTTAGGCATGATTGTTTCTGAAAATATAGTTTCAGGCACTATCGCTTAAGATGTTATCGCTTAAGGTACTATCGCTTCCAGCATTAGCCTGATGTCGTTCAATTTTCCTACCTTGATTTCGTTTTCTCAAACCTAGTCTTATCTACGTGGCCTAGAAAACCTTGCTTGATTGAGTGAAATAATGGACATAAAAAAACCAGCCTAGGCTGGTTTTTTGTTATTACTCTTTCTTATCAATCGAGTTCAAAAGTTGAGGCAAGATTAACGCCTGGTACTTAACTCTGACTGTTAAAGTGCTACTACTGTTAAAGCGCTACTTTTGAAAGCTAGTTTCAGAAAGTGCAGCTTTAGCTTGCGTTAAGAGGCTTTTTTAACGACTTTGATTTTATCGACAACTTTTTTCACATCGTCGGTATTCTCGGCAATTTTCAGCGCTAACTGACGTTCGGCATCGCTAGCAACTTCACCTTTTAAGGTGACGATACCATTAGCGACATCCACATTAATCTGAGTGCCGGAAACATCGGTTGAAAACAGTAAACGGGTTTTGACGACTGTGGCAACCTTAGAATCGGTCAAAGTAGCAACAACTTCACTGGTGCCTTCTTTCTCATTCATCACAATGAGTTGATTATCGACATCTTTTACGCCGTCTAAACTTTTGATCAGTTCAGTGGCAAGGGCTTTATCGACACTGCTTTCCACTTTACCCGTTAACGTCACGTTTCCCTCTTTGACATCCGTTATAATGTCAAAGGAATTGAGATTGGTATTGAGCAGTAAAGTAGTTTCAGCTTTACCATCGATCCACGCATCCTTAGCCCCGTCCTTCCAATCTTGAGCTGCTGCGACATTTAAACTGATTGAACCGACAAGTAAGGTCGCTAGTACTGATGCTGTTGTGGTTTTCATAATCATATCCTCCGTTGTTTTCTCGATGTTATATATTGCGTGAATCGTGCCAACATTGTTAAGTGGTTGATTTTAAGGTGTTTTATTGATATTTTTGATGTTTTAATGGAAGGGTTGTTTTGCTTAAGTCGGTCTTTTTTACCGACAAAATGTAATTTTTTCTGGCAAGCGAAGTCATCTTTAAAGCATAAAAAACCGCACGAATGTGTGCGGAATAGTGTGTGGAGTCGCGCGGTGCGTTAAAGCTGGATATTGCCAGGTAAAGAGGCTCATACCGATGCGCACTAATGCAAACTGATGTAAACAGGTGTAAACAGGTGTAAAGGATTAACCGGGATTGAGCGAACTCATACCATCGCAACTGATTTGCAGCCAAGCGGCGCCTTCTGCGAGCTGATTGGCAAGTTGTGGCTGATGTGCTTGCCTTACTGCTTGCTTCATCTGGGTTAACACTTGCTGCTCTATAACGACAAGTGCGGCCATCGCCTGCGATATATGGCACTGATGCAGCAACTTTGTCGCTTGAGTGTAAGTGACAGGTATCGTATGACTCAGGCCATGAAGCGGCTCGCTAGACAAAGGGCGCAGCTGCTCAAATCGCCTCAACATTCGCTGGTGGATATTCGCTTTAGTCGAAAAAATTCGCTTAAGGTTATAGTCTTCGACGTACGTCATCGCTTGGTTGTAAAATGTTAGCCCCTCTTGATTGAGCTTTATTATTTCATCAATCAAACTGATATCGGCGCGGATATCAGTCTGATGTTGCACAACATTAGACTTCATTATGGGCCTCCTAATGCCAGTGTTCGGCACAGTCCTGTTTAACGGTTTGCATTAACTAATTGCGTTTCGTTCAGCTACCATGCATATTTTGTTCTCATTTTTAATGGTATGTTAACAGACTGATTTTTAGACTGATATTCTCGGTTCATTACGCCATCCTCTTGGAATATCGGCAACTATTACCGCTGCTGTTGTTAAAATTTCACGACTGACATACAGTAGCCCTTTATACACAGGGAGTGGGATAGCATGGCTCGATTGACACTTTTTTATCACCTGCAGGATGTAAACGCCGAACAAGCCATCTTAGAACTCGCCGGCGCTGCCGACTTTAATAAGCTACGCAGTGTCGATGATTTACCTTGGATAGAACAGCTTGAGGTGAATCACGTCGATGTTGCCATCATTGAGCTGTCCAGCCTTAGCCGTGAGGATTATCTCGGGCTACTGGACAATGTAGCTCTGTCCAATATCGAGTTTATTTTTCTCTCCGACGGCCAGCCGAGCCCCAATCTTGATCAGTTAATGTCGCATTTTGCCGGTTATCATTTTCGCAAACCCTACGACATGACGTTAATCAGCGATATTTTCGCCGATTTTGCCCAGTATCTAGTGTCATCCCCAATTCGGCCTCGGCCTTTTTCCAGCGAGCTAGACCAATATGGTTTACTTGTCGGTTCCTCTGCTGCGATGCATAAGCTGTATCGCACGATTCGCCGCGTCTCTGCGACCGACAGTAATGTGCTGATCATTGGTGAGAGCGGGGCGGGGAAAGAGCTGGTCGCCAATACCATACATCTTGCCAGCCCTAGGCTGAACGAGCCTTTTATCGCGATTAACTGCGGCGCCTTAAGCCCTGAATTGGTCGATAGTGAGTTGTTTGGCCATGTAAAAGGCGCGTTCACTGGCGCTCATCGCGATCACAAAGGCGTATTTGAGCAGGCAGAAGGCGGAACCTTATTTCTCGATGAAGTCACCGAAATGCCAATTGAGCATCAAGTGAAGTTACTCAGAGTGCTTGAAAATAGTGAATATCGCCCCGTTGGCGGTGCCAAAGTGCAACTCGCCAATGTGCGGATTGTAGCGGCCACCAATCGTGATCCCATCGCGGCAATCGAGGCTGGGCAATTTCGCGAGGATTTATATTTCCGTTTGGCCCAGTTCCCTATCCGCGTTCCGCCATTAAGGGAACGTGGCGATGATATTCTTGGGTTGGCGCAGCATTTTCTTGCCTATCGTAACGTGGCAGAAAAGCAGAATAAAAGCCTCGCTGACGACAGTGCGCAGATGATCGCTGCGTACCCTTGGTCGGGTAATGTGCGTGAATTAAAGCATGCCATTGAGCGAGCCTATATTTTGGCAGACCAAGAGATTTTACCCAGCCATTTACAGTTGCCACAGGCAAGTGAAATGGGTGCTTCTGGCGATGACCAAGTCGTTATCCCGCAGGGCATGCGTTTAGATGACTTAGAAAAAATCGCCATTTATCAAGCGCTAGAAACCACTCAAGGTAATAAAACCGATACCGCCGAGCAGCTGGGGATCAGCGTGAAAACTCTCTACAACAAGCTCAGCAAGTACGAGCAGCAAGTCGAAGCGGGTGAATCGACGGTGGAATAGTTTTTTGCGTTCAAAAGCCGCAGATGTGAGTGAGTTTAACATCTCATTGAGCTTTATCCTGTGGCTTTAGCCATCTTAAGCATACCGTTGATGTGGTTGCTAGCAAGGAGGTTTAAGCCAAGTGGCATCGGCTCTTTGGAATTGGATTTCACTACGCTAGGCCACTGTTTGCAGCGTTAGGAGCGAGATTTGACGATAGTAAAGTTGATTACTTGTCAGGTTGGAAATGAACAAGAGCAAGATTTCTCTCAAAGCCAACAGATATGGAAAGCGTTGAGCAACTGCGTAGGTTTTAGAGGCCAGTTCGGTGGTTGGAGTCAACCCGAAAGGCAGGCGATTATTGTGGGCGTATGGCAATCACTCGAGGATGTTACGGCTTTCATGGGGTCAGTTCACGACGAGCTGTTCTCCAAAAGTGGTCAGCAAACAACTTATAAACAGTGTGATGTCCATTATTTTGAAAATATACTGAGTATCCCTTCGCTAACTCATCATCCTGCAGATCAAAATGACAATGTCATTCGGTTGGCTTATTGCCGAGGAGTGCAAGATGTCGAACGTTTTTTAAGTGACCAACGAACGATTTGGAACGCCCATCTTGGACAAGCAGACGGCATGCTTGGCGGTTGTGTCGCCCGCAGTCTAAAACAGAGTGACTACTTCATCGTTATGACGCGCTGGGCGTCGAACCCAGCTCATGAAAATTACGTAAAAACCGTTCTGCCAACCCTTAAAAAGCAAGTGTTACCTGAAAGCTATATTGAAAATATGTCGGGTTGTTTAGTGCAGGAAGAATGCTTATGGGAAGTCGTTCCTAGTAATGACTCAAGCGTGCCAGCAAGATGTATCACCCATCCTCTTCAGTTATTTCCTGATAAGGCACAAACACCTTAAGGGATGCGGGTTGGACTTCAATGGTGAGATCTGCGGGTTCAAAGATTTCGCCATCAATCACATATTTACACTTGGGCTGACTGCTAATGCTCACTTTTTTCGCATGGGCGTGGTGGACTTTGGTCGCGGTAGAAGGCGCACTAGGTTGTTTTGCATCTGTGTCTTTATTACCTTCTTTTACCCATCCAGCAATGGCTAATTCGGCCAGGCTAAGGAGCTGCTCCTTAGGTTCATCTCCCGAATCTAGCCAGGTAATATCGAGCAGGCCATCTGTCATGTTTGGCTCGCCATCGCCCTGCGCTAATACGCTGGTAAACGGGGCGGCATTGGCAACAATGAGGCTATGGGTGGTCAATGTTGTGGGCTCGGCATCATCTAAGCTGAGCTGTATGGTTAAAGTGATATCGGCATTGACGGCGCGCCATAAACCATCGAGGTAGGCAAACTGGCCGAGGGCATTTTTACGTTCACGGTTGGCAGATTCAATCATCTGCTGTTCAAAGCCAATCCCCACAAGTAACAAGACTAATTGTTCATTACAACGAGCTGTATCAATGGCTTGGTAATGCCCTTGGATAATATTGTCCAGCGCCTGAGAGACAGGAATGAGCTTACTGCCTAAACCAAATAGCGCGTGGCTGAGGGCGTTAGTCGTGCCTAACGGAATGATCCCTAAGGCGATATCAGTGTTCACTATTTCCGATGCCACCTCTGTCACTGTGCCATCGCCACCACAGGCAATAATGATATCTGCGCCGCTACTACGGGCTTTTTTGGCGAAGGTGTTTGCGGTGATCTTTTCGGTAGTGAGTTTTAACGTTAGGTCAAAATAGGCTTTTAGTTCATCTTGGATTTGCTCGCCATATTGTTGCCATTTGCCGCCGCCGGAGACAGGGTTAGCGATAATCCACGCCACTTTATGGATGTTGATTTTGCCTTGCTTGAGCATGTGTTCAAGGGCACGTAATTGCCATTTGTTTAAGCCGGCGGTTTTGCGGACTTGCTTAATTTGTTGTAATACTTCGGCGAAGTTACGCTGTTTATCTTTACAGACTAAATAGGCGGCGAGCACCAGTACTGAACGACCACGCCCCATAGCACAGTGGATCAGCACCTGTTTATTGGCGCGCACTTGGCGATGCAACCAGTTAACGGCTTGATTGAGCTGGGCGCTGGTCGGCACGCTATGGTCGAGGATGGGAATGTTTAAATACTCGATATGATCTTCAAACTGCGACCAATCTAAGCCATCAAATTCGGCGGTCACATCAAGAATTGCGGTGATCTTATTGGCTTTGATTTTCTGCAGATCCGCAGAAAATAATCGGCAGCCGAGATACAACTGCTCATCTATCTTTTGCATCGACGGCACAGAGTCGCGTTTTCTGGCCCAATGATTATACAGCCGACTGCCCAATAAAAACGGAATAAAGCCCCAGCGAATATACCAAGGGATAGTGCCATCTTGGCGCTTTCTAAAAATGCTGGCGAGATTAAACCAGTAGGCTGAACCGACTAAAAATAGCGACAGGCTTGTCCAAGCCCAAATAAAGGTGAGCAGGGGAGACGTGCCCGTTACTGCAAAATAGGCGAGTAACACGGCGCCCATAAAGTAGAAATATTTGATGTGGATTTTGCTTAGCATACGCGCCCTCCAATGCTGTTTTTTGATTTAACCGCTGCATGTTGAGCGGCTGACTGAATCGGTGAATCGCGTCGTTGAAATCAGGTTCTAACTCAAGTTTAAATCAGGTGCTAACTCAAAAGGGTGGCAGTAGATATGTCTATTGCCACCCTCAAGTTAGGTTAAAGTGTCAGATTAGCACTTAGTATCTTTAGCCTTAACGCCTTCTTTAACTTCTTCACAGGCATCTTCAATGGCATTACCTGCATCAGTCATCACTTCATCAATTTTTTCGCCGGCATCTTCGGCTTTGTTATCACTACAGGCGGTTAAACCTAAAGCGAGCAATAATGCCAGTGAGGCGCTTGTCATCAGAGTAAATGGTTTCATATACATCTCCTTTTCTAAAAAAATTAAAGTCGCGGTGACTTGCCTCTAAAGGCATTAACCAGCAGGGAAATCACTAATAACACAATAAAGATTAAGAAAATGATTTTCGCTATGCCCGCCGCTGCGCCAGCTATCCCAGTAAATCCTAATAGGCCTGCAATAACAGCAACAACCAGAAATACTAATGTCCAACCTAACATATGAACCTCCTGCCCTTGTCTTAATCCTTCGCATGACCGTTTGTGTCATTTGTAAGGTAACGGCTAATGGTTATTTCTAGATTGCGAACATAATGCCAACTTTGTTTGCTTTAGTTAAGATGTTGATTTTAAATAAAATTTAAAGAGTTGGTTTTAAGCGGATACGAATGTGCTAAGCGTGGAATAGGCAATTTTTACCTAAGCTTCGGTAAGAGTTGCAGTCAGAAAATAGAGGAGCACAGCAAAAAAAACCAATACCATTTGAGTATCGGCTTAGATGAAGATAGTTGATAACTAGGCTGAGAAAGAGACAATAATTTGCGGTAAGGTCAGCACTTGCGCATTAACTACCACCGCCAGCAACTGCTGAGAGCGTCCTATAAAGCAGCATTTGTATGATATCTTTTAGAAAGTACAGCAATGACGGCACAGCAAATACCATAGAACGCACCAAGACCTCCATAATATATTCCTGCTTCACCCGACGTAATATGCCCTGAGGCAAAAGATATAGATATTCCAATATAGGCGCTTAAAAGACCCAAGGTGGCACCCGCTAACCCAAACTTACGACCACGATGAATGGATGCCAAAGTGCCAGCTGCGGTGGTATTAATATCTAGATTGCTAACGTTAATATCAAAAGCTGCCGCTAACGCTCTTTTTGATTCTAAAGAGCTTGTGCCTTCGCTTTCTATTCTCTGAATAGTACGAATGCTCAGTCCTGAGATTGTGGCAAGTTGATCTTGTGACCAAGAACGTTCGTTTCGAAGCTTCTTAACTAAGTCTTTGTTTATCATCTGTTCCATTTTCTAGTTCCTAATAATGATTGCTAGAGGCTAATCATCATCCGAAACTCTTGATTTTAGTTATGACAACCTTACGTCAAAGTTACGACAGTGGCCCGCCAAGTTGTTTAACGCCGCCAACAGCGAGCAAATGTTAAGTTTGAAAGACGCAATGCTAGGCCTTGTTAAGTGTTCACCTCATAACCAAACCCCGCTTGATTAATGATATCTGTGCATTGTGATATGAACCACATTGCAGAAGCAGTAGGCTCATACTTGCATAGAATATTAATTTTAAATTCTTTACCCTTTGAATCTGGATTGGTTTCAAATATTTCACCAGACTCCAAGAAAGCCAAGTCGGTATTAATCTTTTCCTGTGTAGAAATAGATGCCCGTCATCCCATTCCAAATGATCTGAGAGGGTTAGCACCACGACACCTTCTTGATCTATTCCAATGGCGTCAACTGAACCTTGACCTTCTATGCTCATAGATATTTTACACTTATATAACGCGCATAATCTTACCTTCAATTACTTGGTGAGTAGACTAGCAAGCCAATGATTTATAAGAATATTTACACGATGGTGAATATCATTCTGGGTAGAAAGTATGCATCTGTATTACTACGTATTTTGTTTGGCGAATTGTTTATAAGATATTGAATATTAAGACTTGATTGAAAGTATTATTTGAAATAATGCACAAAACGATACTTTTGAATGACAAAAAACTTTATTCACAAATCATGTGGTGTATGTAGAGTTTTGGGGAAGGGATATGTCCTATCAAAGTTTGCCTCGCAGCCCATTCTTAAATTAGGCAGCATGTATTCGATTGATTGCAGGCGGGCATTGTCGCGGCAGTGGCCATCGGAAAAATGGACTTTTCCGTTGAGCCCCCAAGGATGGGTTTACGGCGTGCCACTGAAGCGACAGTGCTTAGCGGCATTGGCACAAACAGAGCCAATAACTCAAGGGATTAGATTGGCAATAAGGTAGGCGGTTTCGATTTAACGAGGTAGTGAAGAAGACTGCATCAAGCAGGGAGTTGAGTCCCTACTTGATGTATCTATTGTCCGGTAGAGGTTAAAAACGATTCAGCGGTTTCCAGCGTAGTAGTGTGACCGGAATGCTCGCGCCTTGGGATAACAGCAAGTTAATCCGGGATTGATACGCCGCGCCCACCATTAAATGTTTGGCTAAATCCACCGCATTACGGGCTTTATAGTCATCTAAATAACTGCCTTTCGCCCAAGCATTAAATGCACCTAGCGCTGGGCCTGCCCAGATTTGGTAATCCATTTCGCGGCCGACTTCACCTGTGTTTGACCAGCGGCTCGAAAGACCCAAATACCAGCGGAAAATCAGCGCCATCTTACGTTTGGGATTATCCAGTGCGCGCTCGATTTGCTTTGGATCGCGCTCGTTAAAGTGGGCGACTGTGCCAGCCCAAATGTCATCGAGTGATGAGCGGAACACTTGCTCTTCGAGCTTTTTACGCTCGTCCGCGGGGATGGCATCAATTGAATCGTAACGGGTGTAGATCTCATAAAGCTTATTGGCGCGCATCGGGAACAAAGTGCCGCGCTTAACCACTTGTAATTTAACGCCCATTTCGAACATATCAGCGGCAGGCGCCATAGTCACATCGGCCATTTCTGTGGTGGCGAGTAACTTACGGGTGTGTTCGCTCGCGCCCGCTTCGACGCAAGCTTGGTTGATTGAACCTGTGACGATAAAGGCCGCGCCCATGTTGAAGGTGGCTAATGCTGCATCGGGAGTGCCTACGCCGCCGCCTGCGCCCACACGGATGGGCGTTTTATATTGATACTTAGCTTGGATTTCATCTTTGAGCGCCAAAATCGTCGGCAATAGCGTGACCAAGGGACGATTGTCGGTATGGCCACCTGAGTCGGCTTCGGCCGTGATGTCATCCGCCATTGGCACGAGTTGCGCCATTGCCATTTGGTCTTGGCTGATAAGACCATCACTCACTAATTGCTGCAGGATTTTGGCAGGCGCCGGCTCCATAAACTTAGTTGCTACTTCGGTGCGGCTGATTTTTGCTATGACTTTGTTGCCAATGACAATGTCGCCATGTTCGTCGCGGCTCAAACCTGCGGCGCGGTAATAGACGATTTGCGGCGTTAAACCTAAAAATGCCGAGGCTTCGACCGTGCGCACTTTGTGTTTTAAAAACAGCTCAACGCTGCCGCGCTCTAATGCGGGCTCGCTTGGGCTGTGAATCAAGTTAAAGGCGTAGGGACCATTGGGCAGCGCCGCTTGAATGCGGGTAATGGCCGCTTCAACGCGGGATGGAATTAATCCCGCCGCACCAAATGAGCACAAAATGCCCGCTTGGCCAAGGGCGATAACCAGTTCTTCCGAGGCAATACCGTTAGCCATAGCGCCGGCGTAGTAAGCATATTTAACCCCGTGGACGCGGCGAAAATTACTGTCGCCTAAACTTTGGGTGCCAAGGGCAGGCGCAAAGGCGCTGACAGGGTGTGAGCCCAATGGCGCTTGGCTGTCACTGGTGGTCACTTCGGCCGTTTGCGCTATGCCTAAGCCTTTTTCGCTGTGATTGACTAAGTAACAAGCTTGGCTTAAGTCTTTGAGTTTTTTGCATAATGCGTCGATATCAAAGCTCAGTGCTGCATCGTTGACTTGCCACGGCCAAGGGCTGAGTTTTTCGTTATTGCTATTGAATTGATCTAGAGTATGGCTAGTCATCTTGGGTCTCGTTTTTATTGCTGCTGCGTTGCTATTACTTGAGTAAAAAGTTCGGGTGTAAAAAGCCAACGCAGCGGCAGGATTATTTTTAAGTGATTCAATAAATAGAATTTACCGCATTAAGCTTCTTCAATACAGATGGCGATATCTTTGACTTCATAAATCCGCAGGCCATCTTTACTCAAATTGGCATCGCCCATAATGATGCGTTTGCCATTGTCGTCAGTCACGCTGGTAATGTGCACATCCAGCGACATCTGTTTGTTTAATGGGGTAATTTGGCCGCGATACTTCCATTTGATATCCGATAATATCTGGCCGAATTTTGGACTCTTAAAGCCTGCGCCAAGGTCTTGGTCAATCGCATAGGTTTGCATCAGCTCGATAATGGCTTCAACCCCTAATGAACCTGGCATCACCGGATCTTGATGGAAATGGAATTGGAAGAACCAATCACTCGGGTCAATGGTGCGCTCGGCGTATAAATAGCCAAGGCCCGCTTTACCGCCGGTCTTCACGATTTCAGCCTTGTCGATAAAGTTAAGTTGACCGCCCGCTAAACGGTAATGCGGCTGGCCTTGTGGCGCGTTAAAGCTGCGATGCTGTTTATCTAACAGATTGATTTGACTATCGGCGGCTATACCATTTTGCACATGCCAAGGCTGAGTGATCTTGCCGTTGTCTATGCCAAGTTGGTTTTTCAGCGCATCGCCCTTGAAGTAACCAAATACCGCTTTACCTTGGTAGAAAGGCTCGCCATCGCAGCTTAATTCGAAGCTAAAATTCTGGATAATGTTACTGCCGGCAATCACAGTCGATAACAAACGTGAGTCGTTCACGATTGTTTTGCCGCGTAAATCCACATGGCGCAGCAACTTACCGCTACCGTCTAAGTTACGGAAAAACAGCTCTTGGCCGGGGAAGCCCAAAGTGGTGCCCATATAGCCTGAGATAAAGCCGTTTGGCTGCAGTGATATTTCCATCAACACAGAATAGGGCATCACAGCATGATGGCTGTTTTTAGCGTAATACCAAGCATTTGCGGGCACTTCGTATTCAGCGATACACGATGATGGCTTTTTCAGCTCGCCGCGTTTGCCGTCAATCGCAATGACACGAGTCGTGAGCTGCAAATCACCGCAGGGCGTGCGCGGTGGAATCAGCCCGCGATAGATGCTGAAATCGGGGCCGAAGCAGTTTTCGATATCGCCCGTGGCAAATTCGAACATGTGGTACGGCGTGAACGGCAGGGTATCGGGCACGCGGTTGGCGTACTTTGAATCCGCTGGCGCAATCGGCGCAGCTACATGCTTAAGCGGCACTACGCCTTTGTTGGTTGGCGCGGTTAAATCTGGCAGCTGCGCCATCAACGGCGCGGCGAACGATGCGGGTGTTGTCGAAACCAGCGGCGCAGCCGAAGCAGCGTTTTTGGCAGCATTTTTAGTCGTATTATCAGCTGTGCTGGCATCATTATCCGCGAGGTAGCGGGTGCATTCGGCTTCTTCTTTGATCATCACCCCAAGGTTTTGGAAATCCACCACCACTTTGCCGTTGAGCAAAATATCGATATTTGCCTTAGCATAGGGGCGCGGGCTCATACCGATTTCAGTGATTTCCATACGATAGGTGAGCAGGCCAGATTGCGGCAACACTTGACCGCGACAGCGCACTTTTTGTGATGCGTTTTCTAGCGGCTGGAAGCGCCCGTCTTTTACACCTAGGTGCATTCCAATATGCAGCATAAAGAATTGCAGTAATTGACCACAGCCTTCGGCCATTAACGACCCCGCCATCACTTGGTCGCCCTTGAAATGACATGGGAAATACCAATGATCAGCTTCGAGCTGCTTATGACCTTGAACTGAGCCTAAGCCCCACGCGCCGCCATGCACCTCAAGATGGCTGACCTGTTCAATCATCAGGAATTTTTCGGATGCAAAACATAAAGAGGGCTGCAAACCATATTGGGCTTGATGAGCCGCGTGTGCGCCGCCAAAACAGCCACCGATATCGGCGCCGAGCAGTTTATGGATTTGGCTGTAATCAAATTGGTTTTGCGCGCAGTCAAGTAACGGATTAAAGCGCGGTTTATTCGGATTGTTCAAGGCGAGGTTGCGCGCTTTGATTTCGGCTTCGGTGTGAATAACGCCTTTGCCGTCGGCCAGTTCCTTGTCGGTGAAGAAGCCGGCACAGCCGCCATCCATTTTCAGGATCAGCTTGTCGCCCACGAAACATTCGTAGGAGAAGAAGAACAACAAGGTATCGCCATTGCGGGCAAAGTGATTGATGGAAATATCGTAGCGCAGAGTGTCGCCACCGCGCGGTAAGTCGCCGAGGAAGGTCAGGGTGCAATCGAGCAGGCGATAAACGCGCTCACCCTTGTTTTCAAAGTCGACACCTAAATAGCTGATCAGCATTAAGTCGCATTGACCCGATTCGACGGCCACGGCCCAAGGGATTTGACCATCGACCAAATACGGCGCGTCCACAGGAATATCGTATTCTGTGGTCATAGTGCAAGGCTCATATCGGTTCATCTGGGCATTTAATTTTGTTACCCGAGATACCAGTAAATAGTCCGTGGTTGGTAGGCGTACACGGCGCGAATAGCTGTCGATAATGGCGTAATCTTGGCCAAATACTTTAGCGATATCACCTTCTGCGTACTCGACTAAATCCGCATAATCCCAAATACAAGGTTTGCTTATCGGTGTTGGCGGCGTGTACTGAGGCACTTTTGCATGGTTTGGATAAAGCACTTGGTTTGGATAAAGTGCAGTATGTGGAAGAACCGCTGTCGCAGATGCTTGAACGATGGCTTGCTGTTGTACCGGCGCAGCTTGGCCATTGACGGCTAACTCGCTGGCAAGCTGGGCTTTCATCAAGGCATCGGCCAGTTTCAAGCCTTCAGAACGGCTTTGTAAAAAGGCTAGATGTGCTTCACGGGCGAGTTGCTGATTACGTATAAATGCAGCGTCTTTTAGCTCTGCTTGAGCTGCGTTGTTATTGGGCGTGCTTAGGGCATTAATTGGCATGCTGCTTAATGTCTCTTTTTGTAGAGCCGTGGTTGGGCTGCTTGTTGCAAAGCCACTCGTGTCTTTGCTCGCTATTTGGGCCAAATGTTTGCGCTGGCTGCGCTTTGGCAATGTAGTGATGGCTTGGGCTTTTTGTTGTATAGCATCAAGGCTAGCGAGCGGCGTATCCAGGATATGCTGATAGATATCGCGGCCACCGAGCGTTACTTGTTTTATTAAGTGTTTTTGCTCAGAAAGCGTTAAGTCTTGTTCAAGCCTTTGCTGCAAACTGTGCGCTTGCGTGGCACTTTGGCTGAGCAATAACTGCGAGCATTTACCTTGGCTAAACGTGGCAACGAGCGCGTGCTGCACTTGATTAGCTTGTGGCTGTGCTTGGTTTTTTAATTGCCCGTGATTTTTAAGCTGAAGCAGCGCGCTCAAAATACTCGCCATTCCCGCAGCGGCAAAATTGTGGCCAATGGTATCAGCGGCTTGGCTGCGCTGGTTCACACTCGGCAGCAGGGTATTGAGTACCAACTCTGAATCGGCAAGTTGCTCAACAGCAATACTGGTTTCAATCAAGCTAATTTGGCTGCTATTCACCTTGGCTTGGGTTAACAAGTCATCGCAAATACGCGCTGTGTTGCTATTACCTTGTATGTCACACATAGCGCCAAACACTTGGCCACTGATGTGACCATAGCTGTTGCTATTGGCATTATTAAGTAGAACATTAGTATTTGAATTTTCAGCAGTTAGCACCAGTGCGCCTGCACCTTCACCGACTTTCCAACCAGTGTCAGTGGCATTAAATGCCACTGGCGATACGGCGTTTTTGAGGATCACTTGCTCTAGACTGCCACTTAAATCGACGGCGGCGATCACTACGGCATCTAAGGATTCTTGGGACAAGAGGTTTTCGGCCACATCAATACAGCGGGCGACCGATTGCTCCGCCGCCGAAATGGTAAAGGCAGGGCCGTTAAAGTCCCAAAGGGATGCGATACGTGACGCCATGATGTTGCCAATAAAACTGGTGTATTGATTCAGTTTGGCGGCATCGAGCACACTGTCCATGGCGATTTTTTCAAGGGCGAGATACTCAGCTTGTGTGAGTGTTATTCCTTGTTTTTTAAGGCTGTCGGCCAGTTGTGTGTGTAGATTTACGCGGCCACGGAACTGGTGTAATTCCAGTTCGGTTTCCATTGCCACTAATACAGCAACCTTGCCGCCGGGCTTTAAGTTGGCATCACGAATCGCTTCATCGGCCACTTTGATCAGCAGCAGTTGCTGGGAGATCAGGCGGTCGTCTTCATTGGGCGGCACTTTAAAGCGCAGAAAGTCAAAATCGAACTGGTCGATATACGCGCCCTGTGGTGCGGCTGCGAGGCCAGTTCCGGTTAAACCAAAGTTGGCCAGAATATCAGGGTGTTTATCTAGGCCTTTCCAGCGTTTAGCGGGCAGCGGGATAAAGGCATCTTGCCGAGCTTGAATCGTGTTATCCAGCGCATTTATGGAGGATAAAGGCCCGAAGTGCGATGCTAAGCCAATGATATTTAATGGTGTATGTTGATAGCTTACTTGGGCTGTACTCTGCTGATGTTTGCTACTGGTATTTGCCGGTACATAGGATTCCAGCAACAAATGCGCGTTACAGCCGCCAAAACCAAACACGGAAACACCTGCGTGACGGCGGTCATTGCCGGCTTTATCTGGCCAAGCATGCAATTCTGTTGGCAGATTTTTAGCGCTAAACAAGCCTTTAGGCGAGGATATCGGTGCTGATAAGTTAATACTTGGCGGCAGTCGACCCGAGCGCATGGCAAAAATCATCTTCATGATCCCCGGCATGCCCGCGGCTGTGAGCAAATGGCCAAGATTAGATTTTGCCGAACCGATCAGCGGCACAGCAGAGCCCGCGAGTTTGTCCTCGAAGAAGCGCTCCATCGAGGCGAGTTCGACCTTATCCCCAAGCGGCGTGCCGGTGGCGTGGCATTCAATCACTTCGATATTGGCGGGCAGTGTGTTTGCCGCACTATAGGCGCGCTCGAAAGCTTGCACTTGGCCCTTGCTGTTGGGGCTTAATACAAACTGGCCTTTACCGTCGTTCGACAAACCAATGCCGCTGACGACCGCATAGATGTTGTCGCCATCGCGCTCGGCATCTTCTAAGCGTTTTAAAACTAAAACCCCTGCGCCTTCTCCGGCGAATAAGCCCTTGCTGTTGCTATCAAAGGGCGCTGAAATACCATGATCTGGATAGGCGTGAAAAATCGAGAATCCCATGTTGATAAAGAAGGGATCAGCGCCCGATACTGCGCCCGCAAGCATCATATCGGCCTTGCCTGTGGTCAGGTAATCGCAGGCGAGTTTAAGTGCGTAAACCGAGCTAGCGCAGGCGGCGTCCAGACTTAACTGAGTACCACCTAAACCGAGTGCATCGCTGACCAGCTTTGAAGCTGTGTGGGCAACGGCGCCATTGGCGACGTTTAATACTTGCTCGACGTTTAACGCTTCTCCAGCGTGAGCTTGGTTAAAATCAGCCAGTTGTAAAGCGCTTTGGTTAAGTTTGTTTTGCAGCGCCTTTTCAACGGTTTGATGATACAGAGGCAAAAATAATTCATTGGAGCGGGCGGTCGGGAACGACAAGGTTCCCATCACGATACCTGTGCGCGCCAGTATGGCATCGCTTGTGGCAATCCCTGCGTCTTGGAGGGCTTTACGACTGCAATCGAGTGCCCATAAAAAGCTTTCATCTAAACCGTCAAAGGCAGACTCAGGCAGTTGATAACCCTTGGCATCAAACTGGAAGTGTTGGATGTAGCCGCCCTTATCACAGTAAAAACGGTCAGACTGACCCTGCACACCTTGGTAATCGGCGGGATTGGCATTGAGCTTTTCGCGGCTAATTTGGGTGCGCGAGTCTTTTTTATCCAGCAGGTTTTGCCAGAAGGTTTGGGGATTATCGGCGTCAGGGTATTGAGTCGCGAGACCGACAATCGCGATTTTTGACGCACTTTTTGATGCGCGGTTTGACGCAATGGTAGGCACGGTAGTTTTATCAATCCTAGGGGAATGCTGAGAACTCACTGGGGTTCTCCTTTTGGTAATACTGATGATAAAGGGGCTGCGTTAGCACTTAGTGGCTGAATGAGCGGCGCGAGCGAAAGCGGTACTCTGTGGCTTATCAGCTGAGCTAAACATTTGAGTAAGCTGGTGATCGCATCGGCCCCCTTGGCATTGCAAGCAATGGCGGCTGTCGCCGCGTTCGCAGTGCTTTGGCTTGAATGGGCGTGGCTGATTTTATCTATGAGTGTGCTGGTTTGCCTATCGGCGCCCACTTCGACAAATAGCCTTGCACCTTGCTCAGTGGCATTTTGAATGAGCGTACTAAAGTCGAGTGGCGAACAAAAGGTATCGGCAATCGCGCGGCCAATGCTGTGGCTATCCACGGTTACTGGCGCAGTTTGCGCTGCGCTGATAAAGCGAATAGGCAGATCTTGCGCCGCCGCTTTCAGCGCCTCGGGTTTTAACGCTTGTGTATAGAAATCTTGTACTTGTCCGTGGACTAGCATGGCAGGCGCGGTATGCATTGCCGTGACGCGATTGGCGGCAATCCCGCGCTTACCTAACTTGGCAAGCAGGGCTTTACAGCTTGTTTCGCAGCCTGCAATGACGCAAGTATCACCTTGGGTGATGGCTAAATAAGCACGAGGAAACGCTGGCAATAATGCCTTTATTTCATTGCTATCAGCGCGCACCACAAAGCTGTTCCACACTATGGCTTCATCATCCGCAAGCTGCCACGCTCGGCGGACTGCGGTTAGCTCACCAGAAATCGCATGGTTGAAAATATCGCTATTTTCAGTGGCGTTGATCATAGCGTGCGGTGTTTGCCACACATCTAGGCTGGCCCACATGGCTGCTTCGCCCATTGAGTAACCGAGCGCCATTTTAGGCTTAATATTAAAGACTTGGGTCAACAGTTTAGTGAATAGATAACTGGCCCCCACACCACTAATCGCTTGCTGACTTAGGTTCATGCCAGCTGCGGTTTTAACATCTGCCGCATAAATCTGCGGTGATTGCAGCATGGCGCTTAAATCGCCTTCACGTTCTAGCTGGTGATACAGCGCGGGGAAGTACTCATGCAAGTTGTTGAACATATTAGCGTAAACCGTACCAACACCAGGATATACAAAGGTAAGTCCCGTATCCCCTAGCGGCTTAGCGGTAAAGCAGCTGCCCGCTGGTGTCTTAAAGGGTTGACCATGATGACAAACAGCATCATTTTCAAGCGCCGTAAGCATGGCTTTGGCTTCAAGTTTGAGATCATCACTTGATGCCGCCATTAAGACTAATGCCAGTGGGGCGTTGGCATCGTAGCGTTCAAACCAGAATGCGAGTTGATGTAATGTAAATGACGTGTCTGGTGCGCCAATGTCTAGTGAACTAAGCAACTGAAACAGTTTTGCTTTTAGCTCATTAATACTGTCACTACTTATCGGAATAAACAGCCGGTTTTCATCAACAAGAGCTTTGGGCGCGGCAAGTTGTGTGCCTTGGCTCAGCACTAGGCTTTGGTTTAGATTTCGAGACTCATCCGCTTGATGTGACGTCTTTGCTACAAGATTTAGACACAATACCCGCGCTTGATGTTGGTCGCTAAACCAATAGCCAGTTTGATGATTGGTGCCGTTTGTCTGTTTTATATCAGTAGCGCCATGAAGCGGTGCTTGTGTGCGCGCAGCGAGGGCGGTTACGCCTTGGCGCAGCGCAACAAGTGCCTCGTTGAGAGTGTTGGCGACAGTCTGATGTTGAACGGTTTGAGCTGGGCTGCGCTTTGCCGCCACTAACGCCGCATTTGCAACAGCCGCTGCATTAGCAACACCTGCATTTACAACACCAGTAGTTTCATTACCAGCGGCAAAGCCAGCAATAAACGCGTGGGCGTGAAGACGCAGTTTGGCGGCGTGTAAACCATCGAGTAAATACAGAGACTGGGGCAGATTGCCATCATTGAATTTAAGTTCAACGAGCTTGCCTTGTTCAATGGCTGTTGTTGCTTGGCCTAACAAGGCAGTGAGCGACCTTTGCTCATGCACTGACGGTTCATGCACTTTTGGTTCATGAGCCGTCGGCCTATGTACTGCCGATTGGATGGCATTGGCAGCGCAAATCTGAACTCTTTCACGTTCAGTAAACGTCCCTAATACTTGGGCTGAGTGAGAGTCAAGATTGACGGCATCGCCAAGCAACACTGCAATACGCAGTGGCTTAGCGCTTTTGTCAGCTATCGATGTTTCAACTTGGCCGCTATGGGTCGTTGCTAAAGGGGGGGCTAAGTTCACTCGACTTTCGCCTCCACGCTTTCAATGCTTTTATTAGCAACTTTATTAGCTAAGAATGCACCGTTAAGGTTTTTGCTGATGGTGACTTTGGCGTTGTTCATCTCGCAGCTCAAGCGGCCATCTTGATGATAAAGTGCAATATTGGCTTCAAGGGCACGGCCAGAGTGTTTTACCACCTCGAGCACTAGATACCCTGTATCGCCAAAGGCAAACGGCGCATGGGAGATAAACTCACCAATGCTTGATGGCAAACTCGCCGCGCCATATTTGAGTCTTGCCCATACCAGCATCGCCTGCAGCAACAAATCTTCTGCAAAAGCTTGTGAGCCTTTAGGGGCCAGATTGGGCACAAAACTCCCGCAGTCCGCTAACGCTACATGGGGAAGACTCACCTTGGCGACTAAGCTCGCATCGTCAAACTTCACCACAGACTCAATACCTTGCAGTCTTGGGCCATGGAAAAGCGTGCCGTCGCTGTAAAGGCTGCTTGCGGTTGTGATGGCAGAAAGTCCTGCCAAGCTATGCGCGTCAAAGGCAGTTGCTTTGCTGTTAGTGGCTAAGTAATCGTTAGCCGCGTCATCAACAGCATCATCAATCACTAAGATGGCTTGATATTGCGGACGACCTTCAAAGCTGATTAAGGCACTGAATTGTCCACTCAAGTACTCGTCTGTGTCTTTCGCGGCTTTATCCGTTAACGCAATCGGTGCAAGCTCAAGTTCTAGCGTGATGGGGGCTGCACTTTCTAACGCTCCATTTTGTAACACGGCAGTGTCGAAAATAATGCCCTTCAACAGCTTGTAGCTTTGCACTTTGACAGGCTGCTTGAGCACATCAAAGGCGGCTTCACGCATCCACTGAATCGCGCACACAGTCGGTAATACGGGATTACCGTTAATGCAGTGATCTTCAATAAAGATCATTGCCTTAGGGTCCAGTGTGCGCTGCAGTTTTACAGCGCTTATATTTACTGCGCTTGGATTTAAAGCGTTAAGCAAAGCATGCGGATCCGACGAGTCAGTGGTCAGATCCGCTTCAGGCTTTTTTAGATTGCTACCTTCAGTTGCTTGCTCGTCACTTGGAACTGTGCCTTGCATATCAGTACCGACCAGCAATTGTGCGCCTGTGTCGCTCAGTAATTGGCTCGCAAATAACTCAGCACCCGCCTTTAACGGGATCACATAAACACCGCGATCGATAAACATCTTTTTCAGCGCAGGATTCACCATGCCGCCGTCCCACGGACCCCAATCGAAGCTCATCACTTTGGCATTTGGCAGTTGCTGCGCCAGTTGCAGTGCGGCTTTGTTGAGTATGTCGTTGGACATAGCGTAATCGCTTTGGCCGGTATTGCCGTAAAAACCCGCCGCCGAAGAGAACAGGGCGATCAGTTTTACTTTATCTAAATCCAGTGCGGCAAGCAGATTGCTAATGCCTGTGACCTTAGTGCCATACACCCGTGCTAACTCATCTAAGGTTTTGTCTTGGATGTGTTTATCGGCGAGTACGCCCGCACCATGGATGATGCCGGTAATAGGTGATAACTCGGTGATAGGCACTAGAGTGCTGGCGATCGCGTCTGGATTGTTTACATCGAGACTTAAGTACTCGGCACTCGCGCCTACGGCGGTAAAGGCTTCTAGTGCGGCTGCAATTTCTAGGCTGCTTTGCACTGGCCATACTAAGGCATCCACTTGTTTTGGCGTGGGTTTCTCGCCCAAGCTTTGAATGTGGGCAATGGCAGCGGCTTTAAGTTCACTGTTATTTTTACCCTGCGCCCAAGCGGGAATGGCTTGTTGGCTGCTTCTGCCGGCAAGGATAAAGTGCGCCTTGCTGCGTTTTGCCAGACTCAAGGCACATTCAAAGGTCACGCCTTTTGCGCCGCCAGTCACCAGAATTTTATCTGCACTGGTCAAGTTAGCTGCGCGGTGGCGGGTATCTGCCTTGCCTGCAACTAAGGTCACGCGTGCCAGCGTTTCAGTTGCGCCAGCTTCACTCACACCGACTTCTAATAGCTTATCGGTTGCAAAGAGCTCAGCGAACACTGCATTGGCCAGTTGTTTGGCATCAAGTGCTGGCGCGATATCTAAGGCGCGGCAATGCACGCTTGGCCACTCGTGGCTCAAGGTTTTAGTCAGACCTGCCAATGCCGCTTGGTTTAACTCGCTGCGGGCAATTTGGCTGTGGTTAAGATAACCAAAACCACCGTCGATACGACTGACGCTGATAAAGCTGCTGCTAGTATTGGCCGTTGCTGCTGTTGTTAAAAGCGGTTGTAAGTGCTTGGCGAACAAGAACGCTTGCTCGACCGACGCTTTGGCGGCACTGGACAACACTAAACCTTTCGCACCGGCTGAGGTTTTATGTTGTGGTTGCAGATGAATAAAGCCTGCAACCTGACCTAAGCTTTTGATCTCATTAATTACTGCGCTGATGCTGGTATCGTCAATCGCCGCCAATGTGAAGCTGGCAATGTGGCTATTGAGCGGTGATGCACTGGCTACAAGGCTTTCTGGCGAGCGCACAACCGCAACCGTTAGACCTTGAGCATGCAATTTCTCGGCAAGTACGCCAGCATTGTGACCATCATCGCTAATGATAATGCAGGCATCTTTAGCAAAAAAGCGTGTTTGAGCTTGTTGCGCTGATTGCTTTGACGATTGCTGTGGCGATAGTTGCGTTAGCTCAGCCGCCGCTGGCAACTTTTTTAGCACTACCTCACTATGGGGTGGTAAATCATGGGGCAAATCGATAGTCGGTTCAACTGCGACAGTGCCGTTTACCACATTTGCAGCAGTATTCTGGCCTAGCTTGCTTTGCCCTAAATCTTGCGAAAAGAGCATAACTATTTCACCTAAGGTGCGACATTCGGCCAGATCTTCAGGATTCAGCTCAGGTAAGCCCGGTAGCTCATCTTGCACTGTGCCTAAGATTTCAACGCGCTTGATGGAGTCGATACCTAAATCGGCTTCCATGTCCATGCTGAGTTCCAGCATTTCAGTGGGGTAGCCTGTCTTGTCGGCCACCACTGTCATCATAGTTTGTTGCACTAACGCAGCGCTTAAACCGCTGGCGGCAGGCGCGGCAGTTGTCACATGAGTTGCTACGATAACTGATCCCGCAGCTGGCAGCTTGCTATTCATGTAGTCAACGATTTCACCTAAGGTACGACACTCGGCGAGATCTTCTGGGCTGAGCTCTGGTAAACCCGGCAGTTCGTCTTGCACTGTACCTAAGATTTCAACGCGCTTGATGGAATCGATACCAAGATCGGCTTCCATATCCATGCTGAGCTCCAGCATTTCAGTCGGATAGCCAGTCTTGTCAGCTACCACAGTCATCATGGTTTGTTTAACAAGTGCAGCGCTTAAACCGTTGGCGGCAGGAGCTGTTGGCGCTGTTGTAGAAACTACAACTTGGCCAGCCGCAGGCAGTTTGCTGTTCATGTAGTCAACGATTTCACCTAAGGTGCGACACTCGGCCAGATCTTCTGGGCTGAGCTCAGGTAAGCCCGGCAGTTCGTCTTGTACTGTGCCTAAGATTTCAACGCGCTTAATAGAATCAATACCTAAATCGGCTTCCATATCCATGCTGAGTTCCAGCATTTCAGTGGGATAGCCTGTCTTGTCAGCCACCACAGCCATCATGGTGCTCTCGATTTCAGAAGCATGCACTAACGCAGCGCTTAAACCGTTGGCGGCAGGAGCTGTTGGCGCTGTTGTAGAAACTACAACTTGGCCAGCCGCAGGCAGTTTGCTGTTCATGTAGTCAACGATTTCACCTAAGGTACGGCACTCGGCCAGATCTTCTGGGCTGAGTTCAGGTAAGCCCGGCAGTTCGTCTTGTACTGTGCCTAAAATTTCAACGCGCTTAATCGAATCGATACCTAGATCGGCTTCCATATCCATGCCAAGTTCCAGCATTTCAGTGGGGTAGCCTGTTTTGTCGGCAACCACAGCCATCATAGTTTGTTGAACAAGTGCAGCACTTAAGCTGCTTGTTGCTGGTGCCACAGATGTCATCTCTGGCATAACTAAAACAGGAGCTGCTGGCGCAACTTGTACTGTCGCAGCAGGCGCATGAGCAACGGGAGCGGTTTGCACAACAGGTGCAACGGGTGTGTTAATTGCTGGTCTCGTCGCAACTGTCGATGCAGCAACAGGTGCTGGAGCCGGCGCAGCTGCTCGTGGCTGAGCAACCGCTGGGGTAAAGTTAATCGGCGCATTGTTTAACATCGCCAAGGCCGCTTGGCTGCTACTGCTTTGTAGCTGCATAAATTCGGCGTGGCTTTGCAGGGTTTGCGCTTGATGCTGGTGGAACATTTCCATTGAGCGTTGCAGGCTTTCTGGGATTGCAATGCCTTGGCTCGCCATTTTGGCTTGTTCAGTCATCAATGTCGTGAAGGTATCGCCATATTGCTGCGGGATGGCTAAAAACTGTTGATGTAACTGCGCCGCTTGAGATTGTGCGCTGAAAAATGCCGTTAACGCATCGCTGCTGACGTTTGGTGTGCCTGGGTTTAACTGCGCCGTCGCTTGCTGCTGATTGCTTAAGCCTTTCGTAACGCTTGGGGATGTTTGTTTCATTTCAACAGCTGCCACTTGATTCGTTTCCACTTCTATTATTTTCTCAACAACTTTTTCGACGATGACTTCTTTCTCAACGATTTTTTCGACTTCTTTTTCGACAACCGTTTCAACGATGCGATCCACATATTGCACTTGGCTAGTCACGCTGCCTGTGGCGAGGGATTTGGTCATCTTAGCTTTGGTCGCAGCACTAATATGGTTAGTGGCGGTGAGTTTGATGTTCATTGCTGATGGCGCTTCACGTTCGGCAATCTCTTGTGACGTGACGGCTTGATAGGGATCAACCTCAGTTAATGCCACACCGGCTACCGCGAGTTGCACAGCAGCTAAGCGTAATTGACTGTCACTGTCGCCCTTAGGATTCGGGTTCATGCTGACAAGGCAAAGCTCATTTAAGTGTTCGCCTAAGGTATTTTCAACTAACTTTTGCAGTATGTTTTTAGGGCCAAACTCAACAAAAACCCGGGCGCCAGCGTCATACATAGCCTGCAGTTGTTCGCTAAAATGAACTGATTGCAGCATATGTTGCTTGAATTCTGCTTTAATGGCTTTGCCATCGCTTGGGTGTAATTGACCCGTTCCGTTGGCATAAAGTGCGACTGAAGGTGCGCTGAATTTAGCTTTATCAATGGCTTTGGCAAATGGCTTTTGTGCGTGTCCAACCAATGGAGTATGGAACGCGCCAGAGACGGGCAGGGCAATCGCTTTAAAGCCCAGTTCGCTAATGGCTTTAGCGGCCAGCTGAGTTTGTTCTGTGCCACCTGCTATGACTAATTGTGTCGGCGCGTTGTAGTTGGCAATTTTAACGCCATCAAACTGGGCTAAACAGCTATTGAGCGCATCGATATCATTCTTTTGCTTAAGAATGATGGCGAACATAGTTCCTAAGTCAGTTTGAGTTCCAGTGTCTGCGGCTTTACTCGCGGTATCGCTCGGCACTTGCGCCATGGCGTGCCCACGGGCGAAGGCCAGTTCGACGTAATCTTCATTGGAAATCACGCCTGCCGCGCAAAGGGCTGACAGTTCACCAAAGCTGTGACCTGCCACCATATCGGGGGCAAAACCCGCTTGAGTTAATAGCGAATATTGCGCCATTGAAATTGCGCCTATGGCGCTTTGGGCGAACAGGGTATTTGTCAGCGCCGCTTCTTGGGCTTTCACCGCATCGGCATCGAATGCCGGAATAGGGTAAAGGATGTTGGATAACGGTGTTTGGCCGTGGTGAGCAAATACCTTATCGCTGGCCATCACTTGTTGGCGCATTTCAGGGAAATGGCAGGCGAGTTCGCGGCCCATGTTGAGGTACTGTGAACCTTGACCGGCAAACAGGGCGGCTACTTTCTTTGATTCATTCTTAGCTACTAAGGCATGAGAGCGGTAGCTGATACCAGAAGGTAATTGCCACACTTCAATTGCATTGGTTTCTAAATGTGCAATCGATTGATTTAACTGAGCTTGCAGCTGTGCGATATCCTTAGCTACAAAACCTAAACGGGCATCTGTGCTTGCCAGTGTGCGTAGTGGATATTGCTGAGCGATAGCGTTCAGACTCGCAGCGCTGCTCTTATTCGCGTTCGTGTTCACACTTTGGCTCAGCGCAGCTTTTAACTCGCTAAGCAGCGCGGCTTTATTGGCGGCGGCAAACAATAGTGTCTGCGGCACACTGCGCTGACGATATTGCTCGTCACGGCTATGCTCTGGTTTGTATTCTTCCAATACAAGATGGAAGTTGGTGCCGCCAAAACCAAAGGAGCTGACGCCAGCACGGCGCGGTGTTGCATCGGCGCGTTGGAACCATGGGCGAGTTTCGGTATTTAAATAGAATGGCGAGCTTTCGATATTCAGTTTTGGATTAGGCCGGCTGACGTTAATGGTCGCAGGCAATACCTTGTGATGCAGTGCTAGCGCGGCTTTGATCACCCCGGCAGTGCCCGCAGTTGATTTAGTGTGGCCCACTTGGGATTTCACTGAACCTAACGCGATATGCTGATTGGTGTCGTTGCCTTGGGCAAATACCGATTTTAAGCCATTGAATTCGGCCACATCACCTGCGGCAGTACCTGTGCCGTGGGCTTCAACCAAACCAATGCTGTGCGGTGCAAAACCCGCGTCGTCGTAAGCGCGCTCCAATGCTTTAGCTTGGCCTTCAGGGCGCGGCGCATAAATACTCTTAAATTTACCGTCCGATGAGGCGCCAACACCTTTGATGACGGCATAAATTCGGTCGCCATCGCGCTCGGCATCTTCAAGGCGCTTAAGTGCTACCATGCCAATACCTTCGCCGATCATCATGCCTTTTGAATCGATATCGAAGGGTTGAATGGTTTCGTTAGTGGTGAAGGCTGGCGTTTTTGAGAAGCTCATGTACATGGATGGCGAGTTGTCGGTACAGACGCCGCCGGTGATCATCATGTCGCTGCGACCTTCGGTCAGTTCAGTCAACGCCATACGCATAGCGGCAAGCGAGCCCGCGCAGGCAGCATCGACCACACAGTTCATGCCGCCAAAATCAAACCGGTTGGCGATACGGCCTGCAATCACGTTGCCTAAGGACCCTGGGAAAGAGTTTTCTTCCCAGTGGATATATTGGTCTTGGAACTTTTTGATCAGCATTTCGCTGTCTTCATCGCTCAGGCCGCTGCTTTTAAATACTTTTTTCAACACTGGATATTGCAGGCGCGAGTTTAAGCTCTGACTGATTTTTTGACCACCGCCCACGCCTAGCGTGATGCCGATACGATCGCGATCGTAATCGGTGGGCAGATTGGCATCGGCAAGCACTTCTTTGGCGACAATCAGCGACAGCAGTTGTGAGGTATCTGTCAGCTCTAAAATATTGGGCGGTAGACCGAACTCCATGGGATTAAAGTCGACTTCAGGCAAAAAACCACCGCGTTTACAGTAGCTTTTATCGGCTTTGCTTTTGTCGGCATCGTAGTAATCTTCGGCGCGCCAATGGGTGTCTGGGATGTCAGTAATGGCATCGATTTTTTCGCTAATCAAATCCCAAAATTTATTTAAATAACGCGAGTTGGCGAAGATACTGGCCATGCCCACGATGGCAACGGGCATATCTTTCAAACGTTTGTTGAGTCGTTTATCTTTTTTTGACTCAGTCGCAGAATTAGGTACAGAAGGGGTATGGCTCATAAAGAGTCTCCACGGGTCGACCTGGATACGGTGACCTTGTTTTGGGATTCAGCCGCGCTTGTCTTTGGCATGCCATGGGCACCGGGAAAACGGGCTAAGAAGGTGTGATAGTTGCGAACGAGCAACTTTCGTAAATGAAACGGCCCATGTCGGAGGACATAGGCGATATATCTATTGGTCGCTTGGGTGTTGCTGTCTTGATAAATATCGAGGTAAATCCAATCACTTGCCGTATCTATGCCTAATAGCACTGAACTTGGTGCTTGCTCAGTAAGCTGCGGCGGTATGGTGAGTGACACCACTTGCACCACAGTATCGCCGTCGGTACTTGGCAGAGCCAGCGCCTTGGCCAAGGTTTCTGGATTGACCGTATAGGTTTGGATATCGCTGCCTTGCGTCACAGGCAATTGATTAAAATAGCGTTCGGGTACTTGTGGTGCTTCAAACTCATCGAGCCGCGATATGCCGTAGCGTTTTAAGCAACGGGCAAGGCCGGAGCGCGACACATTGGGATTAATGTAGGTTTGGGTGACGTTGAGCAATCTATCTAAGGTGAGTCTGAGTTGGTAACGTAATCCCACCACCACGTATTCTTCCATCGGCGTGAGCGTCGTGTTGAGATGGTGGGGTGTGTTCGAACTGTTGCTGATGGACTCACGCTTACGCCACTTACGCACCGTTGCCTCGGTAATATTTAAAATCTTTGCCAGCTGGCTGACGCTCAGATCCGATTGTTGGATAAAGAGTCGCATTTCAGGCGTAGTGGTGGCGTTGCGATGCCGAGGTGTGCTGTCTTTTTGCGCCGCTTGAGTCGTGCTCTTCGGGGCGTAAGACGGCGCTTTAGATTGAGAGTCGCGAGTTGCCATTTAAAATAATTATCATCCGACATAATCTATTGGGACTGATAAGCGATTTTGGCTGAGTCACGACTGACATTTATGACTAATGTCGTGACACTCATCGTAAAACCTGTGCTTATCATCTGTGTCACTTAATGGGGATGCAGATTACCTGAGGTTCGGGGTCGATACAATCATCTGGGACTGGAATTTATTGGCTTTCGTTGAGTAATGGTATTTTCTGTGCGTTATGTTGGGTTTTCGCTTACCGCTTGGACTGTTTAATACTTTGATAGTGGAAGAATTATATTTGTAGCGGCGATGAAGGCAGCTTTTTTGAGTTATCGGGGTAATATAGCCCAATATTGGCTTACGTCCCTTTAGCCATGAATGAGGCTGTGTGGCTAAACCTGCTAATTTTTTTTGGGGGGGATCTTGGCGCAATTGCAGTAAAAATTTGCGCTTGGGATTGAGCTAATAGTCGTTCTAAGAATTGCTCTTATTAGAGTGCGGCTAAGAATTGAAATAGGGCTTAGTTGAAACGATTTAAGATGCATAATGAACTCAGATAATGATGAACCTAGACAATAATGAACCCAGATAAGAATGTTGCTAACTGCTCCCCAAAAAGTCAGACAATGATAACTCATCAGCCGCAGGGCTTTGTACAGCTAGGCTCTCGAATGACCGACTCTCTAACATCTAGCAAAAACGGCGTGAATGTGGATCTATTTTTTATTCCACTGAACGATATGTCAGCGGCGCAAACATCACTTGCCGAGTATTGGTTAAGTGATGATGAACTCGCAAAGGTCAGGCGCTATCGCGATCCCAAGGCGCAAATAAAGGGATTACAAGTGAGGGCGGCGCTGCGGGCCGTGTTATCTCGCTATGCGGATTTATCGCCACACGAGTGGTGTTTTGAATATGGCGCTAAGGGCAAACCGAGTTTAACGGCGACATTAGGGCAGCAAACTGGTCTCGAGTTTAACCTAAGCCATAGCGGCGATTGGTTATTGATTGGTTTGGCTCAGTTTGATGGTGTTGAGTCTGGTTTATTTGGGGTCGATATTGAAAGGTCACGGCCGAAGACGGATATCTATCCAATCCTAAATCACTATTTTTCTCCCCAAGAAACCGTGGCCTTGCTCGCTCTCGCCGATGAAGCGAGTCAGCGGCAGCGCTTTTTCGATTTATGGGCGCTAAAGGAGTCCTATATTAAGGCGACTGGTTTAGGTTTAGCGCAGTCGCTCAAATCCTTTGCCTTTGAGCTTAGGCCGTTTGAGCAATTGGCGGCAGAATCGCTTGAGTTATCATGCCAAGATGCCGGATTGAGGCAAGCCTGCGGCGTAGCTTCAATGCTTAATGTTTATCCACATATCTCGCTAAATATCCCGCAACAAATCTCGCTAAAAACACCGGATTTGGTTGATTCTCTGCATTGGCAGACGCACTTTGGTCGTTTGACCGAGGAGTATCGCTTTGCCATTAGCCTAGCGCATGCCGGTAATGCCGAGATTCCCATGACATTAACCGCGCAGCTGAGCAGCATAGAAGTCTTACTTGCAGATTATTAACGGCGAAACAGAGTGCGTTCTTCGCACCAGCAAACTCACCTAAACCGCTAAGATCTGCGATTGCGTTTAGCCATAATTCTTTCTGCGCGTTATCTTGTTATCAGCCAGTTTAATACCAATCGTATTAAATATCTGTTCATTCAGCGGGAGTTCAACGCGCTTTAGACAAGGCGAAGGCTTGAAGGCATAGTGGTGCTCTGTCGAAAGCCTTAAACGCAGTATAAAGCGCGTTGCCACGCCGTTAACATCAGCCGCCCTTCGGGAGCCACACAGGCATCCCACTCCGGTGTTGCATTGACTTAAAAGGGAATAACCATTTTTGCGTCAATACGCCTTGGATTGGGATGCCTGTAAGGCTCTGAACTGATTAGATATTTAATACGATTGGTATAATTCATCTTCGGTTAAACATTGCTGGATATAGTCACGCCCATAATATTTTGAATTTGAATGAAATAAATGAGGTTTAGCAATGAAACGGATTAAGTGCGTATTGCCGGCCACTATGCTGGTGTTGTTATCTGGTTGTGGTTATTTTGGTGGCGATGAAAAGCAGCAATTAGAGCAGGCTTGGTTGGCCCAAGATCCACAGTTGCAGCAAGTGGTTGAGCAAATTCGTGCCAATGGCTTAGATGTTGTCGCCCAAAGCGCGGCAGCGGGCACAGTTTCTGCCTGCGTGGCAGAAAAACTTAGCCAAGATCCGCTTGGCAAATTAGTGGATGTTGAAGGCTCGCTGGTGGAGTCGGCCAAGGTGGCTGAATTACTGGGTGACTTGCAGAAAGTGATGGAGCAAGACATCAGTTTTGATCAGGTAGCGAGTCTGTTACAAAAGGGCGCCGATGCGGCGGCCTATGCTAAAAGCCTTATCGAGCAACAAGGTTTAGATCAAGCCTTACAAAGCCTGAAACAAATGGCGACCGCGAGTGAGCAATTTGCCCAGCAAGATTTAGGCGCACATTTCCAGCAATTATTACTTGAGTGTAAAACTGTAGCGCCAACACCAGCTCCTGCGAACTAATGCTGCTTTCTGACTGACAACATCATCCTGAATCTGCTTGGGATGATGCCAATCCCCCAGTGCTAGAGGCGTTCAAGGTGATTATACGCTAGTTCGTTTTCCCATAAAAAAGCCCTGAAGCTTCAGGGCGTTGATGTCATTATTTCGCGCTAGGTAGCGGGACGATTTCAAAGTTTTCATCAAATTTTACTAAGGTCGACGCTATCTTACCGAAGGCCGCTTTATCGCCCTCGAGTTTGGCCGTGCCGTTGGCAAGTAAGTCTTTGAGGGGCACTTTGCCGAGTAAAATCCCGGTAATGTAGCGCTTATCAATATAAAGATTGGTGTCGGCCTCTATTGGTTTATCAACCTTAATATTGCTTAAGTTACCGTTGCTTAGCTCGACGTAGAGTGTGTCTTTGGTATCGGGGTTAATCACATTAAGCCTGATCAGTCCAAGTTCAGCGGCCTTGATGCTATCGACTTTTACGGCGAGGAAGTCAAACAGAGTCGAGATATCCATTTCACCTAAAATATCTGCCGATGCCGATTTGGGTGCGCCGGGTTGGATCCCTACGCGTAACTCTTGGGCGCCGGTAAGATAAATATTACGCCAGCCTGCGCCTTCGGCTTGGTAGCCCAGTTGCTCATAGGTATCGGCAAGTAATTGTCTGGCCTTTTCGTTATCGGGTTCTGCCATGACCACTTTATTCAGTGCCGTCGCCACGAAACGGTATTCCCCTTGGGTATAGTCGGCTTTGGCGTGTTTAACCACAGCTTTAGCACCACCCATATACTCGACAAATTTCTTCGCTTCCTCCTTTGTCGGTAGCGGGTTTAAGTTGGCTGGATTCATATCGAAATAGCCTAAATACATGTTGTACACGGCTTTGGCATTATGGCTGTAGGTACCATGGTAACCATTGGTATACCAAGTGTCGCGCACCGCCTTAGGGATAGTGGTTTGAATCGCATCGCCAATATCTTGAATACCCACGCCATTATTGGCTAGACGCAGGGTTTGATTATGCACTAGGCCATAGTTATCCCTTTGCATTCTGAGGTAAGCATTCACATCCGCATTGCCAAAGACGGGCGCCGAGTGGGCCTCAAAAAGTACCTGCGCATCATCGCCAAAGCGTGTCAGCAATGCATTGATATCCTTTGACCATTTGATGGCGTCACGGACTTTTGCACCGCGCAAGGTGTAAATGTTGTGCATGCCATGGTAGGTGAGTTCACCCGTCCACAGGGCTTTCATTGAGGGAATATAGGTGGCCATTTCCGAGGCGGCTTCTGTGCCTGAGGCATCCATAAAAACCATGTCTATGCCATCAATGGTGAGTGTTTCCCACTTATCTTTGCCGTTTAAGGTGACATCGGGTTTAACGTAGGTCACTTCGCCTTTGGATAACCCCTTGGCGAGTGCTGCATCGACAATACCTTGATCGTTTCGCTCTAACGTTGCGCCGTATTGATAGGCAGCGCGGCGGCTCATGGCATTACCGGCGAGAACGTTTTCGTCGACAATTTCTTTGGTAATGTTATTTGAACCATAGACTTTGACCTTAGGGTACATATCTTTGATTGCACGGGAACCGCCAAAATGGTCCGCATGACTGTGGGAATAAATCATCGCCACCACAGGTAAGTCATTACCCTCAGGCAAGTTTTTTAGTGCAAACTCGAGGGATAACTTTGCCGCTTCTTTGGTGAGCAGCACGTCATAAAGGATCCACCCCGTTTTACCGCGGATAAGGGTTAAGTTCGACAAGTCAGTGCCGCGAACTTGATAAATGCCATCTGTGACCTTGTATAAGCCGTTAGACACCATATTCAACTGGGCTTGGCGATAGAGTGAGGGATTGACTGTGTCTGGGGTTTTGTCGCCGATAAAGCTAAATTCGGTGCGTAAAATGGCGGCAGTTGGTTCATCGAGTTCGGCGATGAGATTTTTAGAAAACTCTTCAAAGGCTTTTTTATCTGTGTAATTTAGGGTGGCTGCTGTGGCCTTGTTGACCTCAGTAGTTTGCTGGGTCGCAGGCTTTCCCTGATAGTGTAGACTGATATGTTCATGCTCGTGTTCTGCCGCTGTCGCGCTGAGGGAGAACGTTGCGATAATACTCAATGTCATCAAAGATTTTTGCATAATTTTACCTACAGATAAGAGAGATAGTGTCGTTGATGGTTTGAGTATAGACAGCTTGTGTATTTAGATAACTCGCGTTAGCTTGGGTTGTAATATTCATATTGTGAATGAGTGCTTTCCCTTATGCCGACACAAAAGCCGTTAGATTTAAACTTATTGCGCGTGTTTATGGTGGTTTACCGTACTCGTTCATTCACCCAAGCGGCTGATGAACTGGATTTAACTCAGTCTTCAGTCAGTAATGCGATCAGTCGATTTAGGGTATGGGTCGGGGAGTCATTGTTTAATCGGGTTGGGCGAGGAATTGAGCCGACAGCGGTAGCGCGGGAAATGTACCGTAAGTTTGAGCAGCCGATGGCAGATATTGAAACCGTATTGCTAGGGTTTGAGCATTTTGACCCAAAGTGTAGCCAGCGGCGCTTTTATGTGTATGCCAATGAGTCGGTTATCGAAGCGCTACAAACCGGTGTGCAGGCGTTATTGCAGAATGCGGACATTGAAGTAATTTTCCGTGAATCACCACCTCAGGAGGCTGATTTATATCGCGATATCTTGCTTGAGCGGGTTGCGGTGGCGATAGACATTAAACCCGCGCAGCAAAGTTTGCTCTCGAGCAAGTTACTCTTCACTGAAACCTTAGTGTGTATCGTCAGTCGGCAGCATCCTCGGATTCAAGGCGCCATCACCCATGAGCAGTATTTTGAGGAGAAACATGTTTTTTTGAATATGCGGCGTTTTAATCTTACTGCGGGGGATTTGTTTACCGAAGGCGTGTTGCCAAGGCGCAGGATGTATAGTGAGCAGTCATCTTTATTGAGTATGTTTGCTACCGTAGGCAAAAGTGAGGCGATAGGTATAGCGCCTTTGCGGTACGCCAGTCAGTACGCCGAGATGTTCGGCATCCAAATTTTACCTATGCCACTGAAAACAAGACCCATTGATTTGTATATGGTGTGGAGCAGTAAATACACCCAAAACCCGAGTCATCAATGGCTGCGAAACTTATTGCTCGATGCCAGTGCGAGCACTGTCAATGAAAAAGCTCTGAATCTTGTTAGCAACTAGGGCTAGTGATTCAGAGCTTAGTGTCGGTTTTTAACCTTGGTTTTGTCTCAGTGCTAAACCTTAGTTCGAAATTTGCTAGTCGAATGGGCGTTAATTACTGCCTTGCGAGTCTGTGGCTTTCACCAGGTTGCTCGAAGTCACTGCGATACGGGTTGATATCTAAACCACCGCGGCGCGTGTAGCGGGCGTAAACGGTTAATTTAGTGCAATGGCAGAAACGCTTCAAATCGACAAAAATCCGCTCGACACATTGCTCGTGGAACTCGTTATGTTGGCGGAAAGAAATCAAATAGCGCAGCAGTTTCTCGCGATCGATTTTAGGCCCTTGATAACGGATCATCACGCTGCCCCAGTCGGGTTGCGAAGTGATCAAACAGTTGGATTTCAGCAGGTTTGAATTAAGCGTTTCCGCGACCGTTTGCTTATCGTCCGTGCTGTTTTCCAAGTAATCAGGATTAAAACTATAATCGCTGACTTCAATATCGAGATCGTCAATACACGTGCCTGGTAACTCGATAATACGCTGAATGCCAAAGCTTTTTGGTTCGATGATTTTAACGCTAATATCACCTTGAGCACATTGGCTTAAGTCTGCGACTAAGGTCTTTTGCAGTGAATCTATGCTATCGAACTTGGTTTGATTAAAGCTATTGAGATACAGTTTGAACGATTTCGACTCAATCAGGTTCAGGCTTTCATAGCTTAAATGAAATTCAGCTATGGCCACCATAGGCTTACCTTTAGCATTTAACCAAGACAGCTCATAACCCGTCCAGATATCGGCACCATGAAACGGTAACGTCCCAGTGAGTGCAATAGCATTACGATTTAGTGAGCGTGGAACCCCTTGCAGCAGCGACGCATCATACTCGGCTTGATAGTCTGTGGCTTTACCTAAAGTCAGGCCAACAAGCGCTTGCGCATCACTATAGGGATCGTGATTCTGTGTCATCAATACTGTTTCCATGTCAAAATAGGCGCACATTATACCTGAAATTGGATTGTGCTTAAGTGTCTTGTCTGCCCACACTCGATAAATTTTTGCAAAACTACCATCAAGCTTACCTAACGAGTTTAGGTGAACTACCGCGTTATTACCCACAGGGTGAGCCTTCTGTGTGTATTCAAGGCGAATTTCATGCTGATCTTGATCAAGCCGTTTCTTGGCAGCCGGTTAAACGCAAAGTCGAAGGCAGTTTTGCCAATGTTGAGCATGCGCTTGAGTTGACTTTATGGCCAGAAATCAATCATTTTTACGGTCAGTATTTTTCTGCACCGTTACTATTCGACTCAGAATGGGGCACGGGTGAGTTACTGCAAGTGTGGAATGAGGATGATTTTACCTGCCTGCAGCAAAACCTGATTGGTCATCTAATGATGAAGAAAAAACTCAAGCAGCCACCGACGTGGTTTATCGGTTTGTTAGATGAGGGCGATAAAATGCTCACCATCAACAACAGTGATGGCAGCGTGTGGATAGAGCTTCCAGGTGAGATCCCCACCCAGCAATTGTCGCCAAGTTTAGCGGAATTTATTGAGGCGTTATCGCCACGAATAGCACCACCCGTTAAACATGAAGAACTGCCTATGCCCGCATTAGAACATCCGGGGATTTTTGCCAGCTTTAAACGTATGTGGCAAAACCTCTTTGGTAAACGCTAGTTGGCGTGAGCTTGACGCTATCTTGCGTCGAGATCTCAGCCTTCAACCATGTTTAGCCAGAGCGTGAACGCTCAACCACACTTAGTTTGAGCGGAACATTCAACCTAAGCGTGGCTTATCTTAGGTTGAGGTCTTTGTCGGGATAAGATGATGTTACTGATGATCCCAAGACAGGTTCGATACTATGCGGCAAGGCTCGCAGCGAAAGTGGAACATATCCAATAAAGGTTCATCGAGTTTCCAATCATGACTGCCACAACGTGGGCAAGGTCGCGCTTTTTCTGAGGCCAAATCTTGGCCGCCGACGCGGTATAAGTAGTAATAGGTCGGGATTTTAGTGAGATATTCGATACGGCCGCGCAAGTCCCAACCTCTACGAAATAAATCACTGTCCGGACTCGATAATTCCTCAAGTGCGGCAAATTCTGCTTTGGTGGCCGCCGCCATTTGTAACTCGTCACAGGCTTGCCATTCGCTCTGCCAACGGATAATGCGTTTGTGATCGCCATTAAAGGTTGCTGGGAGTCGATATAAAGGAATGGGCAATAGATTATCGCCGCTGCGCAGGGGCGAGCACATGTGCACAAAGCTGGTATACAGCAGTTGCCAGCTCGGTGTGTCGGTATTGCTGACCTCAGAATTAATGTCCTGACCGATAAACTTTTCCCGCGGCGCGAGTAGCTTAGCGTCGGTTAACTCTGCTAAGGCTTTTTTAACCCAAGGACTGTGATATTTATGCGCTAAACTGCTTTTCTCTGGCATCAGTAAACGCACTCTAAACTCACCGTCATTAAAGGCGACCGCAAATTCTCGCCCTAAGATTTGGCCATTAGCTCGATAGGCTTCGAGGAGTTGATTAATGGCTTTTTCGGCGGCAGAGATAGTGGTGTCGGCGAAGCATTCGAAGCGCAGTTCAGTGACAAACATTAAGCGGTTTTTCCTTGGGATTCTAATAAGTTGATGCGTTGTTTTAGTTCAAGCAGTTCGTTTTTCAATTGCATGATTTCTGCTTTTTGCTGCTCAGCATGACGTTCAAAATATGCCTGTTGTATCTGCAGGCGATCGGCAAGCAGCGCAAGCGTCAAGGTATCGTTAGTTGCTGCGGCTTCGATTGTCGGGCTGAGGGCTTGTAACTCGGCTAAACGCTCGCGATCCGCCTTAGGCATAGATTTAAATTGCTGCAAGCCTTGGATCAATATCGGTAAAGGTAGGCTGCTACCTAAACGGGTTTTAATTAAGGCAAGGCTCGGTACTTTACCGCAGGCTTCGAGCGAACGTGCAGCCGCTAATACTTGGTCAAGTGGACTCATAATTAGCAAAATTCCTTAATTTGTTGGATGATTTAAACTAATCTCAAAAGGTTGCGTAAGTTTTTTCATTTAAAAACAGTGTGTTGTCATTTGGCATCTATTTTGCTTATTGTCCTGCCTAAATCGCTTTTTCAAGCAAAAATAATAATCACACAGGATGTCACATGATTAACCATAAATTGAATAACAAACTTATCGCCATCACTTTTTTAGGGCTTGCAAGCTTAGGTCTTAGCGGCTGTGTGGTCAATGTCGGTGATGGCGAATCGGGTTGGGATAGCAGCGAATCATGGGAGAAAGTGCAGGATAAAAACCGCACGAACTTAACCAAACTGAGTTTAGGGATGCCCAAAGACCAAGTGATGATCTTAATGGGCACCGCTGATTTTAGTGAAGCCTACATTCAACAAAGTGCTCAACAAGGTGAATCGAATAAAGAAGTCTTAGTGTTGTTTTATCGTACCCAGCGCAATAATGGCGATGGAAAAACCACTAAGGATGAATGCACACCTATCGTGCTGAGCAACAATGCCTTAGTGGGTTG
Source organism: Shewanella sp. 1180_01 (assembly GCF_052850535.1). Lineage (NCBI taxonomy): Bacteria > Pseudomonadati > Pseudomonadota > Gammaproteobacteria > Alteromonadales > Shewanellaceae > Shewanella > Shewanella sp. 1180_01. The sequence goes on from NZ_VXCT01000001.1 coordinate 261,104, forward strand.
GGGTGAAACGGCTTACAGTAAAATTTAACCCGCGAGTTTTATAGCTTACGTAGCTGAGTATCGAGTTGCTCAATGGGCTCAGTCCAGAGGGCATCAGCTTCTAGGCCTTCGATGATAAAGCTCTTTTGAGCAGGGGTCCAAAAGGGCGCTTGGCTTAGATGGATGTGATGGTCGATATCATGGGTTGCAATAAATTGCGCTATGGCTTCATTGCTACTGTCTAAACCGAGTTGCTCGAATAAGTGGCTTAGGTCTACTGGAGTTGTATCCATCATTATTTCCTTTTCAGTATAGTGCCTTCGTTTAGAGTAAGCGCCTGATTGAAAAATGCAATCTATGATTAAAATTTGCACTTTTCCGTTTCCTTGGTAAATTAATTGTTACTCATAAAAAGTGTGGGCTAAGTCAAGGAATACTAATAATGGACAATGAAACCTTGGAAGACTGCCGTGCAGTCTATTTGACAGCGGAAGACTTACGCATTGCCGCCTCTATCCTCTATAACGCTTACCATGATGACCCTTTTTTTGTCGATTCACTTTTCACCTCAGATAAAGCCGCTTACGAGCAAAAACTGCGCGCCGCGATCCGCGAAGAACTCAATACGTTATGGCAACAAAAACAAGCACTCATTGGTTTATTTGACCATGAAAGACTGGTTGGTTTAGCCTGTGTGGTAACGCAAGAAGTGCCTTTGGGTGAAGGGCGTTACTGGCATTGGCGCTTGAAGATGTTGTTAGGTACAGGCTGGCAATCGACCCAAGCTTTGATGAAAAAAGAGTCCAGTATTGTCGAACTCTTACCCAGTAAGCACTGCGGTATTTTGCAGTTTATCGCCCTTGCACCGAACGAGCAGCATAAAGGACTCGGACATAAGTTAGTGCAAGCGGTAGTGAGTTGGTGTGATGAACAGCCTGATTTGGATGGTATTGGCGTGTTTGTCGCCCAGGAGAGCCATCTGCAATTATTTACCCAGCATGACTTTGTCTCTTTAGGCGAACTCACTATCGGCAGTGTCCATGGCCAGTTGTTATTCTATTCGGTTCAACAAGATGACTCACTCTTATAAACGGTTCGCCGATTTCTATCCTTTCTATTTATCCCAACACCAGCACCCGACTTGCCGGCAATTACACTTTGTTGGCAGTTGCTTAGTCCTGCTGCTGATTGGCATTGCCTTGGTTTCACAAGCATGGTGGCTATGTTGGTTTATTCCGGTCGTTGGCTACGGTTTTGCGTGGGTGGGACACTTAGTATTCGAGAAGAATCGACCTGCGACATTTCAGTATCCCTTTTACAGTTTGATGGCTGATTGGGTGATGTTTGCTCAGATGATCAGCGGCTTTTTTAAGCGTTAAAAAAGCCGTCCGAGTGAGATGCCCATGCCCGTGTGAGAGATCGCTTACAAACGCTGTAGGACATAATGTTTTCTTTTTGATTGTTTTTTGTTCTCTTGCGTTTAATTTTAAATAGAATCATTAACTTGTGTTTATTTGCCTTATGTTTGACCGTAATTTCTTTTGTAGTCCGTTCTTTGAGCCGAACAAAAAAGTCATGGTTAACGTAGAATTCATTCATGGCCAAAGCAAATGGATAGCAAGGAAAGCGAAACAGGCCAAAGGGACGCAAGAAGCAACGAATTAAGATTTCAAGGTTGAAATCGCTGACGGTAGGAAAACTGTCATTCGCCTAGGATAGGCTAAGGAAAAGCAGGATTGCTTTTCAAGGATGATTAGAGACAGTGAGTCGTATCGTCAGGATGATGAATTTCAGGAAGAATACAGGACACGCTTAAGGATTAAGCATGAACTCGAGACAGGATGTGTCGAGACAAGGATAAAGTATAAGGGTGAACAGCTTGTACTACTCTATGGAAGACAAATTTTTGCAGGATGCAATAGGAAAAAGTCATAGGAAGTGACAGGCTCTGTAAAATGGATTTACAGGTCAAAGGACTGAGTGTTATCTCACGCAAGTTTGATACACAGGGACGAAAAGGAATTACAGGGACGACGCAGGACGCAAGCAGACGCATGGATGGTGCAGGGAGCACAAATCGAGCAGGACGGCTTACAAAGGATAAATGGGGCGCACTTTAGTTGCGCCCTTTTCTTTGGTTCATTTTCAGTATTAATCTCGCTTTGCCAAGCTATAACGCTATTCACATTGACTTTTTAACTCTGCTTAAAGACTTCTCACCGTAAAGCATGTTCACCAGTCCTACTTCTCTTATTGCTTAATAATTTTTTTCTGGTCATGCGCCGAATGCTTGTCGAACTTTGAGCGATAGCGGTTTATGCATAAGTCCCAGGGGAGAAAATCTAGCGTTTTGCTTACTTTTGATTCGAATTGCCATCCTTCGTGTAAGAGATCTCTTACAAGTATGTAAGTAATTTGTAGGTTCAAAGGGGGGTTATGTCTTGGGGTTAGTTATTATTTATTTTTATATCAGTCAGTTAGTCTATTTATTATCAGTTAAACTCACCATTTTTGTTAACATTTTAAATAATCCGCAATGAGTACTTTCGTTGGTTGGCGTAGAATTCATCTTGTAGAAGGAATTACAGGCAACAGGATGTTGGCGATCAGGATGATCGAACAGTGACTAAGGAATGTGACTTAAGGAATGATAGGGATATAGGCCTTTCAGGATGAAAGAGAGCCAATACCAAGGAAGGGAGACTATCAAGGATTGATAGACTCATTGCATAGGATGGCAATGGCACATGGAGTGCAATTGAATGGATGCAATACCCCTTTCATGGATGATGATGGAACCGCTCAGGAAAGAGCAAGCTTGGGACTGGATGGCCAAGAGATAGGGAAGTACGAAAGTACAGGGACCTCAAGGATTGAGCAGGGATGAAGCAGGACGCAGATTGACGCATGGATGGTGCAGGGAGCACAAAAATAGCGGGATAGCTTAACAGAGAATAGGAGGGCGTGGCTTTAGGGCCGCGCCCTTTCTTTTTTTATTTTTATAGCGAGTTATTTTGTAGCACCAGAGAATGACTGATTATTCTCTATTCTGGCGAACAGCTTATTTGGGCATCATAGTCGATAAAACTTAATGACACTTGCCTGAGCTACAGCCGCTTTGCGTACCACAACCGCCAAATTTCCCCTGTGCTGTCGGCGCTTCTTGCCATTCGGGCTCTGGGAAGATAGGCCATTCTATTTTTTGAATTTTCTTACCTTGCATCCAAATATGGCCACTGTACTGGTTAATGCCGTCAGTGCTGAATTCAAATAAATATTTCGCTTTCCAACAAATCCCCGTGGTGCCGCCAATACTTGGGCGGGCGGTTTCCATTGCTATGGCTAACAGTTGCACTTTTTGTCGCCAACATTCTTTTTCGGCAAAAATGCGGCTCAACTCTGCCATTTGGCGTAACTGCCAAAAAAATGCGGCAATCACGACGAGGCCAATAATTAACAGTAAATCTGACATCATTTGCTTGCTGCCTTAAACAAACCACCTATGGCTTGTGATAGTTGAACGCTTCGATTGGGGTTTCTTAATTCGCCTAGTAGTTGATTGCGCAAACTAGGGATAGCCACAATATCAGCAAAGACCTGATTAAAAAAGGCTTGGGGCTGCAGTGCTAGGGCTTCTAAGTAAAGACTGCGACTTGAATCTTGTTTTAATACCGACCAGTTACGCCCGGCAATGCTGATGAGGGCATTGGTATCTAAAGAGGCCTGGCCGTGAAGATGTTCGAACGCTTGCTGGCTGTGTTTGGCGCTAGAAGCCAGAGCCCGTAGGAAATAAGCTTGGTGTTCTGGGGCTGCATCTTGAAGTTTCGCGAGAATTTTATCGGCGAGCGTGTCGCTAATCAGTAAGTGCTCAAGACACTGACATAGGGCGATTTGCACTTCGATGGCGGCAGTATCAAAACTCAATACTAAGTGCTGCTCATGATCAAATTCATTTGCGCGCGCACATACATCGGCTATGCCTTGCATCCCAATATGTTGCCATTGTGCTGGGGCTACTTGGCCTGACAAATACTGCACGGCAAATTCGTATTGCGATGATGCGCGTTGGCCGAGTTGTTTACGAACGAGTGCGTTGAATACGGCGAGTTTTTCCTGGCTTGGCTTGAAGTTAAACGGATTATTCGCGAGTCGTTCTTGCTGCTCATCACTGAGTGGCTGGGTGGGATCTTGCCCTAATGCCGCTAATATCATTTCGATAAATTGTGAGCGCGGTGCAGGCGACAGTAATCCTTGCTCATCTAACGCCAGTTTTAGAAACCAAATAAAGTGTTGCTGACTCGCATCCCAAAAGACGATAGCAAACTGCGCATGTCCTTGAATAGGGTAAGGATAAGGGGTAGCGAGAGATTCTATTTGGTGAAACGCGAGCATATCAATATGTTGCACCCTACGGCCAAGATCATACACTTGGAACTGGGTTTTGGCTGTGGTTAAAAACTGGCTTAAAGTTGTAATTTCAGTCATTTGGCTGCCATATCAATCAAAGAGGCTCAATAAATTGGCGCCATTATAGGGGGAAGTGCGTCTGGATGGTATGATTGCGGCACTTTAATCGACCTATTCGGCCTGTGGATTGTGGCAAGTTCCTCAATCACAATGGCTAACATGAGAATGGATCTGAAAGCTATGTTATACAGTCAAACCCAAGCTAAATTGGCTCAGATTGCCCAAGCGCTGCAAGCGGCCGAGTTGTGGTCTGAGCAGGCGCCTTCTGCCGCAGCAATGGCAAGCACAGCGCCTTTTGCCTGTGATCTTATGCCCCTTGAGCAGTGGTTGCAGTTTATTTTACTGCCTAGAATGCAGACTTTAATCGAAACGGGTGCGCCATTGCCGACGCAAATTGCGATAGCCCCTATGGCTGAACATGTTTGGCAGGATATGCCCCCGCGCCAAGCTCTGATTGGCGTATTGAATGAATTGGATATGTTGTTAAATGAATCAAGATGATATCTGGCTTGAAACGCCTGAAAATGCACGGAATGTATCCCAAGAGGATGATTCAGAAGAGCAGGCGCCTGAGATTGAAATTCTTTATGAAGATGATCACTTAGTGGCAATTCATAAACCTGCAGGCTTATTGGTCCACCGCAGTTATTTAGCGCGTCGGGAGCGATTTTTTGCCATGCAGCTGACCCGCGACTTAGTGGGCTGTCATGTGTTCCCTGTACATCGTCTCGACAGGCCGACATCTGGCGTGCTCTTGTTTGCCAAGAGTAGTGAAGTGGCCAATGCACTGTGTGAGCAATTTGCCTCCCATACGATTGAAAAACAATATTTGGCTTTAGTGCGCGGTAATATGCATGAGAGCGGTATTTTAGACTATGCGCTTAAGGTTGAGTTAGATGAATTAGGCGATAAGAATGCCGATCCTAACAAAGCCGCGCAAGAGGCTGTGACGGCTTATGAGCCATTACTCAATACTGAGATTCCGTATCCGTCAGGCCGATATCCCACGAGCCGATTTGCACTGGTACGCTTGAGCCCTAAAACGGGGCGTAAGCATCAGCTCAGAAGACATATGGCGCATTTACGTCACCCTATTGTCGGTGATACCACCCATGGCGACGGTAAGCAAAATGCGTTTTTCCGCGAGCATTTTGGCATTAATCGCCTGTGGCTTATCGCGAAAAAGCTCAGCTTCACCCATCCTGTCACTCAAGTTCGGCTCAGCATAGAAACCGAGCTCGAGCCTGAGTGGGAAACCGTGTTTGCCGAGCTAGGTTGGGACGAGGCGATCTTAAGTCAACAGGCTGAGTTGTTAATCGCCACGGATGAAATACCAGCTGGAAATGCGTAACTCATGACCTTAACTCAGACAATCTCAACTGAGACAATCTGGACATAATTGGCAGTCAGCCAAGTGAGTGGCATCAAAAGTCATTCGCTTGGCTTGGTTATTGACACTAAGCAATCGAATCAAAACTATCGAACCCATAACGGTCGAATCAACACTGTTCAATTAAAACGGTTCAATTAAAACTGTCCAATCAAAATGAGTCTGGCGGTAATTAGTCGAGGCGTTGCGGTGTTTGTGCGGTTTGTGGACGCAATTCTTGCATCATGACGGCTAAGGTTGAGAATCCAGAGGTAGGCGCGAGTGGCGATGTGAGATTTTGCTGGGCGGAGTGGAAATAATTTTTACGTCGAATATGGGTTGTTTTGTGGTGTTGCTTGAGGTGTTTTTGGCGGGTGGACTGTCGCATCAGATATTTCCTCATGCTCAATGACTTGATTTATAAAAATTTTGCGCCTTAGCTTGCCCATCCGCTGAACAATAAAGTAAGGTCAGCCTAATAAGGTTTGCAACGCAATGTGGAGTGTATCATGAAAAAGGTGAATCTGGTGTTTGGCACTGTCTATGGTAGTGCACAATTTGCCGCCGAAACCCTAGAGAAAGAAATGCAAGTTTTAGGTTATGATGTAACATTGTGGCAACCAAATGACGTCGCCAGCTTTATTCCTCCGCAGGATGAATTGTTAGTGGTGGTGACTTCTACGACGGGCCAAGGGGACTTACCCGAAGATATTCAGCCTTGGTATCATAATCTTAAAAATCTTGCGCCCTATTTACCCGCGCTTAACTACAGTGTGATCGCACTGGGTGATTCAAGTTATGAAACCTTCTGCGGCGCCGGTAGGGCTGTAGATGTGCTCTTGAGTGAACTTGGCGCTAAACCACTTGTAGAATTATTAGAAATCGATGCCTGTGAAACCATGGAACCTGAGGTTGAAGCGATAAAATGGCTAGAACGCTGGAATCAAGTCGTCAAAACCGAGCTCGTCGCTTAGGCAGTTTCGTTACTCAGCAGTGGTTTAAATTTGCCCAGCGCTTAAGCCAAGCGCTGCTTATTCCTATTGCCATTTTACCTGCCGCAGGGGTCATGCTTGGCCTCACCGTTAGTCCTATTCCTTTTATGCCCGAAGAGCTGACAGTGTTGATGTTGGCGGTGGGCAAACTCATTTTCGCCATCATGCCGATGTTATTTGCCGTGGCGGTCGCTATTGGCTTTTGCCGCGATCAAGGCATTGCCGCCTTTACGGCGGTGTTTGGTTATGGGGTGATGACGGCGACATTAGCCGCACTGGCCGATTTATATCGACTCCCAACCCAGCCTTTATTGGGGATGGATACCTTAGATACGGGGATTGCGGGTGGCATGATGCTCGGCGGTATTACTTGTCTTGCGGTGCGCTGGAGTCAATATATACGTTTGCCTGCGATTTTCTCCTTCTTTGAGGGACGCCGCAGTGCATCTTTGCTGATCATTCCCTTAGCGATGGGCTTAGGTTATGTACTCGCCCATGTGTGGCCACCCTTAGCGTTATTGATTGAGCGGGTATCTGACTGGGCGGTTTATCAAAAACCGGCCATTGCTTTTGGCGTGTATGGCGCGCTAGAGCGGTTACTTATTCCCCTTGGCTTGCACCATATTTGGAACGCGCCTTTTTACTTAGAAGTGGGTCAATATCAGTTATTAGGGCATGAAGTCGTCCGTGGTGAGGTGGCGCGTTATTTAGCGGGCGATCCGCAGGCGGGAAACCTTGCCGGTGGTTATCTGATTAAAATGTGGGGATTACCTGCGGCAGCACTGGCAATGTGGCGCTGCGCCGATCCTTCTGAGCGCAATCGCGTGGCGGGTATTATGCTCTCGGCGGGGGCGGCCAGTTGGTTAACTGGGGTGACTGAACCTATCGAATTTGCCTTTATGTTTGTGGCGCCAATCCTATTTATCATTCACGCCTTACTCACTGGGCTCGCTTACTTTGTCTGTATCATGCTCGATATTCACCACAGCATAGTGTTCTCCCAAGGGCTGGTGGACTTTACGTTGTTATTTCCATTGTCCCGTAATGCCAGCTGGTTTATTTTCCTCGGACCTTTGACCGCTATCATATATTACCTGTTGTTTAGGTTGAGTATTTTAGCCTTTAATTTGAAAACACCTGGCAGGCTTGAGCATAACGACAGTGACAGTAAAGGACCTAAAGAAAGTTTACGGGCGATTATTGCGGCGCTTGGCGGGCGTGACAATATCGTTGAGCTGAATGCTTGTTTGACACGGTTACGCTTGAGCGTACATAAGCCTGAGTTAGTCAATAAGGTGCGTTTGAGTCAGTTGGGTGCTAAGGGCGTGATCGTTATGGGCAAAGGTGTGCAGGTGGTTTATGGCACTAAGGCCGAAACCCTGCGTAAAGTATTGCAGCGTTACTTAGATACTCGCCGCTAGGATTGTGTTTTTACAAAATTAACTGCTTAATTTTTACATTTTATTGATTCAAGCCTCTGAAATGTCATTTTTATTTTCGCATTATAGGGTTTTCATGCTGTTCAGCACGATTTGCTATGGCAAACTCGATGTAGGGACAATATAGGAGATCCAACTTTGCAACAAATGACTGAAACTCGCGGTAATACTTCGCCATCCATAGAACGTAAAATCTTACTGACGGATTGCGCCGATGCCCAAGGCCTCATCGCCAAAATCACCAGTGTTTGTTTTACCCATAAACTGAACATCATTAAAAACAGTGAGTTTGTGGATAATGCCCAAGGGCGTTTCTTTATGCGAACTGAGTTAGAGGGCATTTTTAACAGCGAACAGTTATTGCAGGATCTGCGCGACGTGCTGCCTGCTAAGAATCACATGACCTTGGTCAGCGCTGGCAAGAAACGCATTGTGGTGTTAGTGACGAAAGAAGCGCACTGTTTAGGCGATCTGTTGATGAAAGCCTATTACGGTGGTTTAAGTGTCGAGATTGCCGCTGTGGTGGGCAACCATGATGCGCTGCGCGAACTGGCCGAAAAATTTAACGTTCCCTTTCATCTGGTGAGTCACGAAGGATTAGACCGAATTCAACACGAGCAAGCACTGTTGGCTGCGGTATCTCAATACGAACCCGATTATTTAGTCTTGGCTAAGTACATGCGGGTATTAACGCCAGATTTTGTGGCGCAATATCCTAATCGCATCATCAACATTCACCATTCTTTCTTACCAGCCTTTATCGGCGCAGCACCCTATCGCCAGGCCTGGGAGCGCGGGGTGAAAATTATCGGTGCGACGGCGCATTTTGTGAATAATTGCCTCGATGAAGGGCCGATCATCAAGCAAGACGTGATTCCTGTCGATCACAGTTATAGCGCCTTAGAAATGGCGCGTGCAGGGCGCGATGTTGAAAAGAGTGTGCTGAGCAAAGCGCTGCAGTTGGTGCTTAACGAGCAAGTGGTCGTGTACGGTAATAAAACGATCGTTTTCTAATACGCAGGCAGTCGCGCTAAGGTTATGGTAAGTGTTGCGATATCATTGCATTCAGCTCGGTCCATTTTAATCAGCTATCATTATGTTTATTGGAGATTTCATAGTGTTAACATTCGGGCGAACATAGCGCATAAGCGTGTCGCCCATGCTTTAGTCTAAGATCGGAGTGCAGGATGCCAACCAGTCAAAGCCTTATCGTTGGAATGAAAGACTTGCCCGATAGTTTGAATTTGTCTTGGGCACAGCTTGATGAGCAATTTCGCGTGCTACGGATGAGCCAAGCCTTTTACAGCCGTTGCAAACGCTCGGCGGCGCAAATCATTAATCAACCCATCAGCCAATTGTTTAGTGCCTTTAATGCCGAGTTGTGTGCCGATATCGTGAGGCGACGTGGGCAAGAGATAGGTTTTCAATTACAAGACTATAGAGGTATACGTGTGCATCTCGCGCTGCATTCTTTGCCTGAAATGGGATGGTATTTGATTCTATCCGACATCAATTTTGAAGATCCGCAGATGAAGGAGCTGCATTCGGATTATCGCCGAGCGATTCAAGCCAGCGATGCTTGGCTGCAACACATTGAAGATGTGATTAAATCCTCCCAAGAAGAAGTGTTTAAAGTCGCAGTTGCTAAGGCGATGTCGCTCACAGGTAGTCGCTATGGCTTTATTCTGTTGCATAACGAAAAATCCAAAACACTCACGCTCGCGGCACGTTCCGACTATCCCAACGCAGAGGCGGGCCAAGCCGATCTCATCGAAGATAATACCCAAGTGTCAGAACTTGAAAGCCGCGTATGGCTTGAATGCGTGCGAGATTATAAGCCGATCATCCAAAATCAAACCGACTCCCAAAGGCGCTTAGGGGATTTGCCCTTAGATAAACTGTTACTTGCAGGGCGTTATTTGGCGGTGCCGATTTTGTTTCGCAGCCGCTTGGTCGGGATAGTGTGTGTGGTCGATCGTAACGAGCCCTATAGTCGCAATGATGCAAGATCATTACTCACCTTCGCCAGCATCCTATGGCACACCATCGAACTGCCGCGCACATTACGGGCTGTCTCTCGCCAGTCCAAAATCATTAAATCGCAAAAAGAGCAGTTATCTCAGTCGTTAACCCAGCTTATTAGTGCCATTTCTGAGGCATTGGAACTAAAAGATGCCTATACCGCAGGGCATCAAAAGTCGGTGGCGCAATTAAGTTATTTGATTGGTGAGAAATTAGGCTTAGATCCACTGCGTCTCGAAGGACTGAAAATTGGTGCCTTAGTCCATGATATCGGCAAGTTGGCCATTCCATCGCAGATCTTGACCAAACCTTCGAAGCTTTCGAAAGAAGAATACGCATTAATACAGACCCATCCACTCCATGGCGCTGAAATTATTGAGGATGTGGAGTTTCCATGGCCCATTAAAGAGATGATTTTACAGCATCATGAGCGGCTCGATGGCTCAGGTTATCCCGCGGGGTTAAAGGATAAAGCCATTCTCTATGAGGCGAAAATTATTGCCGTAGCCGATGTTGCCGATTCGATATTATCCCACAGGCCCTACCGTCCATCTTTGGGGCTGGAGAAAATGACCGAAGTGCTGCGTGCGGGTAAAGGGACACTGTTTGATCCTGAGATAGTCGAAACCTGTTTAGAGATTTTGATTAATCGTGAGTTGAGTATTAGCGACCATATCGGCGCTGCGCCCCTTGAACCTCTAGTAACGATTTCCCTCGACCATGAGTTAGTCGACGTTAAGCGTTTGCTTACCGCCGCCCACGCTAAGGTGGCCGTGGTATTGGATGAACAACATAAGATACTCGGCGTGATCACCAGTCGCTTACTGGAACATTGGTTTAGCCCATTACTTGGCACAGCGGCTGAACGTGAGCAGGATAGGGCATCACTGCATAAAAAAGCCCATCAGATCATGCAGCATTCGGTGCCTATTATCAGTGAGGTGGCCACATCGGAAGATGCCTTATTGCAGTTGAATCTTTTGGACTCAGAATATCTTGTGGTGGTGAACAAAGCGCAGCAGCCATTGGGGATTATCGGCTGGCGGGCTATTGCCATGACGAGAAATGCATTTCGTGAAGTTGAGCGCTTGATTTAAGTGCCTTATTAAACACTTTATTTTTAAGCCTGATAATGACAGCGCAACTATAGGCTAAATTTTACTGACAATAAAAAAGATGCCCTCGGGCATCTTTTTTATGGAACTCATGTTATCGAACGAATACTGTTAATCAACAATACGCAGTAATTCGTTGATACCCACTTTACCGCGGGTTTTTGCATCCACTTTCTTAACGATAATGGCGGCATAGAGGCTGTACTTGCCACAGGCAGAGGGCAGATTGCCTGAAACGACAACGGAACCTGCTGGTACACGACCGTAATGCACTTCGCCAGTTTCGCGATCATAAATTCGAGTGCTTTGGCCGATATATACGCCCATAGAAATCACTGAGCCTTCTTCAACCACAACGCCTTCAACAATCTCAGAACGCGCACCGATAAAGCAGTTATCTTCGATGATGGTTGGGCCCGCTTGTAATGGCTCAAGTACGCCACCAATACCTACGCCGCCAGATAAATGCACGTTTTTACCGATTTGTGCACATGAGCCAACGGTCGCCCAAGTGTCAACCATAGTGCCTTCATCAACATAAGCACCTAAGTTCACATAGGATGGCATCAACACGGTATTTTTACCTATGAATGAGCCTTTACGCACTGTAGCCGAAGGCACCACGCGAATGGCTTCCGCTTTAAAGCGAGCTTCATCATATTCGGCAAATTTTAACGGCACTTTGTCGAAGTATTTGGTTTCGGCGCCATCAATAACCACGTTATCGAAAATACGGAAGGACAGTAATACCGCCTTTTTCAGCCACTGGTGTACATGCCATTGTCCGTCGATTTTCTCGGCGACACGGACTTCACCTTTGTCGAGCATATTGATGACATTTTGCACATCGCTGCGCACGCTGGCGTCAACTGTGCTTGGCGTGATGTCGGCGCGAGCTTCAAAAGCCGCCTCAATACGTTGGCGTAAAGCCTCCATTTACTTCTCCCACTGGTCTCGTTAATTAACTGATTCGATATTCTTTGCACTCAAGGCACTGATTAAAGCGTCCCTGAGGGTATTCTCTTGGTTTTCGTTAAGCTGCAGGCCATCGTTGGTTTGCAGCATAAAAAAGTCTTCGGCTCGCTCACCAATGGTGGTGATCTTGGCCGCGAGTAACGTCGTGTTGCAACGGTAAAAGATATCCCCGACTTTTGCCAGTAATCCTGGCGAATCTAAGGCGATAAGCTCCATCATACTTGTACCATGACGACTGCTTTCGAGGAAACTCACTTGTGTCGGAACATTAAAAGGTTTCATCTTGCGCGACAGTTTTCTAAAGCGTGGCAGTTTTGGGCTGTCGCTCGACAGGGCTTTTTCGAGCGCCTTACGGATACTTTGAATGCGTGAGAGCTGGCTAACGGGCGCGCCATCTTGCTCTAAGATCACAAAGGTATCGAGGGCATAATTATCTTTTGACGTCATGATGTTGGCATCATGGACGTTGATATTTTTATTGTCGAGTACCGCCATCACAGTTGCGAATAATTTAGGTCTGTCTTGGCAATAGACAAATAACTCAGTACCACCACGAGTCGTGTGTTTGGACACTAAGACTAAGGGCTCATCCTGTTGTTTATGCTTTAAAATCGCTTCGGCGTGCCACGCGACTTGATTGGGCTGGTGGCGTAAAAAGTAATCTGCCTTAAAACGTTGCCACAGGGTATCGAGATCTTTCTCTTTCAGTCCGCGGCGCAGCAGTTCTTTTTTCGCCTTGGCTTGGTATTCACGTACTCTGGCACGAATGTCGACGGGTTTTTCTTTACCACGGGCGAGCACCCTTTGGGTTGAAAAGTACAAGTCGCGCAGCAGTGAGCCTTTCCAGTTGTTCCAGGTTTTTTCGTTGGTGGCGCAGATATCGGCGACGGTTAAGCAGTACAGATAGCTCAAATGCACGGCATCGCGGACTTTATTGGCAAAATCGGCCACCACATTGGGATCGGAAATATCTCGGCGCTGAGCAGTAACAGACATCACCAGATGATTCTCGACCAGCCAAGCGACTAGACGACCATCGTGATCGTTTAACCCGTGTAGCTTACAAAAGGCGAGGGCGTCGGCGCCGCCAAGTTTACTGTGATCGCCACCGCGGCCTTTGGCAATATCGTGGAAGATAGCGCCTAATACCAGTAAGCCCTTTTTCGGCAGTTGGTTGATGAGAATCGAGCCTAAGGGAAATTCTTCTTTTTGTTCGGCTTGAGAAAAACGCTCAATATTGAGCAGCAATCTGTGGGTATGTTCATCGACTGTGTAGGCGTGGAACAGGTCAAACTGCATCTGACCTTCAATGTTTCGCCATGCGGGTAAATAGGCCGATAACACGCCGTGTTTGTGCATTAAAGACAAGGCAACAATGCCGCGAGGATGGCGCAAAATTTCCATAAAGGCTTGGCGGCAAAGCGGGTTTTCTTGCAAGGCTTGCGGCTGGGCGCGTCTTGCTCGGCGCAGTGAACGCAGCGTTGGCGCGTAAATACCTTTAATATTGGAGTTTTTAGCGACTAACAAAAACAGCCGCACAATTTCTTCGCCGCTATCGAACAGATCATCACTGAGCGCTTCGATAAAGGTGCCGCGGCGCTGGTAGTGTTTGTCTATCGATTGAATTTCTAAGGCTTTTGTGTGCCCCAGCGTTGCGCGCTTAAAGAGCTGCAACAGCATTTCGTTCAGCTCCATCACTCGGCGCACCGTGCGATAGTAGCGCTTCATCATCTGCTCAACGGCAAGCTGGGTGGCGTCTTCATAACCCATAAGCTCGGCAACTTGGCGCTGCACATCAAACAGTAAGCGGTTTTCATCGCGACCGACCACCATGTGCAGGGCAAAGCGTAGCTTCCATAAAAAGTGCTGACATTCGAGCAGCTCTTCTAATTCACCGGTCTCTAAAAAGTCGTATTGGACTAATTCTTCGAGGCGAGCGGCGCCAAAGTGACGCATGGCCACCCAAGCAATGGTTTGAATATCCCTAAGGCCGCCGGGACAACTCTTGATATTGGGTTCTAAATCGAAGGCACTGGCTCTGGCATGGCGGGCATTTTGTTCGTCACGCTTAGCGATAAAGAAGTCGCTTGAGGTCCAAAAGTCACTCTGACGAATGGCATCGTAAAGTTGGTCGAATAAAAACTCGGGCCCTTCGAGCAGTCGTGCCTCTAACAGGTTAGTGGCTATGGTGATGTCTTCACGGCCGAGAGTAATAGTGTCGTTTAACGTACGGACACTGTGGCCGATTTCGAGATTAGCATCCCACAAAAAGGCAATAAACTGACTGAGTGCCGCTTCGGCGGCGGGTGACAAGATATCATTAAACAGGAACAGTAAGTCGACATCTGAGTGGGGATGCAGCTCCCCACGGCCATAGCCGCCTACGGCAATCAGGGAAATATCAAATTCCCTTAGACCGTGCTGTTCCCAAGCTTGCTTTACAAGGGCATCGACAAATTGACAGCGCTGCGTGACTAGCTCTTCAATCGGGATTTTAGCCTTGAAACTGGCTAAAAGAGTCTGATTCTGTTCGATTAATGATTGTTTAGCGAGCAGAGCTATATTCATCGAGTCCCTTGTTTTTATTCTTGTTAGTTTGGCCTATCGCTCGTGATTGATGATGCGTGGGAAATCTTCATCCTCACGCAGAGTCAGTACTTCAACCCCTTTTTCAGTCACAAGTAGGGTGTGTTCCCACTGGGCAGAATTTTTACCATCGGAGGTGGTAACCGTCCACTTATCATCGCGATCGAGTATGGTCGTGTGGCGACCGGCATTGATCATAGGTTCAATAGTGAAACACATGCCTGGGCGTAATACTGTGTTATCGCCGTTGCGGTAATGCATGACCTGAGGTTCCTCATGGAAACCCGAGCCAATACCGTGGCCACAATAATCTTGCACGATGGAATATTTCTCAAGGCCTGTTTTGCTTGCTTTGATGAATTTTTCGATAGTATTGCCAATTTCACCCAGTTTTAGGCCCGGACGCACCTTACGAATGGCCAAATACAGGCTTTCTTGTGCGATGCGGCACAGACGTTTGTCCTTCGCGCTCACTTCACCAATCAAAAACATCTGTGAGGTATCGCCGTGATAGCCGTCTTTAATCACTGTGATGTCGATATTGAGGATATCGCCTTCTTTCAATGGTGGGTTGTCGTTTGGAATACCGTGGCAAATCACATGGTTTACAGAAGTACAAATGGACTTAGGAAAACCATGATAGTTAAGCGGCGCCGAAATCGCACCTTGCTCTTCGGTATATTTGGCGCAGAGGTCATTGAGTTCATTGGTGGTCACGCCCGGCTTAACGTGCGGAGCGATCATTTCTAATACCTGTGCGGCAAGTTTGCCCGCAGCACGCATTTTTTCAATTTCTTCAGCTGTCTTGATGACTATACTCATTGCGTTTTCTCTTGTGTCTTTAATGTCTGTTGGCCACGCAACCTAATGCAAAAATTTGTGCTTTAGGGCTATTTATGGTATAAAGCGCGCCGTTATGTTTAAGTCTTGATGAATTGTCCAAGCCAGCTTTTGCTCTGCTTAGATACTTGCAAGACTAAAGATGGCGGCCATTATACATGGCTATTTGTCTAAATACTAAATCACACACGTGTCGACACATTCTTCGGGGTGCCCTCAGTTATCAATTGCGGGGTCGAAGACATGGGATGCGTGGAGGTCTAACCCCCTAAATTTTAAGGTAATAGAAATGACTACAGTTTCAATGCGCGATATGCTTCAGGCCGGTGTCCACTTCGGTCACCAAACCCGTTACTGGAACCCAAAAATGAAGCCATTCATTTTCGGTGCTCGCAACGGTGTTCACATCATCAACCTTGAGCATACAGTGCCAATGTTCAATGAAGCGCTGGCTTTCATCAGCAACGTAGCTTCAAAGAAAGGTAAAGTATTATTCGTTGGTACTAAACGTGCTGCTGGCGAAGCGATCAAAGAATCAGCTCTGTCTTGTGATCAGTTTTATGTTGATCACCGCTGGTTAGGCGGTATGTTGACTAACTGGAAAACTGTTCGTCAGTCAATCAAACGTCTGAAAGAACTAGAAAGCCAATCAGTTGACGGTACTTTCGACAAGCTGACCAAGAAAGAAGCGCTGATGCGTACTCGTGAGCTTGAAAAGCTGGAAAAATCTTTAGGTGGTATTAAAAACATGGGCGGCCTGCCAGACGTATTATTCGTCATCGGTGCTGACCATGAGCATATCGCTATTAAAGAAGCTAACAACCTGGGTATCCCTGTTGTTGCAGTTGTTGATACTAACTCTGCGCCAGATGGTGTTAACTACATCGTTCCTGGTAACGACGACGCTATGCGTGCTATCCGCCTGTACACTTCTTCTGTTGCTGCTGCTGCAAAAGCTGGCCGTGGTCAAGATTTGGCTGTTCAAGCTGAGCAAGACGGTTTCGTAGAAGCCGAATAATAATAAGGCGCGATGATTATCATCACCCTTATTAACCAAGATTTTTGATTGGTTAACAGGGGCCATTCGGCCCCTGTTTTATATCTGCAAATTAGTCGATTTTTTATAGAGGATTTAACAATGGCAATTACTGCTGCCCAAGTTAAAGAACTGCGCGACCGTACTGGCGCAGGCATGATGGATTGTAAAAACGCTCTGACAGAAACTAACGGCGACATGGAGTTAGCAATTGACAACATGCGTAAGTCTGGTGCTGCTAAAGCTGCTAAAAAAGCGGGTAACATCGCTGCTGACGGTACAATTCTGATCAAGAATGGCGAAGGTTTCGCTGCGCTGTTAGAAGTTAACTGTCAAACTGACTTCGTTGCTAAAGATTCAAACTTCTTAGCATTCGCGAACGCAGTATTAGATGCCGCTGCTGCATCTAAAGTGACTCTTGAAGATTTAAAAGCACAGTTCGAAGACGCACGCGTTGCGTTAGTAACTAAAATCGGTGAAAACATCAACATTCGTCGTGTTGAGTACATCGATGGTGCAAACCTATCTTCATACCGTCACGGTGAGCGCATTGGTGTTGTTGTAGCCGGTGAAGCTGACGAAGAAACCTTAAAGCACATCGCAATGCACGTTGCTGCTTCTAAGCCTGAATACGTGAACCCAGAAGATGTTCCTGCAGAAATCGTTGCAAGAGAACAAGCTCTGCAAATCGAAATGTCAATGAACGAAGGCAAATCGGCAGAGATCGCTGAGAAGATGGTTCTTGGTCGTATGAAGAAGTTCACCGGTGAGATTTCTCTGACTGGTCAAGCTTACATCATGGAACCAAAGAAAACTGTTGGCGAAATTCTGAAAGAGAAAGGCGCTAAAGTCACTAACTTCATTCGTTTAGAAGTGGGTGAAGGTATTGAGAAGAAAGAAGAAGATTTCGCAGCTGAAGTTGCTGCTCAAATCGCTGCTTCTAAAAAGGCTTAATCGCCAACGCTAAATACCCCCAAGACCGCGGCAATAGCTGCGGTCTTGTTATGACCAGGATAAAAATTATGAGCACCAATCCAAAACCCGCATTTAGACGCATTCTTCTTAAATTAAGTGGCGAAGCACTGATGGGCGACGAAGGCTTCGGCATCGACCCCAAAGTATTAGATCGCATGGCTCAGGAAGTGAAAGAGCTGGTTGAGCTGGGTATTCAGGTGGGTGTGGTTATTGGTGGTGGTAATCTGTTTCGCGGTGAAGGCCTAGCAAAAGCAGGCATGAACCGTGTGGTGGGCGATCACATGGGTATGCTGGCAACGGTTATGAACGGCTTGGCAATGCGCGACGCCTTGCACCGTGCCTATGTTAATGCCCGTCTGATGTCAGCTATCCCGTTAAAGGGTGTGTGTGACGATTACAATTGGGCTGAAGCGATCAGCTTGCTAAAATCTGGCCGAGTGGTTATTTTTGCTGCCGGTACAGGTAACCCTTTCTGCACGACCGATTCTGCGGCCTGTTTACGCGGCATTGAAATCGAAGCTGAAGTTGTGTTGAAAGGCACTAAAGTCGACGGTGTATACTCCGAAGACCCAATGAAAAATCCAGACGCCGTTAAGTATGATGAAGTGACTTATGCGGAAATTCTGGAAAAAGAATTAAAAGTAATGGACTTAGCAGCCTTTACTATGGCGCGTGATCACGACATGCCTATTTTAGTCTTCAACATGAACAAGCCTGGCGCTCTTCGCCGCGTTATCATGGGTGAAGAAGAAGGCACGCTGATCAGAGCGAAAAAAGTTATTTAATGACCAAGAAGGACATTTAACGTGATTGAGAACATTAAGAAAGATGCGCAAGAACGCATGGGTAAATGTGTAGACGCAACTAAAAACCAAATGGCAAAAGTGCGCACAGGTCGTGCCCACCCAAGCCTGCTTGATTCAATTCAAGTGTCATACTACGGTACTATGACACCACTGAACCAAGTGGCTAACGTGGGTGTTGAAGACTCTCGCACTCTGTCTGTGACTGTATTCGATCGTAGCGCTATCCAAGCCGTTGAAAAGGCCATTATGAGCTCAGATTTAGGTCTAAACCCTATGTCTGCAGGCGCGACATTACGTATTCCATTACCCGCGCTGACTGAAGAACGTCGTAAAGACTTCATCAAAGTGGTGCGTAACGAAGCTGAAAACGGTCGTATCGCTATCCGTAACGTACGTCGTGATGCCATTTCTGAAGTGAAAAAACTTGAGAAAGCCAAAGCTTGTACTGAAGATGATGTTCGTCGCAGCGAAGAAGAAGTGCAAAAGTTCACCGATGCTCATATTAAAAAGGTCGATGAGATTTTAGCGGCCAAAGAAATTGAGTTGATGGAAGTCTAATCTCAAGTTCGATAAGCTAGAGTTGATGCGCCGTGTAGGGGTATACTACACGGCGTTTGTCTATTTTAAAGGGCTGTATTAGATGTCATCCACAGTGGAACTTGATCCGCACCCTAGGACGAGTGAAAGTGATTTACACACTCAAACGACCTTGCCGGGACAATTACCCGAACTCGTGAAACAGTCGTTACCTAAGCATGTTGCCATTATCATGGATGGCAATGGGCGCTGGGCACAAACTCAAGGTAAACCACGAGTGTTGGGACATAAGGCCGGTGTTAAGGCCGTTAGACGAGCCGTAAGCACGGCAAGCCAATTGGGCATTGAATCGCTAACGTTATTTGCATTTTCTAGCGAGAATTGGCGAAGACCCGATAAAGAAGTCAGCTTGCTGATGGAATTGTTTTTTACCGTATTACAGCGCGAAATTAAATTGCTGCATAAGAACCAGGTTAAGCTGAAGATTATTGGTGATATCAGCCGGTTTTCGGCGCGCTTACAGAAGCAAATTGCAGCTGCGCAAGAGAAGACATCAGGCAATACTGGCTTGGTTCTGAATGTTGCCGCTAACTATGGTGGCCGTTGGGACATACTTCAAGCAGCCCAAAAATTAGCGGAAAAGGTCGAAACTGGCGAAATGACCAGCAGTCAGTTCACCGAAGAAGCCTTAAGTGCACATTTGTGCATGCAAAATCAGAGTGAAGTTGATTTAATGATCCGCACGGGCGGGGACTGTCGCATCAGCAATTTTGTGCTGTGGCAGGCGGCCTATGCAGAATTGGTGTTTACCGACACCCTTTGGCCTGATTTCGATGAACAGGCTTTTCATGAAGCGATTGCCATTTTTGCAAGTCGCCAGCGCCGCTTTGGTTTGACTGGAAGTCAGATTGATGAGATGCGTGCATTGTAAAACCTCATGAGGGATTTTTTTTGCTAAAACAACGAATAATAACAGCAATTTGGTTAGTTCCATTAGTTTTGGGGGCGATATTTTTACTCCCAGCCAACTATTTCGCTTGGGCCTTGGTCGGCGTCTTTCTCATTGCTGCAAAGGAATGGGGAAGAATTATCGATAATCAGTGTGACGTCACCCAGTGGAGCTTCACTTGTACGGTCGGTATCTTGTTGGTAGCACTTAATCTGATTGTGCCAATCGATGCGGTTTGGTTAAGCCATCAGTTACACCCTATCTATTTAGCCATTCTCTATATTGGCGCACTTTGGTGGTTTGCCTCACTGTTATTAGTGGTGACTTATCCTAAAAGCGCTAAGTTTTGGCAAAAGAATCCTATGTTTAAGTCCATGTTTGGACAGCTAACCTTAATACCTTGCTTTGTCGCACTGATCGCGCTCAAATCCATTAGCTCGCAAGCTTCGCCTTATTACGGCCCTGTGTTGGTGTTATTGGTGATGTTGATTGTGTGGGCCGCGGATTCAGGCGCTTACTTCGTTGGCAAGGCGATAGGTAAAACCAAACTGATGCCAGCGGTTAGCCCAGCTAAAACGCTTGAAGGCTTACTCGGTGGTTTAGTGACCACTATGATAGTGGTTGCAGCTGTGATGTATTATTCGCCTGAGCAAGAACTGGGTTTAGTTGTGGCCGTGACCTTATTTGTAGCCTTAGTGTCAGCGCTGGGTGATTTATCTGAAAGTATGTTTAAGCGTGCGGCCTGTATTAAAGATTCTGGCACCATTTTGCCAGGTCACGGCGGCGTGCTCGACCGCATCGACAGCCTGACAGCAGCCTTGCCGGTGTTTACCCTGATCTACATTGCATTCTGGATGTAACGCTATGCAAAATATGGTGATTTTGGGTGCTACCGGCTCTATAGGTGCCAGTACCTTAAGTGTGATCTCGGCTAATCCATTCGCTTATAGCGTGTATGGATTAGTGGCCAACGCGAGTGTTGATAAGATGCTTGCACTTTGTTTGGCGCATAGACCGAAAGTGGCGCATATGGTGGATGAAGCGGCAGCAAAACAGTTGCGTGCCGTTTTACCCGCGACGCTCAATATCCAAGTCACCACTGGCATGAATGATTTACTCGGTTTAGTGACTGCTGCCGAAGTGGATATCGTGATGGCGGCGATTGTTGGGGCTGCAGGGCTAGTACCGACGCTTGAAGCCGTAAAGGCGGGTAAGCGGGTATTACTGGCCAACAAAGAAGCCTTAGTCATGTCAGGTGAGCTGTTTATTGAGGCGACTAAGCGCTCTGGCGCGGTTCTCTTGCCTGTGGACAGTGAGCATAATGCTATCTTCCAATGTCTCCCACAAGAAGTGCAAGCCAACCTTGGCCGTTGTGACTTAGCGGCATCGGGTATTTCCCATATTCTGTTAACCGGTTCTGGCGGACCTTTCCTGCGGTCGGATCTTGCGACACTGGCCGCCATGACGCCTGCCCAAGCCTGTAAACATCCTAATTGGTCCATGGGACCTAAAATCTCCGTCGACTCCGCCACTATGATGAATAAGGGCTTAGAGTTTATTGAGGCGCGTTGGTTGTTTAACACTCAGGCTGAGCAACTTAAGGTGGTTATCCATCCGCAAAGCGTGATCCACTCTATGGTGCAGTACCGTGATGGTTCCGTTATTGCCCAAATGGGTAACCCAGATATGCGTACGCCCATTGCCCATTGCATGGCTTATCCGCAAAGAATTCATTCTGGCGTTGAACCTTTAGATTTTTTCAAAGTCGGACAGTTAAGCTTTTATGAACCTGATTTTGAACGTTTCCCCTGTTTAGCTCTGGCAATGGACGCGTGTGCCCAAGGCCAAGAGGCGACAACTGTGTTAAATGCTGCCAATGAGATTGCCGTTGAAGCGTTTTTACAGGGACAAATTGGCTTTACTCAAATTGCAAAAGTGAACGAAGCTTGTTTAGTGACTGTGCCTAAGCGCCCTATGGGCAGCATAGAAGATATTTTAGCCTTAGATGCGCAAACCCGCGTCTATGCGCGTGAGACCTTAGCAAGCATCGCTTAGCAATGGCTGAGTGATTAAATCAATGACGTAAGGAGTGGGATGTTAGATTTTTTATGGAACTTAGGTTCTTTCATCGTTGCACTGGGCCTGTTAATCACCGCCCACGAATACGGCCATTTCTATGTCGCACGCCGTTGTGGTGTCAAAGTCGAACGTTTCTCCATTGGTTTCGGTAAGGCGATTTGGCGTCGTGTCGGTAAAGACGGCACTGAATACGTGTTAGCCATGATCCCACTCGGTGGCTATGTCAAAATGCTCGATGAGCGCGTCGAAGACGTCCCTGAAGCATTAAAAGATCAAGCATTCAATCGTAAAACCGTATGGCAGCGCATTGCGATTGTGGCTGCTGGCCCGATTGCGAATTTTATTTTTGCCATCGTTGCCCTGTATTTTATGTATCTGATTGGTGTGCCGTCACTGAAACCTGTGATCACATCGACAACACCTGGAACTGCCGCCGCGCAAATCCAGGTCACTGAGCCCATGCAAATTACGGCCATTTCCGGCCAGGCTGTGCGTAACTGGGAAGAAGTGAATTTAGCCTTAGTGGGCCACATAGGCGATGAAAGCCTGAGTGTATCGCTGACGCCATTGAGCGGTTTGCAGGGCCTAGATTCCAGCGCGCGCTCTTATACCTTAGATACCCGCAATTGGCATTTTGATCCTGAAAAAGAATCGCCGATTACCACCTTAGGTTTAGGGATATATCGCCCCGAAATCGACCCGACAATAGCTGCAATTAGCCCTGACAGCGCCGCTGCCAAGAGTGAGCTGAAAGTCGGCGATACCTTAGTGGCGATAAATGGTAAAAATTATACTGATTGGCAGGCTTTTGTTGACATTATTCAACATTCTGCCAATGTGCCTGTGAGCTTAACTGTGCGTCGTAATGGCGAACAGTTTAACGTGGCAGTGACACCGTTAAGCAGCAAAAGCGCCGATGGCCAAGAGATAGGTATGCTGGGGGTGAGCCCAACCCAAGCGCCATGGCCAGACAATATGCGTTTACAACTTGAATATGGACCAATCGATTCTTTCGGCATCGCAGCGGATAAAACATGGCAACTTGTTGCTGTGAGCTTTAAGATGATTGGCAAATTATTTACCGGCGATGTGTCGGTGAAAAACCTGAGTGGACCCATCTCGATCGCACAGGGTGCGGGCAGTAGTGCAAACTATGGCTTGGTCTATTTTCTCGGGTTCCTCGCGCTCATCAGCATTAATTTAGGCATCATTAACTTGTTGCCTTTACCTGTGCTCGATGGGGGACACCTGCTGTATTACTTTATTGAAGTAATAACTGGTAAACCTGTACCTGAAAAGGTGCAGGAAATAGGATTCAGATTTGGGGCAGCAATACTGCTGATGTTGATGAGCATTGCGCTTTTCAATGATTTTGCCCGACTCTGAGCAAGGACAGACTAATAATTAGAAGTGCTCTATGAGATTGAATAAACTTTTTGCCTCGATGTTATTCGTCGGTGCGTCGTTTTCAGGGACTGTGTTGGCTGATACTTTCCAACCGTTTGAAGTGACCGACATCCAAGTTGAAGGTTTGCAGCGAGTTGCACTCGGTGCTGCCCTGTTAAGCTTACCAGTAAAAGTAGGTGACACTGTTGACCAGTTAAGAATTCAACAAGCCATTAAAAGCTTGTATGCATCGACTAACTTTGAAAATGTCTCCGTGAGCCGAGATGGCGGCGTATTAGTGGTGAAAGTCACTGAACGTCCTACCATCAGTGCCGTGACATTCGATGGCAACAAAGACATTAAAGACGAACAGTTACAGGAAAGTCTGGACGGTTCTGGCGTTAAAGTCGGTGAGTCGCTCGATCGCACTATGTTGACCGGTATTGAAAAGGGTCTGCAGGATTTCTACTACGGCGTGGGTAAATACGGCGCTAAAGTAGAAGCCCAAGTGATCAACTTACCCCGTAACCGGGTTGAGCTGAAATTTAAGTTCACCGAAGGTTTAGCGGCCGAAATCCGCCAAATTAACGTGGTCGGTAATCATGAGTTCACCGATGCTGAGTTGATTGGCATGCTGGAACTTAAAGATTATGTGGCTTGGTGGGATCTGTTCGGCGAACGCCGTTATCAGAAGCAAAAGCTGCAGGCCGATCTCGAGACCATCAAAACCTATTATCACAATAAAGGTTATATCCGCTTTGAAGTCACCTCGACTCAAGTGGCGATGACGCCTGACCGTAAAGGTTTATATATCACCATCAACGTAGATGAAGGTGAGAAATATAAAGTTAAAGAAGTAAACCTGACGGGTGATTTGATGGGCCGTGAAGAGTTGATGAAATCAATTCTACCAATCAAAGCGGGTGATATGTACAACGGCGGCGATGTGACTTTCACCGAAGAAATGTACAGCAAATATTTAGGCCGCTTCGGTTATGCCTATCCAGAAGTGAAAACGTACCCAGAAATTGATGATAAGACCAAAGAAGTCACCTTAAACATCAATGTTAAACCGGGCAAACGTGTTTACGTGCGTTCGATTAACTTCACTGGTAACACAGTGACCAAAGATGAAGTGATGCGCCGTGAACTGCGTCAGATGGAAGGGGCTTGGTTAAACTCTGCGCAAGTAGAGCTTTCAAAAGCTAACCTTAACCGTCTTGGATTTTTTGAAACCGTTGACACTGAAACCATTCAAGTGCCTGGCACTGATGATTTAGTCGATGTCGCGGTTAAAGTGAAAGAGCAGCCGTCGGGCTCATTCAACGCCGGTGTCGGTTATGGTACTGAATCAGGTTTGAGCTTGCAGTTTGGTGTGCAGCAAAATAACTTTTTAGGCACTGGTAATCAGGCTGGCGTGAGTTTGAGCACCAACAAGTACTCTAAGAACGTTAACTTATCCTATACCGATCCGTATTGGACTAAAGACCATGTCAGTTTAGGCGGTAGTATTTATTGGAGCGAGTTTGACGCCAATGAAGCTAACTTAGAACGTTATAAAAACAGTTCTTACGGTGTGGCGTTGAACTCGGGTTTCCCAATTAACGAATACAACCGTATCAACGGTGGTATCGGTTATCGTCATAACACGATTTCTGAGATTTCTGCCTATGAGCAAGCGCGTCGTTTCTATAACATCTACCGTGATAACGATCCAAATGCGGACCTAAGTTTCGATAACTTTGAACTGAGTTTGGGTTGGTCTCGTAGCACCTTGAACCGTGGGACTTTCCCAACAGACGGTTCGTCTCAACGTTTAAACGGTAAAATGACCTCGCCAGGGTCTGATTTACAGTACTTTAAGACAGACTTTGACACTAACTTCTATTTCCCTATAAACCGTAGTCAGAGCTTTGTGTTTTTGGCCCGTGGTCGATTAGGTTATGGTAACGGTTATGGTCAGTTTAATGATAACGACCAAATTCTGCCTTTCTGGGAAAACTATTACTCAGGTGGTAGTAGCTCGCTACGTGGCTTTAAGTCAAACTCAGTCGGTCCTCGCTCCTTCTATATGTATAGTGGCAGCGAACCTTGCTTCGATCCATCCGGTGACGGCTGCAATTTCCCTCAGCCGGATCCTGATAGTATTCAAGTGAGTTCTGGTCGCTCAATCGGTGGTAACGCCCTTGCGACAGCGAGCATGGAGTTGATTGTCCCAACACCATTCTTGGATGAGGCTTACACAAACTCAGTGCGTACAAGTTTCTTCGTTGATGCGGGTAACGTCTGGGATACTGAGTTTGATTACGATTATTATAAAAATAGCTTGCCAGCAGACGAGTTTGCTAAGTTACAGGATTACAGTGATCCAGCACGTTTACGCGCCTCTTGGGGCTTAAGTGTGCAGTGGTTATCACCTATGGGTCCTATGGTGTTTAGCTTAGCGTGGCCGATTAAAGAATACGAAGGCGACCAAACAGAGATCTTCTCTTTCAATATTGGCAAAACTTTTTAAAAGGCATACACTCGGCAAGTTTTGCTGACTATAACAAGGTAACAAGGAGTTTATTTTGAACAAGATGGTAAATCGCGCGCTGATGACGTTAGTTTTGTTAGGCGCGCCGTTAATGGCACATGCTGAGAAAATTGCCGTAGTGGATATGGGCGCTGTGTTCGAACAGCTACCACAACGTGAACAGATCTCTCAATCTCTGAAGAAAGAGTTTGGCGATCGCATGGCTGATGTCCAAAAAATGCAAGAAGAAATGCGCTCTCTAATGGAGAAGCAGCAACGTGACGGTGCGTTAATGAACGATGCACAAAAAACGGAACTGGTTCGTAAAATGGAATCGCTAAAATCTGAATATCAGTTAAAAGGCAAAGCATTGGATGAAGACTTACGTCGTCGCCAAGGTGAAGAGCAAAATAAACTGTTAGTTAAAGTGCAGAAAGCCATCAACACTATCGCTGAAAAAGACCAATATGATTTGGTATTACAACGTGGTGCAGTCATTTATGTTAAGCCTAACGCTGACATCAGTGGCAAAGTGGTTGAAGCCTTAAGCAAAGGCAAGTAATAGATGAATAGTGTGACTTTAAAAGAGCTAGGCCTGTTATTAGACGGTGATATCCAAGGCGACGAAACGCTAATTATTGATAGTGTGGCGACCTTAGAACATGCCAAAGCAGGTCAAATCTCTTTTTTAGCCAACAGTAAATATCGCTCTCAGCTTGAGGAAACTCAAGCGAGTGCGGTGTTATTGTCAGCTAAAGATGCGCAGGATTATCAAGGTACTGCGTTAATTGTAAAAGATCCTTATGTCGGTTTTGCCCGTGTTGCCCAGTATCTGGACACTACGCCTAAAGCGGCTGAGGGTATCCATCCTTCGGCTCAAATTGACGCTTCTGCCCATATAGGTGAAGGTGTTGCGATTGGGGCGAATGCGGTTATTGGTGCGAACGTCATTTTAGGTGAAAATGTCCAGATAGGTGCCGGTGTCGTGCTCGGACAAGATGTGGTTATTGGCTCAAAAACGCGTTTGTGGGCTAATGTCACTGTCTATCACGATGTGCATTTAGGACAAGATTGTATTATCCATTCGGGCGCTGTATTAGGCTCCGATGGTTTTGGTTATGCCAATGAACGCGGTCAGTGGATTAAAATCCCACAAACGGGCGGCGTTCGTATCGGCGATCGGGTTGAGATAGGTGCGAATTCAACGGTAGATCGGGGTGCATTAGGCCATACCGAGATCCACGATGGGGTGATTATCGATAACCAAGTACAAATTGCCCATAACGATATTATCGGTGAGAATACCGCTATCGCTGGCAGTACGACCATCGCAGGCAGTGTCACTATTGGTAAATATTGTATTATTGGTGGTAGTTGTGCCATCGCAGGTCATTTGAGCATTGCCGATGGTGTGCATGTGTCTGGTGCTACGAATATTACCACTCATATGCGTGAGCCCGGTTTATACTCTTCTGCCACTGTGGCAATGGACAATAAACTTTGGCGTAAAAACACAGTTCGTTTCCGTCAGTTAGATGAACTGTTCCATCGTGTTAAAACGTTGGAAAAAAATTTAAAAACACCAGATTAATTGCTCCAAGGCAATTTGAGGAACTCGGTTCGTGTCTAATCAAATGAACACTATGGATATTAAAGAAATACTTAAATATCTGCCCCATAGATATCCATTCTTATTGATCGATCGTGTGCTGGATTACACCCCAGGTGTCAGTCTGCAGGCGATTAAAAACGTTTCAATAAATGAGCCATTTTTTCAGGGACATTTCCCGATTCAACCTGTGATGCCAGGCGTGCTTATTTTAGAAGCCATGGCGCAGGCAACTGGCCTGTTAGCATTTAAAACCATGAGCAGTGATGTGCCGCCTCCAGGGGTGTTGTATTACTTTGCTGGTATCGACAATGCGCGTTTTAGACGTGTTGTTGAGCCAGGAGATCAAATCCATTTTGATGTCAAAATGATTAAAGAGCGCCGCGGGATTGGCGTCTTCTACGGTGAGGCCAAAGTGGATGGTGAAGTGGTTTGTTCCGCTGAAATCATGTGTGCCCGCAGAGAGATTAGTCAGTGATAGATACATTAGCGTTTGTGCATCCCGATGCAAAAATTGGCAATAACGTCACTATTGGCCCTTGGACCTATATCGGTGCAGGCGTTGAAATTGGCGATGATTGTTGGTTGAGTTCCCATGTGGTTGTTAAAGGCCCAACGATTATCGGCAAAGGTAATCGTATTTTTCAATTCGCCTCAGTAGGCGAAGAGTGCCAAGACAAAAAGTACGCTAGCGAACCCACAAGACTGATCATTGGTGACAATAACGTTATCCGTGAAAACGTGACTATCCACCGCGGTACAGTCCAAGATAACAGTGAGACGCGTATTGGGTCTAACAACCTGTTTATGAACTATGTACATATCGCCCATGACTGTGTGGTCGGCGACAATGTGATCATGGCCAATAACGCTTCTATCGCGGGTCACGTACATGTGGGTGATTGGGCTATTTTAGGCGGCATGACGGGTGTTCACCAGTTTGTGCATATCGGTGCCCATGCGTTTACTGCAGGTTGTTCTTTAGTGCTGCAGGATGTACCTCCCTTTGTGATGGCGGCGGGTCAACCGACGATTCCACGCGGTTTAAACAGCGAAGGCATGAAGCGTCGTGGTTTTTCTAAAGAAAGCCAATTGGCATTGCGCCGCGCTTATAAAACCTTATATCGCAGCAGCTTGACAGTTGAAGAAGCGATTGAAGCGTTGGCTGAAGATGCGCAGAACGATGAGCAAGTGAAATTGTTCCTTGAATTTGTAAAGTCATCGAGTCGCGGCATTATTCGCTAACTTGATGACCACAAGACAACAAAAGGGCATTTTTATGCCCTTTTGTATTATTGGCTTAAGCCTATTGGGTGGTTAGACGTTTTTGTTAGTAATGTCCTTGTGCATTCAACCATCAATGAGCTTAATCATTAATTTACATCAGTATGGCTTGGAATGATGTGTTTTAGCTGTTGTTCGCTCCGTCATCCAATGTCATTCATTCATGAGACATGATTGGTTTATGAGCAATAAAACTCCATTAGTGTTTGCCATGGTTGCCGGAGAACTCTCGGGCGATACTTTAGGCGCAGGTTTAATGGCGGCGCTGCAAAAGACTCATCCCGATGCGCATTTTGTCGGTATCGGTGGCCCCCGCATGGAAGCCCTCGGCTTTAAATCCCTGTTTGCGATGGAAGAACTCGCTGTGATGGGAATTGTTGAAGTGCTATCCCGTTTGCCTCGTTTATTAACAGTACGTGCCTCCCTGATTAAAGAGATTACCGCGCTTAAGCCCGATTGTTTTATTGGTATTGATGCACCGGATTTTAATATTGGCCTCGAGCTTAAACTCAAAGCGCGTGGCATTAAGACGGTCCATTATGTAAGCCCGTCTGTGTGGGCATGGCGTCCAAAACGGATATTCAAAATCGCCAAAGCCACCCATATGGTGTTGTCGCTGTTGCCTTTTGAGAAAGCCTTTTACGATCAGCATCAGGTGCCTTGTACCTTTGTGGGTCATACTTTGGCCGACGATATTCCCATGCAAAGCGATAAGGCCGCAGCCCGTGCCTTGCTCGGACTAGATGCCGATGCCGAATACTTAGCGATCCTGCCCGGTTCCCGCGGTGGAGAGCTAAAGCAACTGGCCGAGCCTTTTGTGAAAGCGGCTTTGTTGATCAAACAAAATTTCCCAGACATACGTTTTGTGACGCCGCTGGTGAATCAAAAACGCCGTGACCAATTTGAGCAAGCACTGAAGGATTTTGCGCCTGATCTTGAAATCCACATGATTGAAGGCCAGTCCCGTGAAGTGATGGCAGCGGCCGATGGGATTTTATTGGCCTCTGGCACTGCGACGTTAGAAGCCATGTTGGTCAAGCGTCCTATGGTGGTGGCTTATCGCGTGAGCCCGATAACCTATCGCATTGCTAAGCGCATGATGCAGGTCGAGCGTTTCTCGTTACCGAATTTGCTTGCTGGAAAAGATCTCGTCCCAGAACTTATCCAAGAAGATTGCACCCCAGAGAAAATTGCGGCGGCCGTGACCCTTGAGCTCAATCGCGATTTTGCGCCGCTTAAAGCCAAGTTTGAAGCACTACACCAAGTATTACGTCGTGATGCAAGCTTAAAAGCTGCTGAAGCGGTAATGGCGCTGGTTGAGCTTAAACACACTCAGGCTAAATCGCAGGAGGCTAATTAGTGGCAACCTATAAAAGTTTAACTGAAGCCGATTTGCTGGCCTTTTCGACGGGTTTGATTGCCGGAGTGGATGAAGTAGGCCGTGGCCCCTTAGTCGGCGACGTCGTCACTGCCGCAGTGATTTTAGATCCGAGCAAGCCCATTAGTGGTCTGAATGATTCTAAAAAACTTAGTGAGAAACGCCGCGAAGCCCTGTTCGATGAGATTTGTGATAAAGCTTTGTGTTATCAGGTTGGCCGTGCCAGTCCTGCTGAAATCGATGAGCTGAATATTCTGCACGCCACTATGTTGGCAATGCAGCGCGCGGTTGCTGGGCTTAATATTGCCCCTGAGCTTGTGCTTGTGGATGGCAATCGTAGCCCCATCTTTGTTGCCCATAATGGCGCTGGGCTTACCAGTCACAGCATCATTAAAGGTGATGGTTTAATTGCCAGTATTAGTGCTGCATCGATTATCGCCAAAGTGACGCGGGACCGCGAGATGGACGTGCTCGATGCCGCTTATCCGCAATACGGTTTTGCAAAACATAAGGGCTATCCAACTAAGGCGCATTTTGAGGCCATAGCCGAACATGGTGTGTTTGACCAATATCGTAAAAGTTTCAAACCCGTCAAGGCATTACTGGGACTGTAAGCGCTGCTTTTAGCACTATAGTTTCCGTTATCCGGCAAAGTCACTGGCTCTGGCTGCGTGACTTTGTTAGTCTGCTTTCTAGTTATTGTTAACCTGCTATTCAAAGATAATCCTAATTATGTCCGATCCTCGTTTTGTGCATCTTCGTGTCCACAGTGACTTCTCAATGACCGATGGCGTGGCCAAGGTCAAGCCGATTTTGGCGCAGGTGGAAGCGCAGGGAATGGCGGCTGTCGCCCTGACTGATCAAAACAACTTTTGTGGTTTGGTTAAGTTTTACAGTGGTTGCCATGGTGCGGGGATCAAGCCGATTATCGGCGCCGATTTTTGGATGCAAGTGCCAGGATTTGAAGGCGAATTATGCGCCTTAACCATAATTGCGATGAACAATGTTGGTTATCAGAATCTAACCCAAATAATCAGTCAGGCCTATTTGCGTGGCCAAGTGGCTGGGCGTGTGGTGATCGACCAAGAGTGGTTACTCACCTATAACGAAGGCATTTTGCTGTTATCGGGTGCCAAAGAGGGCGATCTGGGTAAGGCGCTCCTCAAGGGTAATAGCACTCAGGTTGAATCTTTATGTGAGTTTTATCAAACTCATTTCGCCGATCGTTATTTTCTTGAACTTATCCGTACCGGTCGCCCCGACGAAGAACGCTATCTACAC
Source organism: Shewanella sp. 1180_01 (assembly GCF_052850535.1). NCBI lineage: Bacteria > Pseudomonadati > Pseudomonadota > Gammaproteobacteria > Alteromonadales > Shewanellaceae > Shewanella > Shewanella sp. 1180_01. Next base: position 292,723 of record NZ_VXCT01000001.1, read on the forward strand.
ATGGCTGTAATCTTAGCGCAGGAGAAAGGCATTCCAGTGGTCGCCACCAATCAGGTGGTGTTCCTTAAACCTGAAGATTTTGACGCCCATGAAATTCGAGTCGCGATCCACGATGGTTTTACCCTTGCCGATCCGCGCCGTCCTAAAAAGTACAGTGAACAGCAGTACTTACGTAGCGAAGAGGAAATGTGCGAGCTATTTGCCGACATTCCCGCGGCGCTGGCGAACAGTGTAGAAATCGCTAAACGTTGTAACGTGACGATTCGTTTGTACGAGTATTTCCTGCCCAACTTCCCGACGGGCGATATGTCCATCGAAGACTTTCTGGTTGATTGTTCGAGGAAGGGCCTTGAAGAGCGGCTCGAGTTTTTGTTCCCCAATCCCGAAGTGCGCGCCAAGAAACGGGGCGAATACGATGAGCGGCTCGATATCGAACTCAAAGTAATCAATCAGATGGGCTTTCCCGGTTACTTCTTGATCGTAATGGAGTTCATTCAATGGGGTAAAGATAACGGTATCCCAGTAGGGCCTGGTCGTGGTTCGGGCGCGGGTTCACTTGTGGCCTATGCGCTCAAAATCACCGACTTAGACCCGCTCGAATTTGACTTACTGTTCGAACGCTTCTTGAACCCTGAGCGTGTTTCCATGCCCGACTTTGACGTCGACTTCTGCATGGATAGACGTGATGAGGTTATTGACCACGTGGCCGAGTTGTACGGCCGCGAAGCGGTATCGCAAATCATCACCTTCGGTACTATGGCGGCAAAAGCGGTTATCCGCGACGTTGGCCGTGTGCTCGGTCATCCCTATGGTTTCGTTGACCGAATTTCTAAACTCATTCCCCCTGAACCTGGCATGACACTGGCGAAAGCCTTTGAAGTCGAGCCAGCGTTGCAAGAATCTTATGATGCTGATGAAGACGTCAAAGATCTGATCGACATGTGCCGTAAGCTCGAGGGCGTAACCCGTAACGCTGGTAAGCACGCCGGTGGTGTGGTGATCGCACCGACAAAAATTACCGATTTTGCGCCGCTCTATTGCGATGCAGAAGGCAAAAACCCAGTAACACAATTTGATAAAAACGACGTTGAAACTGCAGGGCTAGTTAAGTTCGACTTCTTGGGATTAAGAACCCTGACGATTATCGACTGGGCGCTCGAGATGGTGAACAAGGTCGAAGTGAAAAACGGGCGCAAACCAATACGGATTGAGGCGATTTCACTCACGGATCCCGCCTGTTTCCGTTTGCTGCAAAAGTATGAAACTACGGCGGTATTCCAACTCGAATCCCGTGGTATGAAGGATTTGATTAAGCGTCTGCAGCCCGACTGTTTCGAGGACATGATTGCACTGGTGGCACTATTCCGTCCGGGGCCCTTGCAATCGGGCATGGTAGATAACTTTATCGAACGTAAGCATGGGCGCGAGGAAGTCTCGTACCCAGATTCTCAGTACCAGCATGAATCATTAAAAGAACTATTATCGCCGACCTACGGCATTATTCTGTATCAAGAGCAGGTGATGCAGATTGCGCAGGTGCTGTCGGGCTACACCCTTGGCGGCGCCGACATGCTGCGCCGTGCTATGGGTAAGAAAAAGCCCGAAGAGATGGCCAAGCAGCGCAGTATCTTTAAAGAAGGAGCAATCAATAACGGCGTCGATGGCGACTTGTCGATGAAGATTTTCGACTTAGTGGAAAAGTTTGCCGGCTACGGTTTTAACAAATCTCACTCCGCCGCTTATGCGCTGGTTTCCTATCAGACCTTATGGCTTAAAACCCATTTTCCTGCGCAGTTTATGGCGGCGGTAATGTCGGCCGATATGGATAACACAGATAAGATTGTGACCTTGGTCGATGAATGTGAACGTATGGGCTTGCCGCTTATTCCGCCGGATGTGAACAAAGGTTTGTTCAAATTTACCGTCGATGATGATCTGCGCATTGTTTATGGCATCGGTGCCATTAAAGGCGTGGGTGAAGGCCCAGTTGAATCGATTTTAGAGGCGCGTAAAGACGGCCCCTTTGTAGATTTATTCGATTTCTGTGCCCGCATTGATTTGAAAAAACTCAATAAGCGCGTGATTGAAAAGTTGATCTGCGCGGGTGCCTTAGACAATCTTGGGCCGCACCGTGCGTCAATGATGGCTACCTTGCCTGAAGCGATTCGCGCCGCCGATCAACATGCCAAAGCCGAAGCGATTGGCCAACACGATATGTTTGGTTTGCTCAACAGTGAACCCGAAGACAGCAAGCAGCAGTTTGTTGAATGTACCTCTTGGCCAGATAAAATTTGGCTTGAAGGCGAGCGTGAAACCTTAGGCTTGTATTTGACCGGTCATCCGATCAATCAATATTTAAAAGAGCTTAAGCATTACACGTCCGGTCGTTTGAAAGATGTGCATCCGACCGAACGCGGTAAAACCGCTAAGGCTGCGGGATTAGTGGTGGCAACACGCGTGATGTTGACTAAGCGCGGCTCGAAAATGGGCCTATTGACGCTTGATGATAAGAGCGCGCGTCTTGAAATCATGTTGTTTACCGAAGCCTTTGAAAAGTTTAATCATCTGCTGGAGAAAGACCGCATCCTCATTTGTGAAGGTGAGGTGAGTTATGATGATTTCGCCGGCGGCAACCGCATGACGGCGCGTAACATCATTGATATCAGTGAGGCGCGCAGCCACTTTGCTAAGGCGCTAGAAATCGATATGGATGGCAGTGAGTTAACGCCATCTGCCCTCGATACCTTCGAGCAAGCCCTAAGCCCGTGGCGTAACGGCGCTGTGCCTGTGGTGATCAATTACGCTCAAGCCCAAGCCAAAGGTCAGTTTAGGTTAGCCGATGCTTGGCGAGTGAATCCGACCGATGACTTGATGCTCTCGCTTGAATCGCTGCTCGGGCCAAACAAGGTGCGAATTTTATTCTAATGTTGGTGAATGTCTTAGGTGCAAACAGATGAAGTTAACTTATGTCGGCTAAGCTTGACGAGCCATTGGCAGTTGGCGATCTCAGCATGCATATTAGTGCTTTTTTGACGGCGCAGTCGTTAGCGCCTGACTGCAAGTTAGTGCTGGCTTACAGTGGCGGGGTTGATTCCGAAGTTTTGGCCTTTGGCTTAAGTCAGTTTGCGCGGCAATATCCCGAGTTTAGCTATCAACTGGTGTATGTGCACCATGGCCTAAGCGACAACGCTGAGGTTTGGGCGCAGCATTGTCTTGAGCGCGGTCAGCATTATGGTTTGCCCGTGACGGTTGAGCGAGTGACAGTTAATCGCGGACCCAGATTAAGCCTTGAAGCAGAAGCACGAAAAGTCCGTTATCAAGCGATTGAACGGCATTTAAGTGCAAATGATGTGTTGCTGACGGCCCATCATGAAGATGATCAGCTGGAAACTATTCTGCTGGCGCTCAAGCGTGGTCAGGGCCCAAAAGGGCTAGCGGCCATGGGGCAAGTACAAGCATTAGCACAAGGCAGACAACTGCGGCCGTTATTGGATATTAGCCGTGAGCAAATTGAAGCCTACGCGAAACAGCAAGGCTTAGTGCATATCGAAGATGAAAGTAATCAAGACGATAAGTACGATCGTAATTTTTTACGTTTAGAAATCATTCCAAGCTTGAAAGCGCGCTGGCCGAGTATTGCGACAACCGCGAGTCGCAGCGCGGCATTGTGCGCTGAGCAACAGGCAACGTTGGATTTACAGGTGAGTGAACGTTTACCTTTATGGTTAACTCAAGCGCCTTACCATACTCAAAGTGTATTCAAGCTCGATGGTTTTGCCGAGCAGTCAGCCGACTGGCAAGCGCTACTGTTGCGGGGTTTTATCGAATCACAAGGTTTTGCCTTGCCCTCAAAGGTGCAGCTTAATCAGATCATCACTCAGCTTTTAACCGCGAAAGATGATGCCAAAGTGCATATTCGTGTCGGTGAATGTGAAATCCGCCGCTTTGCCAATCAAATGTATTTATTTAAGTATCAAGCCCGTCCGCGTCATGTTAAGCCTGCTAGCTGGACATTTCCTTCGCAGCTTCTAAATCCGTTAGTGCAGGGCCATATCACTCAATTGGACGTGACTCAATCAGACGTTACTCAATTGGATGTGACTCAATTAGACGTGAAACCTGCTGGTGTTACTTGTGGTGAGACGATACGTCTCAGTGCCTCTAGACAAGGGCCTAGAGCTCGCTTTCCTCGGCCAGATGAAGTGGTGAGTGTGCGTTATCAACTTGCGGGGCAATGTCGCTGTCATCCCCATTCCCGTGGCAAGGGCCGAGAATTAAAGAAACTGTGGCAAGAGTTTGGCGTTCCGCCTTGGGTACGTGAAAAGGTCGGTTTCGTGTTCTATAACGAGCAACTGGTGATGGCGATTGGGCTCTGGGTTGAAAAAAGCTTTATTCTTGAGTCGAATGGACTAGGTTTGCAGGTCTCTCAAATTTCTATTTAAGTGCTTGTTTAAGCGTTTTATAAGTGGCGGTTGGCGAAGCAAGGGGTTGGGAGTTGTCGCTGGAGTTTTTGTGAGTGGTTGCAGTGTTATTCTTTTTAGTAGGAAAGCAGCAAAGTAAGAAAGAGTAGGTCGCAGCACGTCAGTTTGATTCGAATCTTCCTTGAGATCTACATTGAGATAGTAACTTTCCTTTCGTTTTGAACCTTCACAGATTACGCGCTGCGAGTTTGTTATCGCATTTCATTTGGCATCCCTGCGCGTCTAAACTAATTGATTTTGGCTGAGTTTATAGCAGTTACGCCCGGCTGCTTTGGCTTGATATAGTGCCTTATCGGCAAGTTCATAAAGTTGTTCGGCTTCAATGGTATCGTGTGATTCTGCCGCACCTAGACTACAGCTCACTCCAAACTGAGTGAAACTACTGTGCTGATTGATGGCTGAGACAATCCGTTCGCACAATAAGCCTGCCGCATGAATATTACCTTGGACAATAATAACGAATTCGTCACCGCCGATACGGAATGCTTGATCCGTATTACGTATGGTCGCACGAATGATGTCGCCAAATTCCTTCAGAATATAATCACCACATTTATGGCCGAATTTATCATTTAGCTGTTTAAAGTTATCTAAATCGAGCACTATGAGAGCGACAGAACCTTGTTTTCTATGGGCTCTGGCGGTCGCATTGCTGAGACTTTGACTATAGTAATGGTGATGACCTAAACCTGTGAGCGAGTCAAACATAGCTTGCATTGACATTTCTTGGTATTGCATCGCATTTAATAACGGTTGCAATAACAGCGGCTCAATCTCTTTCAGGTTCGAGGTTTGCGATGGCGTCAGTGGCGTCAATAACTGGTACTTAATCGTCAGCGGCATACCTGCACATATGAGCTGTCGTTTGACGCTGATACCATAACGTTTGCCCCAGCTTAATTTATGTTCGCCATAACTTAAGCGCACACCTTGGATCGGCAAGTGTTGTCCCAGCACTTTGCCATAGCAGGCAAAGACTGTCCTTGGATCTAAACTGGCGTGCAGTTGTTGGATCACTTGTACCAAGTCCAATGGATTATCATTGGGACTATAATGTTCCGTTTGATAGCGATATTCGTCGGGATATAGCTCGGTCGCTAGGCCAAAGTCCATAATCATCACTCCAGCAAATGTTAGTGCGATACATCTCTTACCTAGTTTAAGCAAATACCGTGCCGTAATATTTGTTAATAAAATTTGTCTTTGTTAGTCATTCAGTTAAGCTTAAAACTCAGCGTTAGTTTTTTTGACACGTCAGCATTTTGACAGGAGTCATAGCCCCAATGGAACATAGCTTCTTAATCCAAGTACTACTTATGCTAGTGATTGCCATTGTGGCTATTGCTGTGCTGCGCCGTTTGGGCTTACCCGCAATTCTGGCTTATTTACTCACTGGTGTAGTGAGTGGGCCGAGCGGTTTTCATTGGTTTACCCAGCATCAAATGCAATCTGTCGCTGAACTTGGGGTAGTGCTACTGATGTTTACCTTAGGCTTAGAGTTCTCTGTGCCGCGGCTGTGGGCCATGCGCCGTACCGTATTTGGTTTAGGCAGTGCACAGATGGTAATAACGACCCTGTTGACTATGGGCGTGGCCCTGTTGTGTGGTCTTAATTGGGTAGAAGCCTTGGTTATCGGAGCTGCCATTGCCTTATCATCCACTGCCATCGTCCTTAAATTACTCAATGAGCAAGGATGGTTGCGTCGTCGTCATGGTGAGCTATCCGTCAGTGTCTTATTATTCCAAGATTTAGCGGTTGTGCCGCTGTTGATCCTATTGCCATTATTGGCCAATGGCGGCGAACCTTTGATGCTTGCGGATATCGCCTTTGCCTTACTCAAAGGTATTTTGGCCTTTTTCCTCTTGATGGCTTTTGGCAAATGGGCACTGCCGCGGATTTTTGACGAAGTTGCCCGCTCCCGCTCTAACGAACTCTTCGTGTTATCAACACTGGTGGTGGCCTTAGTGACAGGCGCATTTACCCAATGGCTGGGATTATCAATGGCGCTGGGGGCATTTATGGCGGGTATGCTACTAGGAGAAAGCCAGTACCGTCGCCAACTTGAGGCGGATATCCGGCCGTTTCGCGATCTATTGATGGGGCTGTTTTTCATCTCCATCGGCATGATGCTGGATTTTACCTTAGTGATGCGTTTCTGGTGGCAGATATTGTTGATCTTAGTGGCCGTTGTAATAGGTAAGGCGCTGATCATTCATGGGATCTTAAGATTGGTTGGCGAACCATTTCGGATTGCCATGAGCACCGCCATGAGCCTAGCCCAAGTGGGCGAATTTAGTTTTGTGGTGTTGGCTTTAGCGGTTAACTATCAACTTTTAGACAATGAAATCAGTACCATGTTAGTCATGGTCGCCGTGCTTTCCATGACGATAGCCCCGTGGTTAGTTCGCCATAGCGTGGATATTGCTAAGTGGGTGTTAGGAATAAGGCAGGCAAAACATGTGGATGAAGCTGTGCCACTCTTGATGGATGAGCATGATCTGGTGATGATTTTTGGTTACGGCCGAGTCGGGCAGACCATTGCCCGTTTTTTGAAAACTGAAGCTGTACCTTATCTGGTCATGGATCTCGATCCGACTCGTGTCTCTGAGGCGCGTCGTGCTGGCGAACCTATTTATTTTGGTGATGTGTGTAAATGGGCGATGTTAAAACAAATTGGCGTTAAGCAGGCCAAGATGATCGTCATCACTTTTTGTGAGTCGCGTAGTTTAGAAGAAGTTCTACCCTTATGTAAGTTATTGGCGCCAGAAGCTAAAATTTTAGTCAGAACTAAAGACGACAGTGATTTAGACTTACTTAAAAAAGCCGGTGCCAATCAAGTGATCCCAGAATCTTTGGAAGGCAGCCTGATGTTAGTGTCACAGGTGTTACATCAATGTGGTGTGCCTTTGGCGCGCATTTTAAAACGCTTAGAGTCAGAGCGGCGCAATCATTATCAATTTTTGCATGGCTTCTTTTCCGGTACAGAAACCGATTTCACCTTAGAGTCATTGCATGCGGTGGCGTTACCGCGTGGTGCAGATGCGATTGGTAAAACCGTTGCTGAGATCATGTGGGAAACATTGAGGGTGGAGTTAAGGGCGATTCGTCGCAGTGGCGCCGAAGTGGAACATCCTGAGCAGGACTGGGTTTTTCGTGCAGGGGATATCTTACTGATAGTGGGTAAGCCACGAAGACTTGAGAAAGCGGAAGCTAAACTGCTGCATGGCTAATGGTAAAGGCAATAGGTTAACTTTTGAGTAGTGATGGATGAAAACGCAGATATAAAAATGCCGACATAATGTCGGCATTTTTGTCTGGAACTTGTTAACTTAAATTAGACAAAGTCTAATTACAGAATAACTACGTTCGCAGCTTGAGGACCTTTTTGGCCTTGTTCGATATCAAAAGAAACCTTTTGACCTTCAGCAAGAGTTTTAAAGCCTTCTGAAACGATTGCGCGGAAATGAACGAATGCGTCAGCGCCACCATTGTCAGGAGAAATAAAACCAAAACCTTTATCTTCGTTAAACCATTTAACTACACCAGTAGTTTTAGACATGAATGTCTCCAAAATTTTCAAACAAATAATTCGCAATTATGCGGGATGTTAGCCAGAAATAGAATTATTTACATTGATGATAAGTTATGAGTGGAAAGCTTCATGACAGCAAAAAATATTACAGGCGTAGCGAAGGTTTTCAAATACATAATATTGCTTATAAATAGGTCTGAATCACAGGCCGGAGTGCAGATTAACACACTCTAGGGGTTTGTATAGCTTTATTTTGAAATACCTTTCATCTATAGAGAGGCTTATAGAAAGATTTGGGGGGGGTTATACTTTATAACTGTTTATATTCAATTGGATACAAAGCTAGTTTGAAAGTTATCGAGCGTAAAAAATATTTTGTCTGTTTGTCGCGACTTAGTGACAGTTTACCTATTAGGTGTCTGTGGAGTGTGGGAGGCGACCTGTATGCCAGAGAAAGGATTCAGTCACGCTTAGTTACGTTATTAAATTGTTGCCTATTTGTGTTGGTGATATTCTCGTCTGCAAAATAACAGCGTGTTTGAGCTTTAGATTCAGTGCGATAACTGTAGACCCAATATAATAAGAATGGAGAATGACGTTGAAAACAGTACTAAAACGGATTGGACTCGGCAGCTTAGTCTTAGTGCTGTTATTAGTGGCGCTGGCCGCCCATGAATGGTTTGCGAAAAAACCGTTTTTCTTTCGCGCGTTCTTAGATCGAAGTGTGGTCAAGATGGCTTTCGAAAGCCCTGAAACCTTGACCTCATTGGGCTTCTTAGAATCGGTAGGGATTACAGGCCATAACGCCGAGTTGGATGATGATAGTCCAGAGGCGATGGATAAGACTTTCGCGCAAGTGCGAGATCTGCGTGAAACCTTATTGAGCTATTCCGATGCGGATTTAGATGAAAATCAACGTATCTCCAAGGATATTGCCTTATATCTTGCCGATTTCGCATTGGTCTCTGAGCCGTATCGTTACCATAACTATCCGCTTAATCAGTTGTTTGGCGTGCAAAACGGTTATCCCAGCTTTATGCAGGCACAGCACCAAGTTCACTCGGTGGGCGATGCTGAAAACTATCTGTCGCGTTTACAAAAGGTGAAACTTAAGTTTGCGCAAACTCTCGAAGGCTTAAAAATCCGTGAAGCTAAAGGGATTATTCCGCCTAAGTTTGTGATTGAGCAGGTACTGACCGAGATGAATGATTTTGTCGCGACGCCGATTCAAGACAATATCCTATACAGTTCATTCAAAACCAAATTAGCTGACACGGATATCAGTGCCGATGAACAAGCACGGTTATTGGCAGCGGCCGAAGCGGACATTAAAGGTTACGTGCATCCAGCGTATCAATTATTTATCGACTACTTTACCCAGTTACAAGCCAAAGCGGAGACGGATGATGGTTACTGGGCGTTGCCAAATGGCGACCTTGTCTATGAGCAATTGCTGAAGTTCTTTACGACCACTAATTACACTGCTGACGAAATCCATGCCAAAGGGCTGGCAGAGGTGGATCGCATTCAGAGCGAGATCATGACTATCTTAGCCGCTGAAGGTTACGATATAAGCCAAGGTTTCTCGGTCGCGATTGAAGCATTAGCCGCCGATCCTAAGTTTTACTACGAAGATAGCGATGCGGGCAGAGCGCAAATTCTGGTTGATTATCAACATATTCTTGATGAAGTGAATGCGGGACTCGGTGATGCCTTCCGTATTCGACCCGAAGCGGGCATGGAAGTGGTGCGCATTCCTGAATTTAAAGAGAAAACAGCACCGGGTGCCTATTATCAGCAGCCCGCGATTGACGGTAGTCGTCCAGGGCGTTTCTATGCCAATTTATATGACATCAAGGCCACGCCTAAATACGGTATGCGCACTTTAGCCTATCACGAGGGGATCCCTGGCCATCATTTCCAAATCGCAGTGGCGATGGAGTTAGAGGGTATGCCACTTATTCGTAAGATGGCGCCTTTTACGGCGTACATTGAAGGTTGGGCTTTATATAGCGAACGTTTAGCGTGGGAGCTCGGTTTTCAAAAGGATCCCTTTGATAATATCGGTCGTTTGCAGGCAGAGTTGTTCCGCGCTGTACGTCTAGTGGTGGATACAGGCATTCACCATAGCCGTTGGACTCGCGAACAAGCGATTGACTATATGAAGAAAAATACTGGCATGTCCGATCGTGATGTCACGGCAGAGATTGAGCGTTATATCGTTATGCCAGGCCAAGCGACGGCTTATAAAGTCGGCATGATGAAAATTCTCGAACTGCGTGAAAAAGCCAAGTCGGCCCTAGGAGATAAGTTCGATCTCAGAGACTTCCATGATGTGGTACTGAAAAATGGCGCCGTGCCCTTGGATATCTTAGAAACATTGGTCGATCGCTACATTGCTGATACAAAAAGTGCTGAGGCTAAAGCAAAAGGCTAAAGCTAAAGTTTAGCCCTTGGTTGCAACCGTTAACGCTTAGTGATTAATGCAAGGCTAACACCTGATTTATCAATGGCTTTATGCGAGTTTAAATCCATCCCCTGTCTGCGAATAAGTGTGTTCTCTTAATCTTGCAGGCAGGGTGGGTTTATCGATAGAGGCTATCATTCTGGCTTTCGGCCAAGGCTTTCAATACAATCCCACACAACTCATTGATAAATGTCGCTCGGCAATGGCTTGCTATTGTTAGGTATTGATATTTTTAGTTTCAAGGTTTTTACATGAATCGCTTGTCCCCCCAAGATCCTATCCAATTGACTCGCACTACTATTGAGTCATTATTCACGCCGCCAACCTTAATGCGCGCCCGTGATTATGTGATGAAGGGACGGGTCTTGAGCGCCAAAGCGAATGCCGATTTTCGTCATATTGAAGGTCGCGTCATGGGGACGGAATCCCTGCCCTATCGTCAAGATATTCGCCTCGTGAGTGTTAACCATAAGTTGATCATGAATGGCTTCTGTTCATGCCCCGCCACTGGGCATTGCAAGCATATTGCCGCCGTGCTTTACAGTTTACTGAGTGATAGAACCGTTGAAGATCAACGTATTGCCCAGTGGTTACATTTGCTAGACGAAAGTGATGATCTCACGGTTTCAAATGTCGATTTACTCTATGACGATCGCGTGCTGTACGTGTTATCCAAAGATGATAACGGCGTTTTCCTTGAACTAAGAAAAGGCAAGCTGGCGAAGAAGGGCGGCTATAACAAAGGCTCGAAAATCGCGTTATCCGATGTGCAATACTATATGCCCGCTTGGATTGGCGCCGAAGACGTACTCATCATCAATCTCATCATGTCGACTCGTCGCCACGGTGCCTCGCGTTTGTATCTTAAAGCTCAGTTAGGCGCTATGGCGCTGGAAAAAATGCTCGTCACCGGGCGATGTTTTTGGGAAGAGAGCCGTTTAGCGCTTACCCGAGGTGAACCGTTAAAGCCAGAATTCATTTGGCTGGATAAGGATGCCGAGCATAAACAGATGCAGTTGATGCTGCCCAATAAGGACAATTGGGAGCTGATCCCCTGTGAGCCGCCGACTTATATCGATTTAGATTATTTTAAGATAGGCGCATTAGAGACAGAGATCAGCGTTGAAAAACTCTTGTTACTCAGCCAGATGCCGCCAGTGCCTAGCTCGCAGATTGAAATGGTGAGCCACAAACTGATTAAACACTTTTCGGCAAAAACCGTACCTACGCCCGCATCGATTGATTTTGTCGAGCTGCAAGTGCCGCTGCAAGTCCGTTTGACCTTAACCTCGCAGGATTTACCTGAGTTTGCTATGGCGCAGCCACTGGTGCTGCTGGAGTTTGTCTATCAAGACGTGGTACTTGGCGGCCAATATCCCGACGAGCCCTTGTCCTTAGTTACCCATCAAGGCAAAACCTATCAAGTCGCGCGTCAACTCGATGCGGAAATGGATGCGATTAATCGTTTAATGGCATTGGAACTGGTGGAGCTGGCGCCTTCTTTTATCCCTAACAGTGGCAGCTATGTCAGCATTTGGGGTTTAGGGTCACTGCCAGAAACCATTGATGCTTGGTTGCACTTTATTCAACAGGACATCCCGGCGCTAGAGGCCTTGGGCTACCAAGTGCATTTTGCCGACCACTTCAGCTTGAATGTGATTGATACTCCGCTGGCGATTGAACTGGATGATACCCAAGAGGGCTGGTTCTCCCTGTCACTGAATGCCGATATCGATGGCCAAATGGTGCCTATGCTGCCGTTAATTGCCACTTGGCTTAAGCTGTATGGTGAACCAGCTGATGATGCAGAATTACTGCTGCCCAGCCCAAATGGCGATTGGTTAAAAGTTAAAGCTAGCGTGATTAAGCCGCTGATCAGCATAATTTTAGAACTGTTCGACAGCCATAAAGGCAATAGCGTGTCTTTGCCTAAATACCGTGCCCACCTATTAAATGATTTTGCCGACAGCGATATTCGTCTGCTTAATGGTGAACGGGTACGCAGTTTAGCAACTAAGCTTGAAAATTTTAACGGTGTGTTAGAGGTTGCAGTCCCCGACAACTTACATGCTGAGTTACGCCAGTATCAACAGCAAGGCTTAAATTGGCTCTGTTTTTTAAAGGAATATCAGCTTGGCGGTATTTTGGCCGATGATATGGGTCTAGGTAAAACCATTCAAACCTTGGCCTTTTTACTCAAGCAGCAAGCGTTAAAACCGACGGGTGCTAGCCATGTACCGAGCCTCATTATTTGCCCAACGAGTTTAGTGGGCAATTGGGCGAAAGAAGCCGCGAAATTTGCACCTTCGTTAAAGCTTGTCGTGATTCATGGCGCCTTGCGTAAGCCTTTGCTCGAGCGCTTAGGTGAGTTTGATATTGTGGTGACGACCTATCCGCTGATTGTGCGCGACAGTGACTATTACCAACGGCAGGTGTTTGAACATATCGTGCTCGATGAAGCGCAGCAGATTAAAAATGCGCAGGCGAAAGTGACTCAAGTGATTAAAGCTCTTAAAGCGCCGTTTAGATTGTGTCTGTCGGGTACGCCGCTTGAAAATCACTTAGGTGAACTTAAGTCCTTGATGGACTTTTGTTTGCCCGGACTACTCGGCACGAATGCCTTCTTTAACAAATCCTTTAGGCACAAAATTGAACGTTATGGCGATAGGGAACAAGCGCAAATCTTGAGTCAACGGATTGCGCCTTTTGTGCTGCGCCGAACCAAAGATGAAGTGGTCGGTGAATTACCCCCTAAAACCGAAATCTCCCAGAGCTTAGAGTTAGAAAAAGATCAGCGAAATCTCTACGAGAGTATTCGACTGGTGATGGAGAAAAAACTGCGGGATTTGTTTGCCTCTCAAGGTGTTGCTAGCAGCCATATCGAGTTTCTCGATGCTTTACTTAAGCTACGCCAAGCCTGCTGCGATCCGCGCTTGGTGAAGTTAGAGCAAGCCCAAAAAGTGAAGAGTAATGCTAAGTTAGACTGGCTAAAACAGAACTTGCCCGAGATGGTGCAAGAGGGGCGTAAGATATTAATTTTCAGCCAGTTCACTAGCATGCTTAGCCTGATTGAAGCAGAGCTGGTGGACTTAGGGCTCGATTACAGTAAGCTCACCGGGCAAACTCGCCTGCGCCAAGCGCAGATAGATAAGTTCCAAGAGGGCGATACGCCTGTGTTCTTAATCAGTTTAAAAGCAGGCGGCACTGGGCTTAATCTCACCGCGGCGGATACTGTGATCCACTATGATCCTTGGTGGAATCCAGCGGCGGAAAAGCAGGCAACGGACAGAGCCCATCGTATCGGCCAAGATAAGCCCGTGTTTGTCTATAAGCTGATTGCCGAAGGCACAGTAGAAGAAAAAATCCAAGAAATGCAGCAGCATAAGCAAAGTCTGGCGGACAGTATTCTCGAAGGTAAAGGCAAGGGCACATGGCAAGGAAGCGCCGATGAATTGTTATCGCTCTTTAGCTAAATCGTGGCCAGTTTTTCTAAATTGATTGAATCATTTGACTGAGGTGAACCATGCAGTACCAAGTCGACACTCATACCCATACTGTGGCTTCGAGCCATGCTTATAGCACGATTCATGACTACTTAGCAGTGGCAAAACAGAAGGGGATTCGCTTATTTGCCACCACAGATCATGGGCCTGCGATGGCCGATGCGCCGCATTTTTGGCACTTTGTGAATTTAAGAGTGTTGCCGCGTATGGTCGATGGCGTCGGGATTTTGCGTGGTATCGAAGCCAATATTAAAAATATCGACGGCGAGATTGATTTCTTTGGTGATTATTTAAAGCAGCTCGATATTGTGCTCGCGGGATTCCATGAACCCGTCTATCCGCCGTCAGATAAAGCGACTCACACAGAGGCCATGATTAATGCGATTAAGAGTGGCAAGGTTGATATCATTACTCATCCGGGAAACCCCGCCTATCCGATTGATATTGAAGCCGTTGCCCGCGCCGCTGCCGAATACGGTGTAGCGCTTGAAATTAACAATTCCTCCTTTGAAGTATCCCGTAAGGGCAGCGAAGCCAATTGCACTGCGATTGCTAAAGCGGCCAAGGAATTTGGCACTATTTTAGTTATGGGCTCTGATTCCCATGTGGCTTTCAGCTTGGGCGGTTTTGCGCGGGCGCAAGCGATCATCGATGAAGTGGCTTATCCGCCCTCACGATTACTCAATCGCAGTCCTTCGGCACTCTTGGCCTTTTTAGCCGCCCGTGGTCATGAAACCGTCGCCGATTTGATCCCCTTATTTAGCTACGATGCTGAATTAATAGAAGCATAGTGAATAATATTAGTGATGAAAATCGTGGTCACTGAGGCTATGCCAACTCAATGCGCTGAGGCGAGCACCACAGAAGCCAACATCCCGCAAGTCGTGTTAATCACGGGCGCGAAGAGTCAGCTCGCTCAGGCGTTACTGAGAGTCGCTGCCGATATTGGCGAGTTAGCCCTAAATAGCATCACAAGTGCAAACTCGAGCACAAACACTGGCGCACTGCTGAAGCTTTATGCCTTAAGTCACAGTCAGTTAGATATTACCGATGCCGCCAATATTGCTGCAGTGTTTGATCAATATCGACCCAGTTGGGTGATCAATTGCGCGGCCTATAATGCGGTTGACGCTGCTGAGCATGACGCAATCGAAGCGCATCGGGTGAATTCACTCGGCCCTGAGTTATTGGCGCAGCAATGTTTACTGTCGGGCGCGCGCTTGCTGCACGTGTCGAGCGATTATGTGTTTGGTGGTCATGCTGTTTGCGGTATTGCTCATGCAACTGAACGTGCTGTAAGTGATGCTAGAGAAGCTGACTTTGAACAGCATCAAAACCCTGACTTAGCTCCAAATTCAAATCCAAACCATTTACCAAGGCCATTTGTTGAACTTGATGCTCCCGAGCCGTTGTCTGCTTACGGTAAGAGTAAGTTGCTCGGTGAGCAGAAGGTAGTGGCGGTCTTGGGTGATTGCGCAACGATTGTGCGCACCTCATGGCTTTACGGTCAAGATGGGCATAATTTTGTCAACACCATGCTGAACTTGATGCGTACTCAGCCAAGTTTGCAGGTGATAGCCGATCAAATCGGCTGCCCGACATGGAGTGATACACTCGCTAAGGTGATTTGGCAATTAGTCATGCAGCAGCGCTCAGGCGTATTTCATTACAGCGCTCAAGGCCAATGCAGTTGGTATGAATTTGCCTGTGAAATCCAGCGACAAGCCCTAGCGCTTAATTTGTTAAGTCAACCTGTGGTCATCCAGCCAATTACCAGTGCTGATTACGCTAAACAGGCATTAAACCGCGGCGTGAATTTGGCAAAAAGGCCGAGTTATAGCGTGCTGAACAGTGGTAAATTACGCTCCACTTTGGGGGTCAATAACGCACTGTCGATGCCCGAACAGATCGAGTGGCAAGATTGGTGTCAGCAACTGAATCGCATGTTGCGGCGGTTATCTTGACGATATTGAGTGTGACTCACATTTTGCTTTAGGCAATTTTAATCAGGCGTTAAGCGTTTACGTTATCCAGCGTTTAATGCTGTCGAAAACCATAAGCCCGCCAATAATCAGATTTAAGCGACAAATGTAGACTATCAATATGAAAACATAGGCTGTGA
Source organism: Shewanella sp. 1180_01 (assembly GCF_052850535.1). Classification (NCBI taxonomy): domain Bacteria; kingdom Pseudomonadati; phylum Pseudomonadota; class Gammaproteobacteria; order Alteromonadales; family Shewanellaceae; genus Shewanella; species Shewanella sp. 1180_01. Next base: position 308,828 of record NZ_VXCT01000001.1, read on the forward strand.
ATACGAATGCAGCTGGACTCAAGCCCCTTCTCAGCGTCAATGGCTTGCCTTAGTATCGTAATCACTTTGTTAATCTGTGGTTTTGTGTGCCGCGGTTTAGGCCGCGAGTCTTAGTCTATTTTGCTTGATGTATGATGAATTTGTTCTAAATTCCCCTTGGATGACAATGGCATAATGCCAAGATATTTAATGCATTAAGGAAGTTTCAGTGACAAACAAGACGACAATAGCACAGACATTGACCAAACAAGATCTATTACAAGTGGTCGCGATTGCCAAAGCGGCGGGCGATGCCATTATGACGGTTTATGGTCAAGATGACTTTTCGGTGAGCCACAAGGGCGACGATAGTCCCGTGACGGCCGCCGATTTAGCCGCGCACCACGTAATAGTGGCGGCATTGGCGCAGCAGTTTGTCGGTATTCCTATTATGTCTGAGGAAGCGGCGGATATTGCGTGGGATGAGCGTCGTCAATGGCAAACCTATTGGTTAATTGATCCTTTAGATGGCACTAAGGAATTTATTAAGGGCAATGGCGAGTTTACCGTCAACATTGCGCTTATCCATCAAGGGGTTGCAATCGCAGGTGTGGTATATGCGCCTGTGCTCGATACCTATTACTATGGCGCTAAGCATTTAGGTGCATGGCGTCAACAAGCGGGTCAAGAAAGTCCTTTATTGGGCGCTAAAGTGCCACGTGCGATGCCGATGATTGTGGGCAGTCGCTCGCACTTGAGCCCTGGTTTAGCGCAATATTTACAACAGTTTGGCGAGCATGACATCTTAAGCGTGGGTAGCTCGCTTAAGTTTTGTATGTTGGCAGAAGGCAGTGCCGATCTGTACCCCAGACTGGGCCCTACCAGCGAGTGGGACACTGCGGCGGCGCAAGCTGTGCTCGAAAGTGCAGGCGGCACAGTTGTCTGTTATGAGTCAGGTGAACCATTAACTTATAATCAAAAACCTGACATTTTAAACCCTTACTTTATTGCCACAGCGCCAGGCTGGGTGTATAGGGACTAGTGAGATGAACAGAAACATAGGCTAGGGATCATATTGGATCAACGCGGAACAACTGGGATTTCCCAATCAAGCCCAAGTGGGATATAGTGGGATTAATTGAACGGGAGGTGTTGAGATGTCGCGAGCAAGAAACTTTGTTTTGAATCTACTGCTTGAGCTGAAAGAACAGCTTGACAGCATGATTAGAAAGGAAGCCTATGGCAATAGTACCGCTATCGCTGATTGGCTTCACGAACCTAGCAGGACTGCGGTAGCGAGGTATGAGCAAGCATTGAAAAGGAAAGACGGTGTGCCGGATATGGCGGGTTCTTTTAATGCAACGGTTAAAGCCTCTGTTGCTGGCGGCGAGTTAGCATCGCTGTACCAAGAGCTTGGTGAACTAGAATATAAGAAGTCATTATTGCTTGAGCGGATACGGGATCTAATGGAATGACATAGGGCGCTAATAGCGCCCTTTTTTATTGCCATCTAAAAATCTAGTGGTTTGAGCACTCCTTTTAAAATGTGCTGATTTAGCCTAGTAGATTGAGCACTAGCTGATTATGTTGGAAGTTAGTTTAAAACCCGTTTAAACATTTAAATCAGTCGCCGATATCCTTTGATATTCGGACCACTTGCCCAACAACTGTGAACTGATGTTGGTCCTCTTGATTGATATCTAGATCAACGTGAGATTGGTTATCTGTGATTAAGCGCCAGGTATTAAGGATGCTTTGAAACCTTCTGACTAACAACTTATCTTCATGTCTAAAAACATAGATATTTCCATCTTGCGGTATATTCCTGAACAGGTGTACAACCAATGCATCATTATTGTTAATTGTTGGCATCATGCTATCACCAATGGCAAAAATCAAAGCTAATTGATTACCATTAAAACACCTTCTATTCAACCAGTTACGGCTTACAGGCTTATACTTTACTTTATCAAGTTGATCTATGTTTGGGTAAATAGCTAAGCCGTTTGATGCTTTCATTACATAAAGAGATATCAGCTCAAACTCATCCATAAAGTCAGGTGTAACCCGCTTAATAGAATAGCTCCCCATAGGCTCATCTATACCATCCCACTTATCATTAAAAATGCACCTCTGCGCTTCAGGAGGCAAAATGCTTATATGATACTCAGTAGCTTTAGTTCCCTGCCTACGTCGCTTTAAATGTTCTCTTCCTTTCAAAAGTCTTTCTAATTCGTCCCTTGCCCGTCTGTCCGATGTTGGCATTTGGGGTAATCCAGAAACTTCAGATGCGATAAACCATACCGTCCTTTGATCTACGTGAGAAAGGGACTCTATTTCCTTTTCGTGTAAATTGCTGTCCGATTCATCAATGTTATTGTATTTAATACTCTTTTCCATATTTAAACAGCCTTTGAATAAACCCACAAAGGGACACTAAAATAAAAATAGTGTCCTTATCTATTGACCATAGGTGTCCGTTGGATCAATACTCTAGTTACTAAGTAGAGCAACAAGCAGGGGTAACTAAGGTGAATAACGAAATAGTCTCTCAAAAAAGCGACCAAGATGGAAGTGATTGGCATAGAGCCGACATTATCGCCGCTCTAAAAAAGCGTGGATTGTCCGTTCGTCAACTATCAAGGGACGCGGGATTAGGTGAAAACACACTAGCTAATGCACTGCGTTCACCTTGGCCTAAGGGCGAGCGAATCATTGCAGAAGCTATTGGTAAGTCTCCAAAAGAAGTATGGCCTAGCCGTTATCGCTCATTGCATATAGCGAGCTAAGGAGTAATCCATATGTGGCTAATAGCTGATGAAGTTGCAGGTATTGTTGGTATGCCAACATCTGCAAGAAGAACAAGAGATTTGCTTAAAAAGCTTTCCTCAGAAAAACCAGAAATGGAAAGGAAACGCTTAGGCAGTAAGGCTATGGAATACCATATCAGCCTATTGCCGACGGCAACTCAAACCGCCCTTTATAAAATCAAAGGCCAAATCAAAGTTGGCGATCAAGTTCTGGCATTACCTAAAAAGAAAAGCCAGCAGACCTATTGCCGTGAAGCACTTTGGGCGCGTTGGAATAAAACCAATCATGCAGCCCAGGCTAAAGCGCAATTTGCTTTGCGTACTGTGCAAGCCGTGTTTGCGCTTAAGCGTAATGGCATCAAATTGATGGATGCGTATGACTCAGTTTGTGCCGAGTACGGCATTGCACTTAGCACGCTGCGCCGTCATTGCTCTATGGTCAAAGGGATTGATGAAGCCGATTGGGCGCCAGCCTTGCTGCCGAAACACTTTGAAGCCTCACAGGCCAAGAAGAAAAACCAATTTGCGTTTGTATCACCAGATGCATGGGAAGCCTTTAAAGCTGATTACCTGTCATTAGAGCAGCCAGCAATGACTGTGTGTTACGAGCGCTTAAAAGATACCGCTAAAGGTAAAGACTGGGTGTTACCCAGTTTAAAAAGCCTTTCCCGCCGTATAGCCCACGAAATACCCGCACAGCAATTAGTGCTACTGCGTGAAGGTGAGCATGCCTTGCACCAACTTTACCCACCGCAAGAACGCACAGTCGAAGGCTTGCATGCGCTTGAATGGATAAATGGTGATGGCTACTTACACAACGTGTTTGTGAAGTGGTTTAACGGTGAAGTACTGCGCCCTAAAACGTGGTTTTGGCAAGACATCTACAGCCGTAAGATCATTGGCTGGCGTTGTGATATCAGCGAAAACACCGACAGCATCCGTTTGTCTCTGATGGACGTATGCGAAAAGTACGGTGTGCCAAAAGAAATCACGATCGATAACACCCGCGCAGCGGCCAACAAATGGATGACCGGAGGCGTGGCTAACCGCTACCGCTTTAAAGTTAAAGAAGATGACCCGTTAGGCATCATCCCCATGCTTGGGATCAAGCTGCATTGGTCGAGTGTGATCCTCGGTAAAGGCCACGGCCAAGCTAAGCCTGTGGAACGTATGTTCGGCGTGGGTGGGCTTGAGGAATACATAGATAAACACCCGTTATGTCGTGGTGCCTATACAGGCCCTAACCCAATGGCGAAGCCGGATAACTACGGCAGCAAAGCCATAGCAGCAGAGGACTTTTTAAAAGCCATTGCTAAGGGTGTTGAAATGTACAACGCCAAAGAAAACCGCAATACCGAAATCTGCAAAGGCTTTATGAGCTTTGATCAGGCATTTGATACCAGCTACCAAAACGCTGAAATACGCAAAGCCACCAAGGCACAGCTGCAACTGATGATGCTGCAAGCCGAAGCGGTGCGGGTATCTAAGCACGGTACGATTGTGCTCGATGCTGGCGGCAGTATCAAAGGCCGTAAAAACCGTTATTTCAACGAGACGATGATGAACTATGTCGGCCAAAAACTGGTCGCTCGTTTTGACCCGTTAAAGCTGCATGACTCATTAGAGATCTACGCCCTCAACGGTGTGCATATTTGTACCGCTGAATGTCTTGAAAAAGATGCCTTTGGTGATACCCAATCAGCGCGTGAAACCAAGCGTAAACGTACTCAGTTTACTAAGAGCAACAAGCTGGCTGCGGCTGCAAAAATCAGCGTAGACCAACTTGAACTTGCCGCAATGATGCGCCCAGCAGCCGAAGAGATTATCCCCGAAACCAAAGTGGTAATGATGGTGCGCCCGACCTCAATCGGTAACACCGCTGCCGCTATGGCTTACGACTATGAACACGACTCAGACCACCAAGCCGAGTGCGCCGCTAACTTTAGCGAAAGCGTTGCCTACCTGCGTGAACTGAAAAGTAAAAACCGTCTTTAAACCGACTGTAAACCCTAGTTAAACGAGCAATAAAAGGAATGAATATGACCAACGTACACAGCCTAGCGAAGGCCGAAAGCAAACAAACAGACGTCATCATGCGCATAGCAACCTTGATTAATGCGCAGCGCGTGACCAGCGGACAAGTGGCGCAAGAAATCAGCGTCGCCCCGTCCACTTTAAGCCAAGTACTTAACGGCCAATACAAAGCCGATCCCGTCAAGATTGTAGAGAAGCTAGCCAAATGGCTGCGCCTACGTGAACAACGTGAAGCCAACCCAAACATGGACCCTGGCTTTGTGTGGACGCCCACCGCCAAGTTGATTATGGACGACCTCACCTATGCACAAATCACCGAATCTATTGTGGTGATCTACGGCGCATCCGGTGTCGGTAAAAGCAAAACGCTGGATGAATACAAACGTACTAACAACAACGTCTGGAAAGTCACCGCCAGCCCAAGCCGTTCAAGCCTCACTGAATGCCTGTATGAAATCGCTATGGAACTCGGTATGGACGATGCGCCACGCCGTAAAGGTTCACTATCCCGTGTTATCCGTCAGCGCCTGAATGGCAGTGAAGGCTTAGTGATTATTGATGAAGCCGATCACCTTGATTACCCCACGCTAGAAGAACTGCGCATCCTCCAAGAAGAAACGGGGATCGGTATGGCACTGGTGGGTAACAACAAGGTTTATAGCCAACTCACAGGCGGACGCCGCAACGAAGACTTTGCTCGCTTGTTCTCACGCATAGCTAAAAAGCGTGGCATCCACAAAGCCAAGCAAGCCGACGTTCGCGCCATTGCTAAAGCGTGGAAAGTGCCAGAAGGCGCGGAACTGAGTTTGATGATCCAAATCAGTGAGCGCCCAGGTGGCCTACGCCTATTGAGTAAAACCCTAAAGCTGGCGGCCATGTTCGCCAAAGGCGCGGCTATCACAGAGCAATTGCTACGCACTGCATTTGCCGAACTAGAAACTAACGAGTGAGGTGAGTGATGGAAACATTAGCGCTAGTCGCTCAACTGTTTTGGGTTGTTGTAATTGGGTGTGTCGGGTACTGCGTATTCAATCTAGTTGAATGGATATTCAGTCTTTTTGGTGGTGTTTGTTTTGGATGTTAGCAAGGGGATCAATATGGAAACAGTAAACAAGATTGAAGAGAAAGTGCTTGCAGTCATCAAGGGTAAGCCAGTTGAAGCTAACCGCTTTATCACTAATCGCCACGGTAAAAAGTTTGAGTTTGATCGCGTGGGTGTCAATACCCGCGGCGGGTTCTGTTTAGACCAAATGCGTGATGACGAAGAGGTCATTGCACCAGGGCTTATCTACCGAGAAGTGAAGGAGGCATGAGATGAAAACTCAACTCGAAAAACAAGCGCAAGCACTTATCGCTGTTGGCCGTTTAAATCTGCATGGTTGCACAGTGATCAGCATTAACAGTCAGCACTTAACGCCAGTGATCGACGTAGATAAACCGCCGTTCAAACTGCGTTCAAAAGCGGTTCGCATTACCGAAGTACTGCACGGTGTAGTGAATCAGATCTGTGTTGCTAGTTACAGCGGGTGCCTCGTGCGCTGGGTAGATGATGGCATGGAAATACCAGCGCAGATTTGCCAAACCCTTAATCAATATTCACCTGAGTTAATCAGCCTGTGGCCGAAGAATTTTTAATAAGTGAGAACTGAAATGACAGACAAAAAATTGATATCCAAAGCGAAGTACATGGAAATTTTAAAGCAGCAATTAGCGAATTACAAAAGCCAAGTTGATGCAGCAAAACAAAATTACGCCACCTTAGATTATGCGATTGATGACTTGGAAGAACTCGATTTTGAACAGGTAGAAGTTGTTCAAGATGGTGAAAACTTCTCTTTCAATATCGTGGAGAAAACAAATGACTAACCAACCCGCCCCACAGGGCTTCCGCTTAAATGCACTCGGTCATGCTGTACCAGAAAGCCAAGTGAAAGACATCGACAAACTGCGTGATGAAGTCGTGCTCAAAATCGTCACTGCTGCCAAAGAAATGCAAAGCCACATGGCGACATACAAAGCAACCTCAATGCGAGAAGTTGCCGACTTTATCGACCTCAGCGCCAGCGAATTTGGCGTCAAGTTTGGCGGCACTAAGGGCAATGTTTCTTTAGTGTCATTTGATGGCAAGTACAAGGTCCAGCGCAGCATAGGCGAGCACCGCATTTTTGATGAACGGATACAAGCGGCCAAGGTGAAAATTGATGAATGTATTCAGCGTTGGTCGGTAGGTTCGAGCGACCATATCAAAGCCTTGGTGGAGCTGTCATTCAAGGTCAATAAGCAGGGTTGTATCGACATTAACCAAGTGCTGAGCCTGCGCCAGTTAAACATCGATGACACTGATTGGCGTGAGGCAATGGATGCCATCGCTGACTCAATCCAAGTGATGGGAAGTACGCCTTACCTGCGCGTTTACGAACGCCAAGACGATGGCACCTATAAGCAAATTGCGCTCGATATCGCCAAGTTGTAGCCATGCAATATCTGCTACTGACCCGCTACGGAGAAGTAACCGTAAGTCGCCACGCTGTACAAAGGTGGCGACAACGAACGGGCCGCAACTGGCCGCAGATGGTCGAGGCGATAACCACCGCTCACCGACCCACTAAGCAGCAGCTGCGGCGGATAAGGAAGCGTTCAGGCTGGCAACCAAAACGAATATTGGAATGCGAGTGTGCCTACTTCCTTATCACTAACCACAACATAGTCACCGTGTATGACAAGACACGAAGGAGTGAAACCGATGATGAATGATCTTAAATGGCTGTTCACTGCGCCCTACAGCAAAGGTGAATTAGAACGTGAAATCGTAATGGCCCAAGCATTGATCGAAAGCGAACGCGCTGGCACGGCATTCCCTGATTCCACCTTTGAGGATGGTTATATCGCCGCCCTTAACTTTGTACTGGGTAATGAAGGTTCGAACGTACGCGAAGAATACGAGGCGCTTTGTGCTGAGGTTCACGCTAAGAGTGAAGCGTTAAGCACTGGCGGTGAGCATGAGCAAACGCCATGAGGACATCATCAAAAACATCATGGCTTATGGCAGGTTCAAAACCAAAGAACTCGCTGAGGCTTGGGCAGTAAAAGAGTTTGGTAGCGACTGGCGTACACGCAGCGCAGTAAAGGCCAAGCGGATCATTATGACAAACCCGCATGAGAAGGAATGGGACGATGAATAAAACCACAGCAAGTACAGCAGTAATTACAAAAGAGCAATGGCAACAGATTGAGGCAGAGTTATCAGGCCATTTTGTAAGCGTTAAATTTAACTATCAAGGCCATAAAATTGGCGTTACTCGCGAACGTAAAAATGAGTCAACCACGCTTTTAGTGGTTTATATCAATGGTGAAATTCTAGGTAAGTGGTTTACCCGTCCAGAAGACTCACCAAAGATTTTGCCAGAGGTTTGGTGTAAGCGCAGTCGTTCCCGTTATGAACCTAAGTTCATCGCTGATATTGAAAAGATTTATGGTAAACGCCGAGCTAAAAAAGAATATCCCGATCTCCATAGTCGTCGCGAATGGTTTGAACCGTTATTCTCAAAATCATCTGTGCTGTGCCGCCAGTTTAAAAAGCTTGAAGGCTTAGAACTTACTGAGGCTCATTTTTTAAAAACGAAACAAGCAGACGTTGCCTAAGCGAAACAAGCAAGGCGCTGTGGTGCCTTGCTTGTCTGTTCGGCGTGGTAGCCGAGCACTGATGAGCAGCCAAAGGAAGCTTAAATGAAAATGTTACTACGTGGTGCAGAGTCACCAGAGCGCATAAAGCTAATGCTTAAGATGACGGGTATTAGAAGTCCCGAAATCATTGCCGCGATTTATGAGCATTTGCAATTCGGTATGCGTGAAAAGCATGCTGCAATTAAGCACGGTGTAGAACAACAAAATTTGAATAGAGCGTTAAATAAGCTCAATGAGTTTGCGAAAGATTATGAAGAACTCAAGGCGCTAGATTGGCAACACTTAAATAAATTACATCACAAAAGTGATGTTAAAAATTCAAGTTTAGAAATTTAAACGCGGTTTAAAACCAAAGTAAACGGGGGTTAAAACTATGTTCGGTGAATACACGCCACTAATGAAGCCCATGCTGATAGCTCGCCGCATGGAACGCGGTACGGCGATTGTTGATGATGTACTCGGCCTACTGAAACTTTGCCCCCGCTGCCAAGAGTTTTGGCCGCAAGATACGCTGTTTTGGTCTACCTCTTCACGCGAAGCTGATGGCCTGCAATGCCATTGCAAAGCGTGTCAGTCAGAGCACCGCAGTGAACGAATACAACGTAATGAAAGCCGCAACGCGGCATAGGATTATTTATGGATTTTGATGGTAAGACATTAGGAAGGTTTCGTTTTATCGAAGCAGTTCTAATTGTGCATGGGGTAATTCGTAGGGCTCATATTGAAAGAGCTTTTTGGGTAAACTCTGCTACCGCGAGTAAAGTCATTTCACTTTTTAAACAGGCATCTCCAAGCGCTTTAAAAATGTCTCGATCAGCTAAATATGGTGGAGGAAATATTAATGTGAGGTCAATTAATTTTAAGCCAATATTTTTGCATACTTCACCATCTGAATTTTTAGCAGCAGCTGAACTAATTTCAGGTCAGCAAATTGTCGAAATTAAACAGATAATTTCTTAAGGGGTTAACTATGTCTAACGCTCTTAAGCTGGTCCAAATCGGTAAACGTGATCTGCAACTGGACGATGCCATGTATCGCGATTTGTTAGAACAGATCACCGGCGAACGCAGTGCTAAGGGACTGAGTGAAACCCAACTCAATGCAGTCGTGGCCGCAATGAAGTTGCGCGGCTTTAAGCCAAAGCCTAAGCCTCAACCACAGGCGGCGGAGGTGCCGAAGATCCACGCCATTTGGCTAACCATGTATGACCAAGGCTTTGTGCGTAGTCGAACAGAAGTCGCACTTAATACCTACGTTAAACGCATGACTAAAACTAGCAACGGCCAAGGCATTGACCGTATAGAATGGTTAAAGTCAGCACAGGCTGTGATGGTATTGGAAGCGTTAAAGAAGTGGCATTGGCGCTGTATGGCTGATGCCATCATCGCCCGTGGTGGCCGCGTTCCGCTTAATGATAAATTGACAGACAAGGCAGGCTATGAAAAATTAGCCGCCCACTATGAAGAGTTTTACATTAAGCGCAAACCAGACCAAAACCCAATCCCATGAAGATGGGATCACCTATGCCGTATACTTAACACACCTCGCCATGCGGGGTGTTTTTCTATCTGGTGAAAGGTGGCGGCAATGACTCAATCAACAACTCATATACACAATGCGGCAAACGAAGATAACGGCGACTTTTTTGGTTACGATAATGTCAGCCTAGAAGATGTTGAACGCATAGCTGATGATGAAGAGTCACAGCGGTGGCCTGAAGCGATGCGCCAAATCTATGTCATGTTTAAACATGAACTTGAAGTGCATGATGCTGATACTCGAATTGCCATTGCATTACTAAATCGTATTTGTCGTGAGTTCGGTGGTGTGCAGCTGTACCTACCCCGTGGCCGTCAACTTGAATCTGAGATCATGAATCTGTCAATTTGGCATGAGTTCAAAGGCGATAACGTTGAGGAACTGTCGCGCAAATACGATAAGAGTATGCAGCATATCTATCGCGTTATTGCTAAGATGCGCAAACGCGAAGTGAAGAACCGACAACCAGAATTGTTTTAAGGGACAGTGTTATGAAGAAAATGCCGCTATTATTTTTAATTTCCACAGTATTTGTTTTTGGATGTAGTAATTCAGATGATGATTTTTCCTTTGAAATTAATCAACGTGACATTGAACATTCAGAGAAAATTAAAGATGCTGGTTCTGTTTTATCTCAGCTTTGTCCTCCAGTAAAGAAGGCTAACAGTGTAAATGCTTCATATCAGAGCGATGTCGTTATTGGATATGAATCTAAAAACAAAACAGGTAGTTGGGGTGATGAGGAACTAGATCTAACTAAGCCAATTAAAGAAGCTGGTATGCTTGGATACCGATCAGAAAAATACGGTTGGACTTATGATATTGAGTTTAAAATAAAAGATGATAGAAGCGGCCATACACACTGGATATATGTTGGTGGTGACGATAATGGTATTAATGGGTTTCTTGTGGCAGGGAAACAAGAGAGCCTTGATTTTTGCAAAATAAATGCAACTATGCATGATAGTTATTTTTTACCAGTTTCAGTAAGTGAATAATTCTCGTTAGTTAATCCCCAGTCACTATAAAAAGCACAATCCGATTAGGCTATTTTAATCAGGTTGTGCTTTTATGTTTTCATCCTCTCACTCTTTTGTCGGCATAGCGTTTTCAACCGCTGGATACTCGCCTGAGTTTATTCATGCTGTGCGCTTTATACTGATTGAAGAAGGCGCACTCAATCAAGACGGTACCCCCAAACCGAACCTTGGCTATGTGAATGATCCCAAAGATGCTGGCGGTGAAACCAAAGGCGGTATCAGTAAACGCGCATTCCCTAACCTCGACATCGCCGCGCTCACCTTAGATAAAATCGTTTCTATTTATCACACCTATTATTGGAAACCCGCGTTCTGTGCGCAGTGGTCTGGCCCTGTTGCGCTGTATACCTTCGATGCTGCTGTACAGCATGGAGTGCCCAATGCGCTGTTGATGCTGCAAGAAATCGCTGGCACTAAAGCCGATGGCAAGATTGGCCCCGCCACTCGCGCCGCTGTGAATGGCTGCGATGTTGAATACCTCTGTGCCCGTTATGGCCTGCGCCGTGCGCGTTTCTATGCCCGTATCATCATAAAGAATATTACCCAAGGTCGTTTTATTGAAGGCTGGCATAACCGCTTAGTCAGCCTGACTAGTGCGGCGTGGGAGATCCAATAGATGGGTAAGAACTGGGACTACTCAAAAGCTAAGGGGCGCGAGATGCGCCTTAATGCTGAACTGCGTTTTTATCACACTGGCGAGCCTGTACCTCAGCCGCCGTTGTTTAGCCATTGCGGCACTATGCAAGCGCACTTTAATCATGCCTGGCATAACGTTTCTCAATGCGATATCCGCATTCATCTCAATCAATCTATTGTGCCCACTGGCACTGACAAATTATCCAAACTTAGGAGCTTACGACAATGGCACTCCCTCTAATTATGGCTGTGGCACAAATGGCTATGCAGGTTGGCCCTGCTGCAATTCGTGGTATTTCATCACTCTTTGGCGGCAGTGATACCGCCGATAAAATCGCAGGAATGGTTGAGCAAGTCGATGACGTACTTGGCTTTAGCAGTGAGCAAAAAGAAATGGCGCTTACTCGCAAAATGCAAACGCTATCACCCGAGTCGATGGTGGAACTTGAGCGCATTAAAGTGGAAATGGAAAAGGAGATCACCCGCCGCCAAGAGCTTGCGCTTAACGATAAGCAGGTCGAGCACCACGAAACTCAAGAGACAATCCGCAGTGGCGATAAAGCCGAAGATCCTTACATCCGTACCACTCGGCCATTAATGGCGCGTCAGTCCATGTGGGCAGTGATCCTCTATTGCTTTTTGATGGAAGTACTTAATGCCTTTGGCTATGGCGTGGGCATTGATGTGTCAGTTGCTGCGCTGCTATCGAGCCCCGCGTGGGCTTACCTTGGCTTACGTACCCTAGACGGCTTTGCCCCGCACCCCAAGGGCAGCGGCCAAAAAGTGGTTGGTACACTCATGAACGTTGGCGCCAACATTATCAAGGGGCGTTAATGACTAACCCATTTGATCGCGCACAGGAAGTTGAGCAGGTGTTTAGAGATAACGCCATTGCTCGGCAGTTAGACCATGCCGTTGAACAACCCTTAATAGATAAACACGGTAGCCGTTTTTGTGTCGCCTGTTGCGAGCCAATCCCGTCAGCGCGTTTAGCTGCTAACAAAAATGCGGTGCGCTGTATTGATTGCCAAACGGCTAAGGAACGCTAATGGAGATCTGGCTTAAATCTAACTGGCCCATGGTATCTACATTATTCGGTATTGCTTGGATGGTAATTCTAACATTGCTCTCTAAGACGTATGCCAAGCGCGAAGACTTAGCCAAGGTTGAAAAGAAAGTGGACGAGTTAAAAGCTCACGTTGATAACTTACCAACTCAAAAGCAGATGACGGATCTGCTAATTGCATTAGAGCGAACCAATGGAAAAATTGAATCACTCGAAGCCAAAATTAGACCAGTAGAACACCTTGCACAACTGCTATTAGAACAGCGTTTAAAGGATGATAAATAGGGGATCATATGTCATTTAAAGAGCTATTAATCGAAGACCAACGGCTAGTGATCTTACGCTCTTTGCGTGAGATGCCAGCCTATGAAGCCAATGAATCAATTGTTGATTCTTGTCTTGAAGCCTACGGCCATAACATTAGCCGCGACCAAGTACGCACTCATTTAGCATGGCTCGAAGAACAAGGCTTAGTATCAGTGCGTAATTTATCCGAGTGTCAAATTGCCCGCTTAACTGGCCGTGGTGAAGATGTGGCATCCGGTCAAGCAACAGTGCCAGGTGTTAAACGCCCACGGGCATAAGGGGGCACTATGTCTAATCTTACTAATGCAAAGAGTAGCCGTAAGTCAAAGGTGAATTTGCTGCCGCAGGAAATTCGCGATCAACTGCATGCGCTGTTACGCAGTGGCAGCATGCATCAAAAAGATATCCTTGAAGCCGTCAATCAAATGATTGATGAAGCGGGTTTGCCAGAAGATGCCAAGCTATCGCGCACCGGGTTTAATCGCTTTGCTAAAAAGTTTGAAACCATAGGTGAACGTATTCGCCAAAGCCGCGAAGTTGCCGAAGTATGGACAGCCAAGCTAGGCGAAGCGCCCACATCTGATGTGGGCAAGCTGCTGCAAGAATTTGTGCGCACAATGGCGTTTGAAACCTCAATGAAGATGATGGACGCCGCCGAAGAAGAAGACGCTGAACCCATTTCCCCCAAAGCACTTGGGCAGTTAGCGCTTGTGGTGCAGCGCATCGAAGCCGCCGCTATGTCGAGCATTAAAGTTGAGAAAGAGATCCGTAGTGCCTTTGCAATTGAAGCCGCCGATAAAGCGGTGAAAGTCGCCAAGACAGCTGGCTTAACTAAAGATGCGGTTGAGTTACTTAAGCGTGAAATATTGGGGATTGCATAATGAGCATTAAGCAAAAGGTATTAGGTGCCGCTGCTGGTGTTGCTTTAGCGCTGAGCAGTTCGGCCAGTACCTTTGATCCTACTTATGAAGCGTCAGTTCTTAGTCGCTTTGATCCTACTGCGGTATTGCTCGGCTACCAAAAAGATTGGATAGCTGATGAAGCCCCATTAAAGATTGGCGAGAAGTCACGCCGAACGGGGCTAACTTGGGCTGAGGCATGTGATGCTTCACTGTGTGCCAGTGCGGCACGCGGCCAAGGTGGGACCAATCATTTCTATGTGGGTTCCAACAAAGAAATGGCGCGGGAGTTTATTGATGCTGCGGCCATGTGGGCCAAGGTATTCAATAAAGCGGCTGGCGAGATCCAAGAAGAATTATTTATTGACGATGGTCAGGACGGTAAAGAGATCCTGACCTTCTGCATTTACTTTGCATCCGGTTTTAAAATTCAAGCGTTATCCAGTAACCCGTCAAACCTACGGGGTATGCAGGGTAACGTCACCATTGATGAGGCCGCATTCCACGAGAAGCTAGCCGAAGTCCTTAAGGCCGCTTTAGCGCTCACTATGTGGGGCGCAAAGATACGCTTGATCTCAACCCACAATGGCACAGATAACCTATTTAATACCCTGATTAACGATTCCCGTGCGGGTAAAAAAGATTACTCAGTGCACCGCATCACCTTAGATGATGCCTGCGCGGATGGTCTATACAAACGTATATGCCAGGTTCGCGGTAAAGAGTGGAGCCAAGCGGCTGAGGATGAATGGAAAGCAGGCTTGATCAAAGCCACTGCTACTGAAGAAGACGCCCAAGAAGAATACTACTGTGTACCTAAGAACGGTGGCGGCGCTTACATTAGCCGTGGCCTACGTGAACGCGCCGCGATACTCGATGCCCCCGTGCTGCGCTTTACCGGATCAACTTTGTTTAACCAAGCAAGCGAACATGCGCGTAAGGGTGAGATGCAAGAGTGGTTAGAGCAAGAGCTTGAGCCTGTACTTAAGAACTTGCCTGTAAATTTGCGCCATGCACTCGGTGAAGACTTTGCGCGGAGTGGCGACTTAACCGTGTTCGCCCCAATCACTGTTGAAGAAAACACTAAGCGCACTGTGCCGTTTTTAGTTGAGTTAAAAAACGTGCCATTCAAGCAGCAAGAACAAGCGCTGTATTACATCTGTGATCGCCTACCAAGACGAGACGGTATCTATCTCGATGCCCGTGGTAACGGCCAATACTTAGCCGAACAAGCCCGTTATAAATACGGTGCTGAGGTGGTTGAGGTCATGCTGTCTGTGGCCTTCTATCGCGAGAACATGCCGCGCTTTAAAGCCTTATTTGAAGACGATGAGATCTTGCTGCCTAAGCATGAAGATGTGATTACCGACTTAGGCCAGATCCAAATCTATCGTGGTGTGCCAGGCATTGACGATAGCCGCACCACTGGCAGTGACGGAAACAAGCGCCACGGCGATAGTGCAGTCGCTATCTTCTTAGGGATCTTGGCGTCTAAAGCCGACATCACTCGTTATGAACTGCACACAATCAAAGCCGAGCAAGATGAGCAACACCGCAAATTCTTTGGCACAGCCGCCGATAACAACCGATTTGAAGACAGACCGCACCAAGACTTACGCGGCAAAGGGATAAGACTATGAGCAGCATTTTAGACCCGTCTACGGGCAAGCCTTTTAAAGTCGATCAGCAGGTAATGAGTCAAGACATTGCCCGTGCTTATACCACTGGGGTGCGCAATCCACGCGCTAACCCAGTGGCATCAAGCTTAACGCCCCACCGTCTGGCGGCTGTGCTGCGTAGTGTGATCGACGGTAACGACCCCGAAGCCTACATGACGCTGGCCGAAGAAATTGAAGAGCGTGATCTGCATTACTCGGCGCAGCTGCGAACGCGCAAGTTAGCTGTGGCCGCAATAGCGCCAACAGTAGAAGCGGCCAGTGATGAAGCCATTGATGTGCTTATGGCTGAACGTGTGCGGGAGATCATGGACGATGACCAAATCCCTGAGTTGTTTTTCGACTTGCTCGATGGCCTAGGGAAAGGCTTGGCCGTGGTGCAAATTCTTTGGGATACCCAATCCACCCCATGGAAACCTCAGGATTATAAATGGGTAGACCCACGTTACTTGCGCCAAGATCAAGAAACGCTTGAGCAGATATTGCTCATTAGTGAAGATGCGCCCATGGGTGCGCCACTTGATCCATATAAGTTTATATTGCACACGCCGCGTTCTAAGTCGGGTAGCGTGTGGCGCAATGGCCTAGCGCGTTTAGTGGCTGTGATGTACATGCTTAAGTCGTTCACCATTCGAGATTGGTGGGCGTTCGCTGAGGTGTTTGGCATCCCAGTGCGCATTGGTAAGTACGGCGCGAACGCCAGCACAGATGACATTGATACATTGATTAATGCTATTGGCCGGATAGCCAGCGATGCGGGTGCCGTGATCCCTGAGTCGATGAAAATTGAAATGGTTGAAACGGCCAAAGGCAATGGCGGTAATACCCTGTTTGAGAACATGGCCCGTTGGTGTGATGAGCAAGTATCAAAAGCCGTTCTCGGCCAAACCATGACCGCCGATAACGGCAGCTCGCAATCCCAAGCAACTGTGCATAACGAAGTGCGCATTGACATTGCCAAGTGGGATGCGCGGCAACTTGAGTCATCAATCAATGAGTACTTGATCAAGCCATACATCATACTTAACTGGGGTGTGCAGCTGCGTTATCCGAAAGTGCGGATCAAGGTACCTGAGCCAGAAGACTTAAAGATGTTTGTCGAAAGCATCACGCCATTGGTTGACCGTGGCCTAAAAGTCTCGACCTCTGAAATGTCTGATAAGTTTGGTTTGAGCACAGTGAAAGACGGTGAAGAAATCTTAATGCCGCTACAGTCTGCCAGTATGCTTGATATGCCGATTGCAACGAATCGCCAGCATGAGCAGCGTATAGCCATTAACCGCGTGATGAATACTGCGGAAGCCGAGATTGATGCACTGACTAATGAGGCTATGAGCGAGTGGGAACAAGTCGCCGACGAGTTTATGAATCCGATTATTGAACTTGCTAACAAGTCAGCCAGCTATGAGCAGTTCGCAGCAGGCTTGCCAGCATTGCAAGAGCAGCTCGGCGCGGAAGTGTTTATCGCCCAGATGGCGCAGTACATGTTCCAGCTACGTGGTCTAGGAGACAACCAAGATGGCTGAACCCTTGATACCTAAAGAAGCACTAGCATGGTTCAAGCGCAAAGGCATTAAGCCAGGCTTCGACTTTCTGGATGTCTGGAAAGAAGAACAGGCCAACGCTTTTACCGTCGCTAAGATGATGAACGCCGATCTACTGGTTGACGTAAAACAAATTGTTGAAGACGCGATTGCCAGCGGCCAAACCTTTGAACAGTTCCGCGATATCCTTAAACCGCTATTAGTGAAGTCAGGTTGGTGGGGGGTGCAGACCATGCAAGATCCATTGACCGACGAAACCAAGCTAGTGCAATTGGGTAGCGAAGGTCGCATAAAAACCATTTACAAAACCAACATGCGCACCGCCAGAAGCGCAGGTCAATGGGAACGTATCCAACGCACTAAGCGCACCTTGCCCTATTTGCTATATCAACTTGGTCCAAGTGAACAACACCGCATTGAGCATCTAAAGTGGAATAACACTTTGTTGCCTGCGGATGATCCGTGGTGGGACGTTCACATGACACCGAACGGTTGGGGCTGCAAGTGTTGGATAAGGCAAGTCTCGCAGTACGAGGCCGACAAGTTGATCGCATCGGGTAAAGTGTCTACCACTTCACCCGCCAGTAAAAATAAGCGCTGGGTAAATCGGCGCACAGGGGAAGTGGAAGAACTGCCGGAGGGGATTGATCCAGGTTGGAACTACAACCCAGGCAAAGGGCGTGAAAGTATGCTTGCCAATGACTTATCTGAAAAAGAAGCGCGAATGCGTCAAACGCTCGCTACTGATGCTTAACTGACTACTGGCTACAAAGTTACTCGCAAAAAAGTTTAAACGTCTGTAGGAAGATTTAAACAGGGTTTAAACATGGTTTGACTTGGTGTTTTAGGTTGGCTTGCAGTTACGCGCTTGCCAACCTGTTTTTTTAGGGTAATCTTTAAGCCCTCATGTTCGTGCTATCAATCTGCATTCGTCTCTCTTCCCCCGATAATTGAACCCCACTATTAGAGCAACCGACGTTATTTATCGTCAGTTGCTTTTTTTATGCATGCTGAACTCCGTTGTTAATCAATATCAGATTACCCATACCAACCACGATTAGGAGGTTGATATGTAATTCTTAACGGAGTTTAACCCATGCCAGTCACTGCCCTAACAGCGCTTTGCTTCAACATGATGGCACTCGAAGCCAATGCGCCAGGCATTTGGCTGCCGATGATACCAGCCGGAAACTTTACAGGGATTGATGGACGTTCATGGATGAACCCTAATCCTGATGCTGTCGTCGCTAGCTTTACCAAAAAACGCCCCTTCGATGTTGAACACGCTACCCATCTAAAAGCGCCAAACGGCGAACCCGCTCCGGCTTATGGTTGGATAACCAAAGTTGAAAACCGTGCTGGTGAGATTTGGGGTTATGTCGAGTGGAACGCCGAAGGCCGCGAAATGATTGATGAGAAGAAGTATGCCTTCTACTCACCAGGCTTTGCCCATGATCCAGCGACAGGCATTGTCTACAGCCTAGCAAGCGCTGGACTCACTAACAGCCCAAACCTAGATGTACCAGCCCTTAACAGAAAAGAGGATGACCCAATGAAGCTGCCAAAGCTTTTGACTGATCTGCTTGGCCTTGCAGAAGATGCCAGCGCAGAACAAGCCGTAGTTGCGATTAACGCAATTAAGCAAGCCGAACAGATTGCGCTTAACCGCACCAATACACCGGACTTAAACAAGTTCATTCCAATTGAGACGCACCAAGTCGCGCTTAACCGTGCCACTACGGCAGAGACTGCGCTCAAGACCATTGCAGATAAAGAGATTGATGCACTGGTACAAACTGCCATTGATGCTGGCAAGGTCGCACCCGCTAACAAAGATATGTTTGTTGGCATGTGTCGCACAGAGGGTGGCATCGAGCAGTTCAAAAACTTTGTGGGTTCGGCTCCAGCTATTGCGACCAACGCACAGAAGAAGCTGCCTGTTGATACTAATGGCGTGGCGGCGCTTGAAGAACATGAAATCGCAATGTGTCGCAAGATGGGTGTCTCTAAAGAAGATTTCCTAGCGGCAAAACAACAAATGAACGTAGGAGCTAACTAATGGCTACTGAAGCACAAGTGCTAGAAGCACTACAGGCCACGATGTCAGCGGCCTATACCAAAGGTTTATCTGCTGCAAAACCGCAGTGGACTATGATTGCAACTGAAGTGCCAAGTGCAAGCGCCGCTAACTTTTATGGCTGGCTAAAAGACTTGCCTGGCATTGTTGAATGGACAGGTGCTCGCCAATTAGCTGACTTGGGTAAGCGCGGCTACTCAGTCGAAAACAAAACCTTTGAAAGCTCAATCTCTATTTCACGCGATAACGTAGATGATGACCAAATTGGTCAGTACGGTGTGATTGCGCAGAACTATGGTGATCAGGTTGCTTACTTCCCAGACACCTTGGCATATCCATTGTTAGCGGCTGGTTTTACGACCTTATGTTATGACGGCCAAAACTACTTTGACACTGACCATCCGTTAGAAACTACGCCAGCTAGCGTATTCTCAAACGTTATCGGTACGCCATCCACTGATACAGGTGAGCCATGGTTCCTGATTGATGACACCAAAGTGCTTAAGCCTATTGTGTTCCAGAACCGTCGCCCATTCGTGTTTAAAAACATGAACCCGAACGAAGAATACACTTGGTTTAATAACAAGTATGCGGCGGGTGTTGATGGCCGTTGTAACGTCGGTTTCTCTTTCCCACAACTGGCGATTGGTTCTAAAGCAGTATTGAACGAAGCCAACTATGCAGCCGCTAAAAAGCTGTTGATGAAGATGAAAAAGGTTGACGGTACGCCAATTGGTACCCGTGCCACTAAGTTAGTTGTTGGTCCTGATAACGAAGCCGCTGCGAAGAAGTTGATCGGCCGCATGTTGATTGAAGGTGGCGACACTAACATCTACTTCAACGATGTTGAGATTGTTATTTCACCAATGATTACTGCATAACCCCAAGCCGAAACAAGCATTAATGGGGCGCAAGGATGCGCCCCATTAATTAGCAACTGAATGGTTTAAACCTTGTTTAAAAGGAGTTCAACGTGAGTGGACAACAAACTAAAGCGCAGAAAGCTAAGGCCGTTACGGCCAATGGAGTTGTACCAGTGGCAACGGATACTGCCATCAATGCGCCGCAAACCGAACAGAACGCGGCCGTAAGTAGTGATGAAGCCAAAGCCAAAGCTGATACAGAAGCAAAAGCTAAGGCAGAAGCAGATGCGTTAGCTAAGGAACAGGAAGAAGCCAAGGCTAAACAGCAAGCAGAAGAACAGGCTAAAGCCGAAGCTGAGGCGAAAGCCAAAGCGGACGAACAGGCCAAACTAAAACCCACTAATCAGGAAGGTTCAAATGAAGGTCATGTATCGCAAGGTAATGATGTCACTAATGGCGCTAACGGTAATGCTCTGCACATCCTTGGAGCCTTTACAGTGCGCGCTAAAACGGACGCTGGATTTTGGCGTTCGGGTGTGCAGTTCCATCGTCTCACAGAAACATTGGTGCTCGTGGTTGATGGGGATCATGTCGGCCAAAACGATGTATCTACGCTTGAGCATGATGCAGAGCGCGTGGTGTGCCTCAGTCTTGAAAAGGCTCAGCGTGTCCACAGTGAACCCCACTTGGTCGTGGCCGACGTGGAACTCGAAAGCCTTATCGATCCAGCTAGCGTAATAGAACAGTAAGGCGGCAGTGATGGCAGTTTATGCAACTAAGCAAGACCTGATTGATCGCGATGAGTCGATGCTGTGGAATTTTGCGATTGACCGCACCACAGGCGAGCTAAGCGATACATTCATCAATCAAGCGTTGGAGCAAGCCGATGATGAGATCAACTCATTCTTAACGCGCTATGCACTGCCCTTGGCCGTTGTGCCAAGCATGTTGAATAAGCTGGCCATCACTATCACTTTCTACTGGTTAGCGGATCGTGATCATCAAGCCACTGACTTATTAGAAAAACGCTATGACAAAGCCATAACTACTTTGAATGCAATCGGTATGGGTAAGCGCGACTTGGGCTTACCTAAGGCTGATAAGCCAACTGAAACCAGTTTGGGCAAAGTGGAGTTAGTGCAAAGCAATGAGCGCATCTTTACCCGCGATAGCTTACGGGGCGTTCTGTAATGTCGATTAGTGTACAGGTCACAGGGACCAATGAGCTGCAACGCTATCAGCAGCTCATGGATACCCTTGGCGATCCTAAGCACAAAGCGGAATTGTTAGATGCCCTCGGCGGCATAGTTGAAAGCCAGACTCGGAGACGTATTGCTGATGAAAAATCATCTCCTGATGGTAAGCCTTGGGCTGCGTGGTCTAGTGCGTATGCCAAGACTCGTCACGGTAATCAGTCGCTATTACAGGGTGACGGGGATTTGCTCGATTCAATCCAGTACGTGGTTGCAAAGGACCAAGTCCATATTGGCTCTCCTTTGGCCTATGCCCATGTACCTCAAAACGGCTTTAGCGGTGCGGTTCAAGTGGATGCGCACACGCGCCTTATTACACAGGCATTTGGCAAAGCGTTGGCGTTCCCAGTCTATCAATCAGTCAGGGCTTTTAGCCGGCTAATGAATATCCCACAGCGAGAGTTTTTAGGCTTAAGCCGTGACAACCAAAACGAAGTGTATGCCGTACTGGGTAGCTTTTTTGAAGGACTGATCCAATGACAACCAGACCCACGTTTAGTGTCGTAGGCTCAACCGTTTGGGCATGCCAACAAGTAGTTGATTATCTAAAGCCAGAGCTTGAGGGCACAGATAAGCAACTTGATCGAGTGCAAACGGTTGAGCGCCACATAGGCAAGTTTGATACGCCGACGGATATTAAGCGCTGGATAGCTAACCGTGATGGCGGCGTTCGTATCGCAGCGCTACGTGTGCCCCAGTACGAGAGCATTGGTAATCGCATCATAGGTACTGTGAACTTTGCCGCTTACGTCTTTACGACTGACCAATTTGGGTACCAGAAAGACGAACGCGCCGAAGTGATTGCGGGAAAGATCGCGGGCTTATTGCTGCGCCGTGGGGCCCTGCCAACCGCTTACAGTAAGGCAGAAGCGGTACGCGGTGACAACATGTATGGCGCGCAGATTGATGACCTTGGCCTTGCAGTATGGTCGGTTAGCTGGACTCAGCAATGGTATTTAGATGAAGAAATCGACCTAAGCACGCTCGATAACTTCGAACGGTTTGGCATTAAAGCCGAATTAGCAGACGGTTCGCCAGTACTCGAAGGCGTGGTGGAATTACCGCAGTAGAGGTGGTTATGAGTTTTGTTTCGTTTGCATTAACAGCTTTATTTTTTGGTTTGATTGGATGCTGGTTTGGTTGGTTGCAAGCTCATCATACCGTTGCAATGGAATGTGAAAAGTTAGGAGGGTTTTACGTAGGTAATGTTGTTTATGAGTGCGTTAAATCAGACCATCCATTAAATGAAAATCAGGAGTTAGAAGATGTTAATCCACATAAAGCCCGCTAAAGCTGCGGTACCAGTACGCAAGCCGAACGGCGAATACCTTAATGCCGAAGGCGAAAAGGTTGAGCGTTCATCTTTTTGGGTGCGTCGCTTAAACGATGTCGATGTAGTCGAAGTTAAAGCTGCCAAAGCAGCAACCACTAAAGCAGGAGCATAACCATGTCACTCGGTAGCATCCCTAACGATATTAAGGCCCCTCTCGTTTATATCGAGATCGAAAACTCTAACGCGCTATCGGGTACGCCTGCACTTGCGCAAAAAGTATTAGTGATCGGTCAGCAGCTGGTAGCAGGAACCGCCACCGCCCTGACCTTAAACCGCATCACCAACAGCGAAAGCCAAATGGATGCGCTGTATGGCAAAGGCTCGATGCTGGCGCGAACACTGAAAATGTTCCGCAAGTCTAACGGCTATACCGATGTCTATGCCTTGGGTGTGGCCGACTTAAGCGCAGGAAGTGCCGCCAAGGGTGAGATCACTATCGCGGCCACCACGGCTAAAGCGGGCGTGATTGCATTGTTAATCGCGGGTGAGTCGGTACAAGTGGGCGTAGACGAAGCCGCAACAGCGGCAACTATTGCCACGGCCATGATTGCCAAGATTAACGCTAATGCAAATCTACCCGTTACCGCAGCACTTAAAGCCGCCACCACCGAAACTGTTGAGTTAACCGCCAAGTGGAAGGGACAAACCACTAACGATATCGATATTCGTTACAACTACTATGATGGCGAGCAGCTGCCGCAGGGTGTCACCTTAACCGTGGTTGAAATGACGGGCGGTGCAGGAACACCAGATATGGATGCGGTTATCGCGACGATTCCGAACGAGTGGTACAACCATTTGGTGATGCCTTATAACGACACCCAATCAATGAACAAGCTACGTGATGAGCTGGTAAATCGTTGGGGCCCACTTAAGATGATTGAAGGCATTGCATACACTGCGTTCCGTGGCACCTTTGCTGAGTCTGGCGCGTTTGGTGTTGCTCGAAATGACTACCTGTTTACCTGTATGGGTACCAACAAAGCGCCCCACTCACCCTGGGAATGGGCAGCAGCTTACGCTGGTCAAGCGTCTTACTCATTAGGTATTGATCCAGCTCGACCACTGCAAACGCTGGTGATGACTAGCCTGTTGCCGCCTGCTAAAGAAATCCAATGGGACCCAACCGAACGCAACTTGTTATTAGGTGACGGCATTGCCACCTATATGGTAACGCCAGGCGGTGAAGTGGCGATTGAGCGCGAAGTGTCTATGTACCGCGAGAACAGCTACGGCGATCCAGACCCAAGCTATTTGGATATCACCACCCCAGCGACCTTGGGCTACCTACGTTATTCACTGCGCGTGATGGTGACTAATAGTTTTCCGCGCCACAAGTTAGCCGGAGACGATGTATTAGCGCGGCTTGATCCAGGTCAGCCTGTTGTCACGCCTAAGATCATGCGTAACGCCATGCTTGCACTTGCAAATAATGACTGGGTTCCAAAAGGCTTAATAGAAGACTTTGACGGCTTTAAAGAGACGTTGCAGGTCTACCGCGATAGCAGCGATCAAAACCGCCTTAACTGCGTGTTCAATCCTGACATCGTTAACCAGTTCCGTATCTTTGCTGCGTTGATGCAGTTCAAACTCTAATTAGGGGGCAATCACAATGGGACAAACTATCCTTGGGCAAGTAACAATACGTGCCAACAACAAAGAATTGAAAACCAAAAAAGGTTCAACATTAAATCCAGGTGGCGCAACAACTACTCCGCATACTGGGAATGGGAAAAACTGGGGATTCTCAAGTGAATATACCGTTCCAACTATATCTGTAGTTATCGCCGCCGCTGAAGATGTTGACGTGCTTGATATCGCAAAAATTAAAAATGCGACATTGACATGGGAAGGTGATAACGGCGTGGACTTCATGATGACGGGAGCAACACAAACTGCGCCGTTTTCTATGAGTGATAGTGGCGATATTACAGGCACATTTCACGGCGATAAGGTCGAGCGCATCTAATGGCTGACATGACGTTTAACCTCACCCATGGCCTCAAAGTTGGCGAAACAGTTAACCTTGAGGTGGGCCTACGTGAGCTCACCTCGGGTGATTATATTGATGCCCAGTTAGCCGCCGAGAAAGTGATCGTCCAAGACGGCAAGGCGATTTGCTACACCTCAGATGTGCTGTACGGCTTGGAGCTATTAGTACGCCAAGTCGAATACATCGGCAAAGTAAACGGGCCTATTAGTGTGAAGGAACTGCGCAAGCTGCACCAAGACGACTTCACTATGTTACAGGTTAAGGCCAGCGAACTAGACCAGATGATTGCAGAGGCGCTAGCAGAACGGGGGCGATCTTAAGGCGCTAGCCGATATTTGCGAGGACTTACAGCTTGCTATGAGTTCTCGTATTCCGCTAAGCGTCTCATCTGCAATGTCCCTGCGTCGCCTTGTTCGTACCTACCGAAAGTTAAGAGAGTTAATCCATGGCCCAGCAACTTAAAACAGATATTATTTTAAACCTTGCTGGCAATCTTGCGGCTAAAGCGCGTCAGTACGGCACATCGATGAGTGACTTTGCCAAAAAGAATGACACGGCAATGACCATGATTAAGCGCTCTACCGAAGTGGCTGGCCGTGGTATTGATACGTTAGGCAATCGCTATGTGGGGATTGCTGCGGCATTTGCTACGGGTGCCACAGTGCGTAGTATTGGCAACTTTAGTGAGCAGATGACCCGCCTAGGCACTAACGCCAAACTGACTGATGACCAAGTTGCCACGCTGAAAGGCAACATCCTTGAGCTAGCCAATCAAAAAGACATCCGCATTGATACCACCCAATTTACCGCCGCTGTTGACGAGCTGTTAGGTAAGACGGGGGACTTTGAGTTTGTGCAGAATAACCTTGAGAACATGGGTTTATTCATGCAAGCGTTTGGTGCCGATGCCAAATCAAGCGGCGCGTTATTTGCCCAGTTCCGCGAGAAAGGTATTAAAGACGCTAAAGAAGTGATGAACGTGATTGATGACTTATACAGTCAGTTCGCCGTGGGTAGCGTAAACGTAAAAGATTTAGCATCAATATCAGAGCAGTTATTTGCGGTATACCAAGGTAAAGGCCCTGCGGCCATTACCCAAATGGCTTCATTGGTTCAGTTGTTTGCAAAAACTAAAGGTAATGCCAACGAATCACTCACCTCGATTCAAGGTGTATTTGCTGCATTCAGTGATAAAAATAAAGTTGAGTTTTTAAATTCAAAAGGTATCAATGTATTTAAAAAAGGCACTAAAGAATTACGCGAACCAATTGAGTTACTGTTAGAGATTTTAGAAGCAGCACAAAATAATCCAATGGCATTAGGTGATGTTTTCGACCAAACAGCAATCCAAGGTTTGACGTCTTTATTTTCTGAGGAGAATAAAGATTTAATCAAGCAAATGAACAAATCTACAGGTGAATATGGGGAAACCCAAAAAGCCGCTGCTAAAAATGCGGCTGAATTTAATAATGCCATTAAGTCGTTAAACACGTCATTTAGTCAATTTGCCGAAAGTCGGTTATCACAACCGATTAGAGACCTTGCTGATGCCATAAACAGTGTGGACGATAAGACCATAGATAACTGGCTCAAATGGGGCGAAGCAGCGCTATGGGTAGTCGGTGGCTTAGTGGCGGCTAAAAAGACCGTTGATGCTGTGTCATGGGTTGGCGATAACTTTGGCGGCAAAGGTAAAGGCAAAAATGGCAAAGGTGGTGCGGGTGGCTTTGCTGATATGGGCGTGATGCCTGTGTATGTCGTCAACATGGGCGCAGGTGGTATGGGTGGCGCTATGGGTGCTGACATTACTGATGCCATGGGTGGTGACAGTAAAGGGAAAAGCAAATGGAGCAAAGTTGGTTCAGCAGCCAAAACAGGTGCAGCTGCATTATTAATGTACCCCATTATTGAATCTATTGCTGATGCTTCGGTAGGTGATACTGATTTTGCTAAATGGGCTAAGGCCACCACACTATCAGATGTATTTCCAAGTATCTTCGGTGAAGAAAAAATTAAAGATGTCGCCAAACCTAACACGAGTTTTGACGCAAAAACTCAATCAGATATCAACAGCTATGCCAGAGCCCTTGAAGGTAGCATTGATCTTAAACTCCACTTAACTGATGAACGGGCAAAGCTTAGCGTATCTAAAGCGCCCATTGGCATCTCCGTTGACCCTGATACGGGTATCAACTAACCCCACGCAAAGGAGTTTTAAATGGCATTCGAAGACCGTTTAACCGCCTCGTTTCGGGGTGTTGAATTTTTACTAGAAGAGGCCGACGGCGAAAGTGGCCGTCGTGCTATCCCCCACGCTTACCCTAAAAAAGAAATTGGCTACACCGAAGACAACGGCAAGGTCTTAACGCAAGAGCGTATTAGTGGCCGTGTTGTCGGTGATAATTACTTTGAGCAATTACAAGCCATTCTTGAGGCATTGAATAAACAAGGACCAGGGGAATTAGTTCACCCTTGGTTTGGTATTCGTAAAGTTCAAGTCGGCAAGGTAAGCCATAAATTAGTGAATCGCATTGACGGCACTGCGACTATTAACTTTGAAGTATTTGAAGTGGGTGAAAACTTATTCCCCAATTCAAAATCTGATACCGCTACTCAAGTAAAAACAGAATCAGCAAATACTAAAGACGCGGTTAATACAGCATTTGAGAATGACTTTGATACCAATACGCTTGATGGTATGGGCGACATGGTTGATGTATTTTTAGATGACTTAGATGAACTCACCCGCAATTTACCCTCGCTACCTGATGACCTGCGCCAATGGACTGATCGCCTTATGCGCACTAAAGATAGCATTGGTGATCTACTCGCTTACCCTGGCGACTTAGCCCGTGAAACAATGGGCTTGCTTGAGGATATTAAAGGCGTAGTCAAAGACCCGATCCGTGCATTAGATGTTTACTCAAATGTGCAAAACCGTTGGGACGGTATGCGCGCAGAACTCGCTGTGACAGGTGGGCTTGCTCGCAATATATCAAGTGACGGTGGCATGGCTGGATCTGTGCCTAAGTTTGCTAACCCCTCAAAAAATGACGCTATGCTGTCGAATGCCCAAACCTTTAAAACGCTGACCTTAAACAGTGCCATTGTGGCTCAGTGTTCTGCCTTAAGTGATGCTGAGATTGTTAAAAAACTGAATGATGAAGCGCAAGTAATTGAGAGCTTATCGGGTGCAGAACGCAACGCGATCTTAACTGGGCAGCAATTAAAAAGTCTTGGCTATGGCATTGCCGATCAACTTGCTCTTTATGCAGCAGCTGCTGTTGATTCGGGTAGTTCGGCAGTCTGGCGGCAGATGCGCGTATTACGCCAAGCTGTATTGGCCGATACTCGTGCCCGTGCTGAATTGTTACCGCAAGTGAGTTTGTATCAAGCTAAAGAAAGCGTGCCAGTTGCCTTGGTCGCGTGGCAGCAAACGGGTAATACCGAGCGCCGTGACAGCATAGTACAACGTAACGGCTTTGCTAACCCCGCATTTATCTTGCCCACTGATACCGTTGAGGTGATCAGCTAATGAGTGAGGAAATCGTATTAAAAGCCGGTGGCAATATTTATCAGGGCTGGACCAAGATAAGCGTTACCCGCTCGCTCGATGCCATGTCGGGTGCATTTGATTTAGAACTCACATGGAAGTGGCAAGGAGACGAACAGCAGTATAAGAAGTTTAAGGAGCCAATCACCCAAGGACAAGCCTGCACGATTGATATCGGTGGCGAGCGCGTGATCACCGGCTACGTAGATGACTGGGTGCCAAGTTACGATGATAGCACTGTGACCATTAGCGTCAGTGGCCGCGATAAAACTGCTGACCTTGTTGATTGCTCTATTGACTATCCAAGCGGCCAATTCAACAGCCAAACGTTAACCCAAATTGCTGAGGTGGTATGTAAGCCTTTCGGCATTAAAGTGATTGTGAATACCGATGTGGGTGAGTTATTCCAACGTATTCAAATCGAACAGGGTGAAACCCCGCACGAACTGTTATCACGCCTCGCTAAGCAGCGTGGCGTGCTACTAACCAGCGATACCTTTGGCAACTTAGTGATTACCCGTGCCAGCAAAGTTAAAGCGGGTGTTTCGTTAATACTGGGTGAAAACGTTAAAGCGGCTCGGGGGCGTTTTAGTTGGCGCCAGCGCTACAGTAATTTCACCATTAAAGCCGCAGGCGCGGCACATGGAAAGGATTGGGATCCTGCCGCTTTAACTTCAGTTGGAGGCATTAAAGCCGATGTGAAAGATAATGAGATTGGCCGCTATCGCCCGTTGATTATTGTTAATGAAGAAATCACTACCGCTGAAGGTGCAGCTAAGCGTGGCCAGTGGGAACGCCAGCGCAGTATCGCTAAAGCCAACAGCGTTGAATATACGGTGACAGGTTGGCGTATTCCGCAAACGGGCAAGCTTTGGAACATCAACACCCTAGTGCCTGTGATTGATGAGATCATGGGGCTAGATGAAGAAATGCTGATTTTATCAATCATGTTCAGTGAAGATGAATCAGGCCGTTTAGCTGTGATTAGCGTAGTGCGCCCTGATGCTATGGACATTCCTGCGGAAGTCGTTAAAGCCACTAAGCTTACAGGCTCAGATTGGAAACAACCAAATGGTAACTGAACGCTATATTGAACGCTTGCTTGCCCCTATCCGCCGCCGCATTACGGGCATGCTTACCCGTGCGGTAGTGAGCGGCATAGTGGAGGACCTACAGCGCCAGAACTTGCAAGTTAAGATGCATGCAGATGAGTCAGCAGACAATATTGAACGCTTCCAAAACTATGGCATGAGTTCATACCCACCAGAAGGTGCTGAGGCGATTGTGGCGGCATTGGGTGGCTCATTATCTGGCTTGGTGGCGATTGCGGTTGAAGATAAAAAATGTCGGCCACAGGGTGAACTTGGCGACGTTTTTCTATACCATCTCGAAGGTCACAAAATCCGCTTAACCGAAGACGGTAAGATTATCCTTACTGCTACTGATGTTATCTTTGAAATCCAAAACAGCTTCACCATTGGAGCAACCGACGTTATTTTCAATGCTTCCAACTCATTCACTATCATCTCACCAGAGTCTTTAATTCAAGGTCCTTTACACGTCACTGGTGGCATATCAACAGACCTCGGGATTTATGCGGTAAGCGGTATTACTTCAGACAGTGTTATCACTGGATCTGATTTAAGCGCGAACAGTATTACTTACCTTGGGCACATCCACAAAGACGCTGAGAGCAGACCGACTACACCACCAGAGTGAGTTAGTTATGAGCGTTAGCATCGTGTTCGACATGATGAAAAATACAGGGCTGCTAATTGAGTTCAATAATGGCGAGGGTGACGGTATCGGAAACGAGATATCCACCCTCGCTTTGATCTCATTGTTCACCGACGCCCGCGCTGATGATTCAGACACCTTACCCGATGATTCAAGCGACCTACGCGGTTGGCCTGGCGATACCTTTTCTTCATCCCCTTGGGGTAGCAAGTTGTGGTTGTTATACCGTGAAAAGATGACCACCGAAGTGCGCAATAAAGCCGTTAAATATGCACAGGACGCGCTCGCTTGGATGCTGCGTGATGACGGTTATGGCGTAACGGCAAAGAGCGTTGTTGTGACAGGTTCTATCCCCAAGTTTCAAACCCTAGCCTTAAATATTGTGATCACTAAACCCGACAACGCAGTGATTTCTTTTACTGTATCAAAACGATGGGAGACACAAAGTGCCGTTTAATGTACCCACGCTTAGAACACTGATTGAAAGCGGTTTAATCGACATTGAAGCGTCGTTAGATTCAATTTTACCTAAGTTTGGCATCGAGCAAGCGCTTAACTCAGCAGTCAGCGGAAGCCTACGTGATTTATATGATTATCAAAGCTGGATAGTACGCCAGATCATCCCTTCATCGGAGTCAGAAGAACAGACGATTATCGACACTGCACGCTCTGAGGGAATCATTCAAAAGCTGGCAACCAGCGCCGCAGGCCCCGTGACATTTGTGGGTAATACCACGATCCCTATTGACACTGTGATGACGCATTCAGATGGCCGCTTGTTTAAAGTGACGCTATCGAATGCGCCATCCGGTGGCAATGTAGTTGTACAAGTAGAAGCAGAGGCAGCAGGGATTGCTGGCAACGTGTTAGCAGGTCAAACGCTTACGCTAATTTCAACTGTGCCAGGCATTCAACCAAATGGCATTGCTGGCAGCATTACGGGCGGAGCAGAACTAGAAACCCCATTAAAAGTACTTGAACGTTTATTGTTCCGTAAGCGCAACCCGCCCATGGGTGGTGCTGTGCATGATTATGTAGGTTGGTGCCGTGAAGTGGCAGGCGTTGATCGCGCGTGGGCAGTGGATAATTACCAAGGACCCGCCACAGTTGGCTATGCCTTTGTATTCGATTCTCGCCCCGATATTTTACCCACCTACATCGACCAGTTGACGATGGCCGATTATATCTATCGCCACAAAGACCCAGCCACCGGAACGGATGTAGGTCGCCCAGGTGGCATAGAAGCGGTTTACATTCCGCTCACCCTCAAAACCACCAACTTAGCCATTGCATTAACCCCCGATACCACTGAGTTGCAGCAGAGCGTTAAAGCCAGTATTGAGGGCTATTTTAAGACACTAAGCCCAGGTTCAATTTTATTGCTAAGTGCTGTACGAACGGCCATAGGCTCAACCGTCGGTGTGAATGATTATGAGCTGGATTTAAGCGCTGATGTCACTGCAATAGACACTGAACTGCATGCATTGGGAGCCATTACATGGGGCACTCCGTAGCACAGTGGACTAACGCTTTATTAGCGCAAATGCCACGCGGAGTGTTGTGGCAGCGAGCAACCTCACTCGACCTATATAAGTACACCCAAGGATATGCGCCAAGGCTAGAACGTGCTGAGCAAAGCGCTGATAACTTGCTGCTTGAGATGCGGCCAGAAACCACGTTAGAGCTACTAGAAGATTGGGAAAACTATTTAGGGCTTCCGGAGTGCGTAGCAGAGCCAGTATCAAGCATTGAATATCGTCGTTATGCAGTGGTTGAGAAGTACCACCGTAAGGGTGGTTTGCAAGCGTGGAATATCCAGAAATTAGCCACTGATTTGGGCTTTACGGTTGAGGTTGATGAGACGTTCCCGCACCACTGTTTACGCTCATGCACTTACCCATTATGGGAACAGAAATATCGCTACATATTGCGGGTGAATGTGTACGGCATACCAGGCGCATACATGACCTGTTTGGATGATGTATTAACCCCTTTGTTAACGTCCGATGCCCGTGTGCTCGAATGCACGCTACAGCGTTACAAAGTGGGCGGATTATTTTACGAGTTTTACTACGCCGTTTAGGCATTTTTCAACATCAACAAAACCGCTTTAAACGGCGTTTAAATGAATTTCGATTAGGAGAGTTAACATGCATCCGTTACACAATGGTTCACAAGCCGAACAGCGCCCAGCAAACAAGCCACGAACAGGCCTAGCAGGCTGGTTTACCGAGTCAGGTGAAAACAATGTTCCCAGCTACCCAGGTGCGGATTGGTTTAACCATGTGATAGCCGAGTTTCAGAATGCATTAAGCGCCGCAGGAGTGGTTTTTGATTCAGAAAGCGATAAAAACCTAGCAAATGCTTTTAATAATTTAGCTTTAAGTTATGAAAGGGTGTTGGGGGAAAACGCTAGAATATGGCCCTTGTTTAGGGATTTAGAAGTCGGAGATTTTATCCCATCATCAGATGCCAATGGTGGGTTGCCAATTACTCACGTCAATGCAAATGGAAATATACATGAGATATATCCATTTGCATCAGGAGAGGTATTGGCTATAACAGACAGCGGATTGAATGTTGGAGGCGTCGCCGTAAAATTTAAAGCCGATCCAGTTAAAACCTTTAAGGCTGGTGATTATGGTTTAACTGTAGGTTCAAATGTAGACAATACCGAACAAGCTCTAGCGATGTTGTCAGGTGCTCAGGCACATGATGGGTATTTTGAGATAGATTTGCAGGGTGGTTTTTTTCGGGTTTATGGTGGAGGTAACCTTTCACCACTTAAGCTTGTCGGAAAAGAATTTACCATAAGAAATGGCGGTTTTTATGCGGCCAACGCCAGTGTATCTCCAGTTTCTGTGGGGTTTCCGTCAACGATAACATTTGACAAGTGTACATATACCGCTGAAAACTTTACCTGTTTTGCAAAAGGTGAAAAGTGGGGGAATACCGATGCGTCATCCAGTTTGGATTATGACGGTCGTGCTAGTTGGATAGCTGAAAATGGAGGCCATGCAATAGCCGTGGTCCGTTCAAAATATAATCATATAAATGTAGCTGGAGCGTTGGCTGGTTCTGTTGCGGCTATCTATTTTGCTTCTTCTAGGGGGGCTGCTCTCGGGGGTAATGCATACTGCGCTAGCCTTGGCTGTTCTGCATACAATGCAGATACGTGGTGTGGCCCGCCTGATGATGTAGGTATTGGTGATTTCATTCACATAACCTCAGGAACAAGTGCTGTTGCAACGGAGCACAAGAGACCCGAAGATGGAAATGTAATAGGCTCTGCCGAATATTGTGGAAAGATGGGATTTCTTGGAGAAGGAGCTACCGGAGAAGATGTTAAAGCGTATATCAATGGGGGTCGTTGGGTTGGGTTTTACGCCAATGGTTCCTCTATGGATCTGGGCAATGCGTTCGGCGCAACAAGTGCGGCGGTTGTCGCTTTCAACCCAACTGTTGGAGATGCGGCCAGCATTATAAGAGTCGATAATTCATCTCCAGTCAAATCAGTTTGTAAGGTTTACAATTGCAGCGGTACTAAGATTGGTTTGACTGGTGTTATGGTGTCAAGCAAATCATTTGGTGAGTGTGATGCGTTCCTGTCAGGT
This sequence comes from Shewanella sp. 1180_01, assembly GCF_052850535.1. Taxonomy (NCBI): domain Bacteria; kingdom Pseudomonadati; phylum Pseudomonadota; class Gammaproteobacteria; order Alteromonadales; family Shewanellaceae; genus Shewanella; species Shewanella sp. 1180_01. The sequence goes on from NZ_VXCT01000001.1 coordinate 342,465, forward strand.
TCGGTCGATATCACATCGGATAAAACATGGCCTGGTAGCGGTGTAGCAGAGCTTGTTAACTCATCAGTAGTAGCCAATAGAGCTGTTAACATAGCGGTCAATGTGGAACTCTCTGCATCGGTCACAGGTAATGCAACCAGGCTTTCACACAACTCAAGAGCTTGTTATGGTGGGATTAAAGTAGCTGGTGGAGACTATAGTCTGGCTCAGTATATCTGCTATTCAAAAGGGTGGGGCGGTGCCGGCGCCAAAACCCGCAGTGGGTTTGTCGCAAAATCCAATCCCGTTTTTAGAATTTTAAGCGCCGCAGCGGTAGATGAAATTATCCATTGGCAAGACGTAGACGATTTTTCCACGGCTACCTATGTATACATTGACATAGCAGACTCAACAATAATTTCAGAAGCATTCAGGCGTGTAGATTTTGTACAGCAAACCTCAGCGTCACGACGTGAGTTGTTATCCTTCCCCAGAACATTAGACAATTGCTATGCCATCGAGGCAGATAAGCCTAGAGAAACAGTAACTGTTAAAGCTATTTCGTCAGGAGGCTTTGCTGGGGAAAATTGGTTATATACGCTCGAGTTTGCTAACAACAAACCAATACTGTTCCCCTGTGCAATTTGTGGCAACAGCTCAATAAGACTTATTCCCTCAGCAAGCGGGGCCGTAGAAGTGGTTGGAAATAAAATACGGCAGACGGTGTTAATAGCTGGCGCTGTAGACTCTGACTTTTTAACCGTCGGCAACGAATACGCCGTTCTCGGAGGGTGAGGTAGAGACTACAAAGTTGGACACTAACCGCGATGCTCAGCCTTGTAGTCTCTCTTGCTCAAACACCACGGCTCGCAACACTGGGTGAAATAACGACCGCCTAGCATCGATACTTATTGATTAAAGGGCGGGCTAAACACTGGAGTAGTATTCATGATGCGCATGGGCGTCGATTTAGGCGGAACAAAAATAGAATTAGTCGCACTGAGTGATGAAGGCAATGAGCTATTTCGCAAACGTGTGACGACGCCACGTGACTATCAGGGCACGCTAGCTGCGGTGGCCAATCTGGTCAAGGAAGCGGAAGCGACACTCGGCGAGCAAGGCACAGTCGGTGTGGGAATTCCTGGCGTGGTATCGCCCTATTCAGGTTTAGTGAAAAACGCCAACTCAACGTGGATCAATGGTCATCCCCTCGATGTGGATTTAGGGGAATTGTTGCAGCGTGAAGTGCGGGTTGCCAATGATGCAAACTGCTTTGCGGTATCAGAGTCGGTCGATGGTGCCGCCGCTGGCGTGGCAATTAACGGCAAAGTGCACGGCGGGGGGAATGGTATCGGCGGTGAATGGGGTCATAATCCTCTGCCTTGGATGACTAAGGAAGAATTTAATACCACCCGTTGCTTCTGTGGCAATCCAGATTGTATCGAGACCTTTATCTCTGGCACTGGCTTTGTGCGTGATTTTAATGCGGCATTGACGGCGGCGGGTACAGTGCGCGCTGCTGCAAAATCAGGTGCCGATATTATGTTGTTAGTCGATGAGGGGGATGTGATTGCGGTCGCTGCGTTTGATCGTTATATGGATAGGCTCGCTCGCTCACTCGCCCATGTGATCAATATGCTCGATCCCGATGCTATAGTGCTGGGCGGCGGTATGTCTAATGTTGCGGCGATTTACCCAAGATTACCGGCATTGCTGGCCCATTATGTGGTGGGGCGTGAGTGCCATACACCTGTGGTGCAGAATCTTTATGGTTGTTCATCGGGTGTGCGCGGCGCCGCTTGGTTGTGGGAAAAGTAATCTTCGCTTGGATATCTGTACTCATCTAGTGAGCTTATTAGGCTTTTAAATCAATGCTTAATGGCCTATACGTTTTATAAATATTAGCCCAGCAAAACGCTGGGCTAATGTTATCTGCTATGCGTTTCGCCGTATTTTGATGCTATGATTGCGCTCTTTTGGGTTGCTTGGCATGGACATCATGTTTTGGGTTAAGAAAGTTGTTTCACAGGGGATAATGCCGATTCCCTTTATCCTATTGTTATTACTCATTTCTATTCTGGTATGGCGCCGTCGGAGCATGGCGAAATACTTAGTATCGTGCGCCTTCTTTGTTTTACTCTTTTTAAGTAGTCAGCTGGGTGTGAATACCTTAGTGCGCCCATTAGAATCAGCTTACCCCATTAATTCCACACCCATCACAGGCGCTTGTTTTGTGATGGTATTAGGTTCGGCGCACTCGGATATTCAAGGTGCGACTGCGGTGCAATCCTTGTCTGCAGTAGCGCTTGCAAGGCTTAGTGAAGGTGTCAGACAACTTAATTTAGGCCAAGAATGTAAATTGATTGTCAGCGGTTGGGGCGGTGAACTCACTCAATTTTCCCATGCTGAAATGATGGCGAATGCCGCAGTTGAACTGGGCGTCGATAAACGTCGGATCATTCAATTTCCTTTAGCGCGAGATACGATAGAAGAAGCGCAATATTTACAGTGGGAATTAGGCGAAGAACCTTTTCGCTTAGTCACATCGGCCACTCATATGCCACGGGCTATGGCTATCTTCACCGCTAAAGGTTTACATCCTGAAGCCGCACCAACGGATTTTATTGGGAGAGATGATTTTTGGTGGCGTTTGACGGCGGATAATCTAGTGGCCTCTCAGCGGGCGATTCACGAATACATTGGCCGTTTGTGGTTATGGTTAAAGACCGTAAGTTAAAAATGGCAAGTTAAGGATGTGGTTTCCGAATTTAATCTAAAGATAGTGAGTGTTAACAGGAAGATGAACAATGACAATTGAGTCAGAAATAATGTCTGTGCGTCCTTTATCAAAACGAAATGGGTTAACCTTAACTTGGCTGGGCGGTTTAAGTCTGTTGCTGGGGTTGGGACTTTTTCTAACGTGGCCGGCCTTGTTTGCCGCGGGTTTGATGTTTTTTAGCTTAGGCGCGATTTCACTCATTCTCGGTTTAGCTAAGGTGTATGAGCCGGAAACGACCCTAGCATTAGATGACAAGGGGCTGACCTATTTTCATCGTCGCGGCAAAGTGTCTATCGCTTGGGATAATATTCAAAGGGTCGATATCCCGCGGGTGACCAATGGATTAGATACCATAGAGTTATCTTATTTAGGCATTAAACTAAAACACTTAAATCCTATTTTGGACAATATCTCCCTGCGCTTAGCCACCGGCTTATTAACAGAGCAGCGGCCTTTATTGGTGACTGCAGCCTCGCAAGATGAAGACTTAGCGACTTTAGAAACTTATCTCGGCGCAGAGTTTGGTCCTTTGGTGATAGAAGGGGATCGCTATCGCGGTGTATTGGCAATGTTTGGGCATCGCTGCGTGATGTTAGATACGCGATTAGGTTATCACTTGTATATTCCCCACGACAGTTTGGACAGAGAAGCTAAGGACTTTATCAAGCTGCTTAGGCAACGTATTGCACAAGCCAGTCGCTTAGCGGATTAAGCTTTACCGCAGTTATTAATACGATTGATATTTCATTTTTACGTGAAGATAATCGGTAATAAAAAAGGGGACCCTAAGGGTCCCCAATGAGTTGCAGAGATGAAGTTTGGGTTGTGCAGGGGCAACCCAAAGGTACTAGTACTGCTGTGCTACTCTGCGTGTACCTTATCTACGCCGTAGGTTTTTCCTTCAGCATGACAGGTCGCGCAAGATTCTACTGGTAGGTTAGGATCTGTCATTGCATCCGCTTCAACTACCGCACCGTTACTTCTAAAGTGAGCGACAGCTGCCGCATCAGAGTGAGCGTGACAAGTACGGCATGATTCAGCTACTGGGCTAATGTAGTAAGCACCTACTTTGATTGAGCGTTTGCCTGAAGTTAACCCACCGTCAGTTGCAAACAGTTTGGCATTGTCTTTATGACAAGCCGCACAATCTGTTTCAACCGCAGGATAACCGAACAAACCACCTTTCGCATCGCGGAAGATACCTTCTACTACACCGAAGTTACCGCTGTGGAAACGGTGAGCAACTGTGAATAGGTCTTTGTTATTGAAGGTCACTTCAGGATTAACAACTAACTTACCATCATCGCCTTTATAGCCAGTTGCACCGTGGCCAGAAGCGCCTGTGGTGTCGTTATGGCAGTGCATACATTGGTCGAAGGTGTAAGCGCCGTGTCTTGAACCTTTTGCATAATCTAAGGTGCCATGACAAGCATTACACTTAGTTTCTGCGACTGTGATACGAGTAGGATCAGTCATACGGGCTTTAGTGACTGCGCTACCATCAGGGCTATAGAATTTCACTGCAGCTTCGTTACCGATAGGGCTAGTTGGACCAAACTCTAAGTTTGTAGTATTACAGCTAACCACTTTACCCGCTTTAGCACAGAAGTTGGCTTCTGAACCTACGTAGAGAGTGCCCACAGCTTGCGCATCTGGGATATCTTTAACGATAGTTAACACGCCACCAGCAAGTGTACCGTTTTCCAGTTTCAGGCTGATTGCTGCAGGTTTAACATCTCTCCAAGAGTACACAGTACCGTCAGTGGCCACATTACCGATCAATAGACCATTAGCGACAAACATCGCTGTTGGGTTAGTGGTCGCGTTGTAGGCTTTTAACGATGTACCATCAGCAATTGGCGCACCATTTAAGGTGATATTGGCTGTTAAGGTTAAGGTTTTCATGCCTAGAGTCGCTGATGGAACTGTTGTAGCACTGGTGAAGTCAACTTTGAACAGAGATGCATACTCTGCACGTTTACCAACACTATGTACCACCGCAGGTGACAAGTTACCTGTGCCATGGCAAGAACTACATTGAGTATCATCTGCTTGAGCTAGGGCAAATTCAGAGTGGTTTTCACCAGTCGCAAAGTTGACTGTCATATGGCAGCCTACACAAGCTTGGGCGTAAATAGTGTTATAGCTAGGTTGGTCTGTAGTATGACAGGTCGTACATTCTTTCAGATCAGATGGGAAGCCAATTTCACTCCATTCTTTAGCGGTATTATTGCTAGTATCGAAGTTTGCTGCGCCAGAGTGGATCCTGTGGATCATAGGTGCAAAGTCAAATATCAAACCTGCGGCTAGATCTGCATCACTTGGGATTTGATCTGGGTTATGACAGGTCACACAATTTTTAACGCCTTGGTAGTTATGGTGGGCTGAAATATTGGCGATATGGCCATCTGCTTCACCGTGACATTTTTCACAGGCTGCGCTACTGACGGTATCTTTACCTGATGATGCAAGTTCATCAGTGGCAGGGATAAAGTCAACGGGTACAGATAAAATCTTGTCAGATAAGGCTACGCCTGCACTGTCAGTGACGTTGTAAGCACGTAGAAATATTCTGTGTACTGCATTTGGATTATCATTGGGATTAATGATTGGCGCTGCGCCATCATGTGCCCAAGTTGCAGTGTAAGTGCCTGGTGTTGCTGTATCTTCGGTTAAAGTACAAGCATTTTTAGTACCGTTAAGACCATCTAAGGTACAAGTTAGCGAAGTACCTGCGGCGTTCGCCATGGCATTGTTTTGCCATTGAATAGGGGCGCCAGTACCTGAGGTATTTTCATTTGCTGTTAAAGAATAAAGCGCAACTTTATCGAGTCCTGTAAAAGGAACATCTTTGTTAGCATTTTTTCCGGTAACAGTAAATTTAACGCTGAAGCCTTCACTGCTGGTCACTTTAATGTCAGCTGGACTTAAAGTGAAAGCCAGATCAGTAATAGATTGAGCTGTCGTTGCGAAGGATCCCGCAGGGGTTCCGGGTGTACCTGGTGTTCCGGGAGTGCCTGGTGTTCCGGGTGTACCTGGTGTGCCAGGTGCCCCATCTTGACCATCGCTTCCGTCCCCGCAGGCGGTAAGGCTTAAGGTACTGACGAGAGCCAGTGCCAGTAGAGATTTATTGTAGTTTTTCATCATCGCGTCCCTTTTTCTTTCTATAAGACTGCGTGTGCAGTGCCTCTAATATAGGAGGATTCACCTACTTATAAAGTGGTATTTGCAAGTTTGTATCTGATATGTGAACGATGATTTAACAAACGTGGATGGAAATTCTAAAATTTGCATTTTGATATTTTAAATAATGAAATTCAGCTGGAAAGCCATGATGAGCATCACAATTTTTATTTTTTAACTTGGACTTCCGTGAAGAATTCATTTTCGGTTAAGCAAAATGCTTGAGGCTAAGATAGCCTAAATCTGAGTGATGGAATTGACGTTTTAAGCATCAAAGCGACAGGGGAAATAAGCGGTAATCTCGTCTGAGGATAAGCCTTGTTAAGAGATAAAATATCGATGTAATTTTGCTGTTTTAAACTTCGGTCTTTTACTACCTAAACCCCGTTTAACATCGACATCATCGCAATGATGTAAACAAGGTTTAGTGAACATTATATCCACGAGCTTGGCTGAGCTTATTGTCTCGCGTTAGCGTGCGGGGTCGAGCGCGGCAAGTAAGGAACGCACGACAAGCGCGCTTTGACTTTGGCTGTATCGCCGATGAATTGCAGGCTTTTCAATGAGATAATATTGTGGTGCCATCATAGTATCGTGGAGTCGATTGAGTTCTGTATCGCTTAGGCGTTCTAAGTGTAATCCGGGCATATGTTTTACTGTGTGCATATCAATGCTTGAACAAAAAGCCACACTCTTCATGGTGAGTAAATGGGCGTACCATTCCTCCCTGTCGATGACTTTATCCACCGCTGGTAGCAAGAGGCCTTGGCGCTGGCAAAATAATTCTAAGGGGTCAATTTTGCTATTAAAGCCCTTCACTTCTTGGTAGAGGAATGGATGACGACAGATTTGCTCTAAGGTAATATCGGTCTCAATCTGCCACAGAGGATGTTGTTTGGTGGCAACGATGTAAACGCCATTGACTGAACCCAGTTTGGTATAGCTTAATTCTTTATTTTCAGCACTTTCTAAGGTAATGCCAAAATCCAGCGCACCTGCGTGGATTAACTCAGCGCTATTTTCCTGCCATTTATGTAAACGTATTTGCCCTAGCGCTTGGGCGACGTCTGGCGTGCTTAATTGTGGCGCTAAAAAGCTCAATAGCCCATTACAGGCAGCGATATGCAGCGGTAAATCGGCATTGATGGCCGCATTTTGTATCTGAGTTGCAGATTGTTCGAGGTGATAAACCGATTCAGTAAACTGGCAAATAGCTACATACAGGCTTTCTGCTAGGGGAGTGGGTTTTAGCCCCTGTTGACGGCGATAAAACAGTTCATCGTTAAAGGTCAGGCGTAATGCGTTGAGGCAGCGGCTAATTTTCGGTGCAGAAACATCCAGCGCTTTGGCGGCACTGTTCGCGTGCCCAGTGTCGAAAATACTTTTAAATACCAGCAAGGTAAAAACATCGAGTTCACAGATTTGTTTGAGTAATAAGTTGCTCATTTTGTATGTTGCCCTGTATGAGTCTTAACTATTTTTTGCGGGGTTATTAAGGGCATTCTGTGGCTCTGACTCTGCTCCTTGCTATTACCCGAACCGCCGCGATTAGCCGCTAAGATTAACAGCAGTCGTGCGGATTAACTGTGATCACTCTCGGCAAAATAACAATTATTTAACCATTGTAAAGCGTGCTATTTCGCAGGCAGTTATTTGGCTGGTCAGTGAAGGGTTTAGAGTCGGGGTATTAAAAAAAGATCGAGCTAAAAATACAAGCTCGCCTAAGTGGGTGAGCTTGCGCGTGTCATTTATTCGCCGTTTTAGCGAGATTCTATAACATCGTTTTGTGCGTGAGATAAGTTACGATTGTCTGTTGCAGGAGTGTGGCCTATTGCATGGGAATAAATGGTTGGCGCATCTTCTTTAATCCGCATGCCGATAAACTGGCCGCCCTCAAGAATTTGCATTGAAGTACTCGCTACTTCGCCATCGACAACGCCATTACGCTGGATCACTAAACGCTCACAAATGAGTCTGCCTTTGAAGTGTCCGTCAACGATAAATTCATGGCACTTTACTTCGCCTTGAATCGTACCGCCTTGTTCTATCGTGATATTAGCCTCAGAAAGCAGTTGACCTTGGATATCACCGCCAACAAGCACATCGCCCGTTAATTCGATGTTCCCCGTGAGTTTAGTGCCTCGAGAAATAAAGCTTAAAGAGGGACTTTTTTTAGGGGGGAAGAACAGTTTTTTTACAAACATCATCATAAATCAACTTAATTCGAGAAGGGATTAACTGAGTTCAATAGAGGCGCGATACTAGCGTAAAACGGATAATAAGCACAGCTTTGTATGGGTAATGCGATGGCTTTGCTGCATTAAGTCGGTCGGGTTATTTCAATGGCCTTGCTAGGGCAGGGAGCCACACAGGCGCCGCATCCGGTACAAAGTTCAAGGTCTATTTTCGGACGTGGAGCTTGGCCAATATTGAACACAAAACTGATGGCTCTAGGCTCACAGGCATCCTTACAACTTTGGCACCAGATCCCTTGAAAGGTTAAACAGTTCTGTTGAACACGGGCTTGATACGACCAAGGTGTTTGGGCTAAATCGAAGATATTTTCAGGGCATGCCTTAGCGCACAGCGTACAAAATGTACACTCATTGTCCTTAAAGGACACTTCAGGAAATCCACCATCGCCTTTGATGATGATCTGGGTTTCACATACCTCAACACAGGCTGAACAGCGCGTGCACACATCGGTGAACTCGATATCATCACGCACCCAAGGCGGCCTCAAGGCATTATCTTTACGGCGGCGAAAGAGGTTGCGACGACTGTGATTAATACTTTGAGTCATGTTGCTCCTCGAACGGTTAATTATTTAAAGTGATGGGCGTATTCAAAGTGATAAAGAAAAATGGCTTGGGATATTTCCACAAGCCATTCAATTTGTTAGCCGTTATAACCATTGGGATTGGTCGATTGCCAATGCCAGCTACTGTTGGCCATATCTGCTAGCGTATGCGTTGCTTGCCAGCCGAGATCTTCCCGTGCATGGGTTGGATCGGCGTAGCAGGCGGCAATATCACCTGGGCGACGTGGCGCAATTTGGTAGGCAATGGTGTTACCACAGGCTTTTTCAAAGGCGTGAACCATGTCTAAAACACTATATCCTTGGCCTGTGCCTAAGTTATAGGTGACCAGACCTGGTTTAGTGGCCAATTTAGCCAGCGCTTTTAAATGGCCATTAGCTAAATCCACCACATGGATATAGTCACGCACGCCAGTCCCATCATGAGTCGGATAATCATCACCAAACACGCTTAAGGCGGTACGTTTACCCACGGCAACCTGCGCAATAAAGGGCATTAAGTTGTTAGGGATATCGTTAGGATCTTCGCCGATTAAGCCACTGGCATGGGCGCCAACCGGATTAAAATAACGCAGACGAGCGATATTCCAGCTCGGATCGGCATTGTGTACATCTGCCAGTATATGTTCAACCATCAATTTAGATTGGCCATAGGGATTGGTCGCCCCAGTGGGGAAGTCTTCGGTGATAGGTAAACTTGCAGGATCGCCATACACAGTAGCCGATGAGCTGAAAACGAGATTTTTCACCTTAGACTCCGCCATAACTTGGCAGAGGATCAGGGTTCCTGTGACGTTATTCTCATAATACTTAAGGGGTTTAGTGACGGATTCACCCACTGCTTTTAATCCTGCAAAGTGAATAACCGAATCGATAGCATGATCGTTAAACACTTTTTGTAATAAGGCTTTATTGAGAATATCGCCCTGATAGAAAGTGACCGATTTACCTGTGATCCGCTCGACTCGGTTTAAGGCTTCTATGCTCGAATTAGACAAGTTGTCTAGCACAATGACATCACTGCCTGCATTGAGCAGTTCTACCACAGTGTGAGTGCCAATATAGCCAGCACCACCGGCCACTAAAATCGTCATTACTTCATCCCTTTTACAACGGTTTTTAAATATTGCGCAAAATCTTCACCGATTTCGCTGTGGCGCAGGGCGTATTCAACGTTCGCGCGCATATAACCTTGTTTGTTACCACAGTCGTGACTCTTGCCTTCCATATAATAAGCGTTCACGGTTTCTTGTTTCATTAACATAGCGATCGCATCCGTTAATTGAATTTCATCGCCCGCGCCCGCAGGGGTTTTAGCCAGTAGTGGCCAAATGCTGGCAGGTAACACATAACGGCCTACAACGGCTAAGTTAGATGGCGCTTCATCCACGGCTGGTTTCTCAACCAATTCAACTAATGGCTCAGATTCACCAGGTTGTAAATCATGGCCATTCACATCAGCAATACCGTACTGATTGACGACGTTGTGCGGCACGCCTTCAACCATGATTTGACCCACTTGGGTTTCATCAAACAGCGCAACCATAGCGGCTAAGTTATCGCGACGCAGATCACAGCTGGCTTCATCAATGATCACATCCGGCAGCAATACTGCAAATGGTGCATCGCCGACGACAGATTTCGCACACAAAATAGCGTGGCCTAACCCTTTCGCCTGAGATTGACGCACGCTGATCACTGTCACGTCTTTAGGACAGATAGATTGTACGGCTTCGAGTAACTGACGTTTAACGCGGCGCTCGAGTTGGGCTTCTAATTCGAAACTGGTATCGAAGTGGTTTTCGATAGAGTTTTTACTGGCGTGGGTCACTAGGACAATTTCTTTGATCCCAGCAGCGATAGCTTCACTGACCACATATTGGATCAATGGCTTATCGACAACCGGTAACATTTCCTTTGGAATCGCTTTGGTCGCTGGAAGCATACGAGTGCCTAGGCCTGCGACAGGAATAACGGCTTTACGAATTTGATGTTGTTTCATTGCGAACCTTTTAGGTCAAGGAGATGCGGCTAATGGCCAATATTGTAAATGACCTACACAGAAAAGCTATTTACAAACACTAAAAAATTGAGGAAAACTAAGTATTTTAACGGCAAATTCGGGCATAAGTTTTAGCAAAGGTAGCACAGTGGATCTAATCCAGCATTCATGGCGTGTTCCAACAGGGTAATTTTAATGACCTTGTAATATTTGCTTTACGTTTACGTCACAGTGGCGGCACAAGAATAAAGTGTGAGGGAGTTAACAAATTTAAAGCCTTAGACCACTATGGAGTCATGAGTGTTAGCCACCAAGTGAAGATTATGACGAAAGGAACAGAGTACATCGCTCACAGAGCCGATGACACTGGGTTTATCCATTACCCGCAAGAAGAGCACGATATTTGGCGTCAGCTTTACGCCCGTCAAGCCGTTAATCTCCCCGGTCGTGCCTGCAAGGAATATCTGCAAGGGCTCGATGCCTTGGGTATGCCAAAGGATCGCATTCCGCAACTTGCCGAAATTGATGCGGTATTACAAGCGACCACTGGTTGGAAAACGGCGGCGGTACCTGCGTTGATTTCCTTCGGCCGTTTCTTTGAATTACTGGCAAATAAAGAGTTTCCTGTTGCCACCTTTATTCGCCGCAAGGAGGAGTTTGATTACTTGCAAGAGCCAGATATCTTCCACGAGATTTTTGGCCACTGCCCTTTGCTCACCAATCCTTCATTTGCCAATTTCTCTCATATGTATGGCCAGTTAGGTTTACATGCCAGCAAAGAGGAAAGGGTATTTTTAGCGCGTTTGTACTGGTTTACGGTTGAGTTCGGCATACTGCAACCTAAAGACGGCGCCTTATGTATCTATGGCGGCGGCATTTTAAGCTCTCCCGGGGAAACCTTGTATGCGATGGAAAGTGATGTGCCAGAGCGTCAACCCTTTGATTTGTTGGATGTGCTGCGCACGCCATATCGGATCGACATTATGCAGCCGATTTATTATGTGATTGAGCACATTGATATGCTGGATGAAATTGCCAAGATGGATATTATGGCTTATGTCACTAAGGCCCGTCAGTTAGGTTTATTTGCCCCTAAGTTTCCGCCAAAAGCTAAGGCGAGTTAAGTCACGATTCGGTTGATGAGTTGACTCGTTATTTGGCTGGCGTCTAATTTAGCCATCTGATATTGAGTCATGCGATTTAAGCTATTAATAGAAAATAAGTAAAGTGCAACAGAATATCCCTACCAATGTTGCCAAGAGGAGTATGTATGACAGCGTTATCGAATATGAAATGTGAAGCGTGCCAAGCCGACGCACCTAAAGTGACCGATGAAGAATTGGCCGAACTTATTCGTATGATCCCCGACTGGGGCGTGCAAGTGCGTGACGGCGTAATGCAGCTTGAGCGCGTTTACAAGTTTAAAAACTTTAAACTGGCGATGGCATTCACGAATAAGCTGGCGGATTTAGCGGAAGAAGAATTCCATCACCCAGGCATTTTCACTGAATGGGGCAAAGTGACAGTCACTTGGTGGTCACATTCTATCAAGGGTCTACATAAGAATGACTTCATCATGGCAGCCAAGACAGACCAGTTATTAGTCTAATTAATTCGCCAATTTAATCAGCATCTTAATCTACTTTTCGATGCTGATTTTTTCTTCCTGTTACAATTCAGCTGTAAACTAGGCTTGCCACTTTCTGTTTAACCTTCTAACGTATACGGGCTCTGCTATTTCCCCTCATCGTGACGTTTTCGTTAAGGTAACGACTTGCCTAGCAAGCGTCATTTTTGTTGTAAAGCTTAAGGCGAAAAATAGCTCTGCACGGTTTATCCCCAAAATTCGAATCAAAAAAGGGAATATCAGTCATTATGCGCTTGGAAGTCAGCTGTCAGGATCGTGTTGGTTTAGCCAAAGATATCTTAGTCGTGTTAGAGCGTTATGGTATTAATTTAATTGCCATTGATGCCAGTAACCAAGGATTCCTGTACTTACAATTTGCCGAAATCAGTTTTGAAACCTTAAGTGCCTTGATGCCGCAGATCCGCAAAGTGGAAAGTGTCCATGATGTGCGTACGGTTTCGTTTATGCCCTCAGAGCAAGAACATTACGCCCTTAAAACCCTGCTCAAAACCTTACCCGACTCCGTTTTCTCCATTGATGCCAAAGCGCGTATCCGTATCGTTAACGAGTCTGCCTTGCTCAATATCGGCATGGGTGAGCACGAAGTGCTCGAAGAGTCGCTCAATCATTGGGTGCAAGGTTTTAACTTCAGCCGCTGGTTGAGCGAAAGCCAAGTCTTACCGCAAGCGGCGAGGGTACAAATTGGTCCAAACGAATATCTAGCCGAAATGCTGCCGATTTACCTGCCCGATGAAGATGAAAAAACCATCTTGGTTGGCGCTGTGGTGTCGCTAAAATCCCCCGCGCGGGTTGGAAAACAGTTTAACGCGCTGCAGAACCAAACCACTGGCTTTGAAAATGTATTAGCCAGCAGTGACAAAATGAAGGAAGTGCTAAAGCAAGCGAGGCGTATGGCCCAGCTCGATGCGCCTTTATTGATCACGGGTGAAACGGGTACTGGCAAAGAATTAATGGCCAGAGCCAGCCACGATGCCAGTATGCGCCGTGAGAAACCCTTTATCGCCATCAACTGCGCCGCTCTGCCCGACAGCGCCGCCGAAGAAGAGCTATTCGGTTATGTCAGCCAGGGCAAAGTTGTTAAACGGGGTTTCTTTGAAGAAGCCAAGGGCGGCACAGTATTTCTCGATGAAGTAGCTGAAATGTCTAAGGCCGCCCAAGTTAAGCTGCTTCGGCTATTGCAAGATGGCACCTTTAGACGTATTGGCGGCGATGAAGAAGTCCGTGCCGATGTGCGGATCATTTGCTCAACCCAGAAAAATTTAGCCGAACTGTGCCAAACCGGTGAGTTTAGGGAAGATTTATACTATCGCATCCATGTGCTGAGTTATCACATTCCGTCACTGCGCGAGCGTAAAGTCGATATCATTCCACTGACGGAAATGTTCCTCGAACATTACAGTCAACAGTTGTCTAGCCCAGTGCGGCGGATTTCGGCCCAGTGCCGCGATCATTTGCTCACCTACGCTTGGCCAGGTAACGTACGCCAATTAAAGAACGCAGTATTTAGAGCTGTGTCTATGTGGGATGGTTCGGCTGAGTTGACGGTCGAACAATTAAAATTGCCGTCCTACGCAGAAGGTTTTGGTTACTTTGACAATGAGTTTGAAGGCAATCTCGACGATGCGATGAAGCAGTTTGAGGCGAGTCTGTTGCGCCGATTATATCCTGCCTATCCGAGCACTCGGCAGTTAGCGAAAAAGCTCGGGGTGTCGCACACCGCTATTGCCAATAAGCTGCGTGAGTACAAGATAGCCAAGCGTCGTTAAGCCGTGTCTTGCTAGGTTGACGCGATAGATGTAACAGTATCGTTCCACTTAGTTGCCGACTTTTCAGGCATATTGCTTACCGAGATATTGATAAGCGGCAACTAGGTTATAAACGTAATGATTAGTTTACGAAATGTGAAATAATTGACCCAAATGTGATTTGGGTCACGCTATAGGAATCTGCGTCAGCTTCGGGTATCTCTACGCGCAACAAATACGTTAAAGCAAGCAAAAGGGCGTGCCTCTGTTGGCGCGGAGTGCGTAACGTGTGCGCCCTTAATGAGTCAAAGAGTCCGATTAAAATCGCCGAATATAAGCTGAATGACGCCGCGCGTTTTCCAGCACAATAAAATTGTACGCCTAGCCTTAGAAGCACTGGAGCCAATATGAAACTTGCAAGTTATAACAATGGTCGCCGCGATGGTCAGTTGATGTTAGTTAGCCGCGATCTCACTAAAACGGTTGCCGTTCCTGCCATTGCCCACACTATGCAGCAATTACTCGACGGTTGGGATTTACTGAAACCGCAATTGCAAGAATTGTACGACGCGTTAAATGAAGGCATGTTAGATAACGCCCAAGCGTTTGACGAAGCTAAGTGCTTGTCGCCACTACCGCGTGCCTACCAATGGGCCGATGGCAGCGCTTATGTGAATCACGTTGAGCTAGTCCGTAAGGCTCGCGGCGCAGAAATGCCTGAAACCTTCTGGACAGATCCGCTGTTCTATCAAGGTGGGTCAGACAGTTTTATTGCCCCTAAAGCCGATATTCCACTGGCGAGTGAAGACTGGGGTATCGATTTCGAATCTGAGATCGCGATCATTACCGATGATGTGCCTATGGGCGTGAGCAGCGACAATGCGGCTAAGCATATTAAATTGTTGATGTTAGTGAACGATGTGTCACTGCGTAACTTAATCCCAGGTGAGTTGGCGAAAGGCTTTGGTTTCTTCCAATCTAAGCCATCGAGCAGTTTTTCACCTGTGGCAGTGACGCCGGATGAACTGGGCGCACGTTGGGAAGATTCTAAAGTGCATTTACCGCTGATCACCCATTTAAACGGTGAATTATTCGGCCGTCCGAATGCCGGCGTCGATATGACATTTAATTTCAGCCAGCTAGTTTCGCATGTTGCGAAAACCCGTCCATTGGGCGCTGGTGCGATTATTGGCTCAGGTACTATTTCTAACTATGACCGTAGCGCAGGCTCTAGCTGTTTAGCGGAAAAACGTATGCTAGAAGTGATTGCTGAAGGCAAAGCCACTACGCCATTTATGCGTTTTGGCGACACTGTGCGCATCGAAATGCTCGATGACAACGACGTAACGATTTTCGGTTCTATCGATCAAAAAGTGGTTGAATACAAAGCCTAAAGCTTTCCCTTAAAGGGCTACATCGACTTAAACTAACGGGGCTTAATTGCCCCGTTTTT
The DNA here is from genome assembly GCF_052850535.1 of Shewanella sp. 1180_01. NCBI lineage: Bacteria > Pseudomonadati > Pseudomonadota > Gammaproteobacteria > Alteromonadales > Shewanellaceae > Shewanella > Shewanella sp. 1180_01. The sequence goes on from NZ_VXCT01000001.1 coordinate 358,072, forward strand.
ATACAGACTTTTATAAGGACATGAAAATATGAAGCTTTATGGTTATTGGCGCTCAAGCGCGGCGTACCGTGTTCGCATCGCCCTCAATCTTAAGGGTATTTCAGCCGAGCAGTTGTCTGTGCATCTTGTACGTGATGGTGGCGAGCAACATAAAGCGGCCTACAGTGCGCTTAATCCGCTGGAGTTAGTGCCAACCTTAGTGATGGACGATGAGTTAGATGCAGATGCATTGTCGCAATCCTTAGCCATTATTGAATATCTTGATGAGATACACCCTCAGTCACCATTATTGCCTGCATCGGCTCTTGAACGTGCTCATGTGCGCGCCATGGCACTCACGGTAGCCTGTGAAATTCACCCATTAAACAATTTGCGGGTATTGCAGTATTTAACCCAAACCTTAGGGGTCGATGAAGCGGCTAAAAATACTTGGTATCACCACTGGGTCGCGAGTGGCTTTGCAGCCTTAGAAACCTTGTTGGTAAGGCACAGCGGTCGTTACTGCTTTGGGGATACAGTGACATTAGCCGACCTGTGTTTAGTGCCGCAGGTGTATAACGCCATGCGTTTTAATGTGGATTTAACGCCTTATCCCAATATCATGCGCGTGTGGACTGAGTGTAATCAGCTAGAAGCCTTTGCCGATGCGGCCCCAGAGCGCCAAGCGGATGCTGTGTGATGCTTTATAACGAATGGTGCGGATATAGTGTTTAACAATTGAAAGAATGGATGATGAGGCTTGTGTTGCGAGTCTTATCTCAGCGATGGAGTTTAAATGTTTATCAGTAAAAAATGTCCGTATTGCAAAGGTAAACTCGGCGCTAAGGATGTGCCGATTAAGGAAGGACGCTGCTGCCACTGTGAACAGCCGATACGGTACAAACTCAATGTAATAAAATGGATGCTACTGTTCATGCCCATCTTTACTGTTAGCGTTAATCTGCTAGACAAAGATGTCTATGGGTTTTGGATTTGTTTTGCGGTAATGGCACCTATTTATAGTCTCGTTTCTCTACTCTGTCATGAGGTCGTAAAGTGCTCAGAAACCGATGGCGAAGTGGAGTAAGCCGAATGTCATTCCCGTGGTGTTATCTTACATTGAAGCGAACGATACTGTTATGAGTAATGGCATGAGTCATGTTCTGAATGGTGCTATGAATAATGTTATGGATGAGGCTATGTGTGAAGCAGCGCTAAAGCATCAATTACTCAAATGGATAACTCAGGATTGCGAGCGGGTGAGGGCGCTTGAACTTGCGCTCCAATGCGCCAAAGTACACTCAATGCCGCAGTGGCGCCTTGCGGCGGGATTTGTCCGTAATTTAGTCTGGGATCGCTTGCACGGATCTGAGTTGAGTCCACTGAACGATATCGACCTGATCTATTTTTGCCCGTTAGATATTAGCCCCGAGCGGGATCTGGTAATTGAAACCTATCTTAATCAGCTTGCCCCTGAGTTACCTTGGTCGGTGAAGAATCAGGCGCGCATGCATGTTCGAAATCAAGACATGGCTTACACATCTTGTGTTGATGCGATGGCCTATTGGCCAGAGCTTGAAACCGCAATCGGAGTAAGCTATCAAGCTGTTGATACAGAATCTGATACTCAGACTCAGACTTGTGTTGGGATGAAAAATAATCCCGCGTCTTATGATATTGAGCTGGTGGCTCCCTTTGGGCTGAACTCCCTGCTTGCACTCAAACTGAGCGCCAATCCAAAGCGATCATTATCCGTGTTTGAACACAGAGTCGCGAATAAGGGTTGGCTCACTCGGTATCCTTTGCTTGAGTGTTACCGCACAAGCTAATTTTCTCACTCACCCACCCACTTTATATCTCTCATTCACTCCTAAACCGACTCAAGCATCTGACTCAATTCGTCCCATGTTATTTAGCGACTCAATATAGTTACTCACTAATTTAGACCGCTAACAGTATGGGTATCATCCTTAAGCCGTTTGGATTCGGCCATTTTCTGCTTCTATTCTTCCTCATCTAGTCCGATTAATTTGAACTTAATGGCCAAATCCCCCTCAGCTAAGTGCTTTTTATTGTTATTCAAATGTTGGTTTCGCTAATGGTCTCTACCTCTTGCTGTAGTCATTAGTGATGACTAATAAAGAACTGAGCTCACAGAAAACAAAGGTGTACTGTCGATAAATGTTTGAATTCCGTGATTTGGATCCCATGGGTTGTACCTAGAAATGAGTATTGGCCGTTCACTTTGATTTGGATCAATAAAGTGGTCGCGCTTCTCTGGCAGTGTAGGCGTCAATTGTTAAGGATGTAATTTAAAACAAAAACCTATGTTGTACATATGGAGTATGATGATGAACAAAAATACTGTTTCTACACTGATCGCTGCCACCCTTTTAGCTGCTGGTTTTTCTGCTTCTGTATCGGCTCACCAAGCAGGTGAGATTATCGTTCGTGCGGGTGCTGTTGTTGTCGCGCCAAACGAATCAAGTGCCAACGTTTTAACTTTGGGTGAGTTTTCAGTCGATAATAATACCCAATTAGGCTTAAACTTTGGTTACATGTTGACAGATAACTTTGGGATTGAGTTATTAGCGGCAACCCCTTTTAGCCATACCGTTTCTTTGCCTGCAGATGGTGTCGGTGAGATTGCTGAAACTAAGCAACTGCCGCCAACGCTAGTGGCGCAGTACTATTTCGGTAATTCTCAATCTGTTATTCGTCCTTATATTGGTGTAGGTGTTAACTACACTAACTTTTATGACAATGATTTTAATGCCCATGGTAAGTCTCTAGGATTAAGTGATTTAAGTATGAGTACTTCTTGGGGCATAGCTGCACAAGTAGGTTTGGATTATCAAGTGAACAAGAATTGGTTGGTGAACGCATCTGTGTGGTACGCAAAAATTAGTACAGATGTTAAGTTCACTGCCGGAGGTGCGCAACAACAATTCGAAACCGATATTGACCCATGGGTTTACATGGTCAGTGTAGGTTACACTTTCTAATCTACGGATCAGATAAGCGTAAAAAGGAGCCTTAGGCTCCTTTTTCGTTTGTGCACTTTTATCCTGACATGTTCCACTCAGGTTAAGCCGATTTAGCGCTTTGGCTTTTTAGCCTTCCAGTGGCGCGTGTTATAGATAAATTCGGGTAATAATACGGTGAGCCAAGCGACGAGGCGCCAGCGTTTAGTCACATAGACGCGGCGTTTACCTTGCTTCATTGCTTTGATGATCTGTGCTGCAACTTGTGGTAATGGGGCAAGCCACATCGCACTTTGTTGCATTGCGGCTTTGTCGAGTAAACCGAGTTGGATATCGGTAATCGTAATGGGCAACTTGAGGCGCTGGGCGTGCATACATAAGCCCTCAAGGTAATTCTGCCCAAAGGCCTTTGAGGCGTGATAGGCCACACTTGGGCCACCGCGCAAACCTGCGATAGAGTTTATTGCCGCCAGTTGTCCATAACCTTGCTCGCGAAATAGTCTAAATGCCGTATTGCAGATAGCGGCGAAACCTCGCACATTGACATCGATAATGTCTTGCTCTGGCAGCCAAGGCAGCTCAGGATCATAACTATTAAGGCCTGTATTGACTAAGACTAAGTGCGCGCCGCCCAGACTCTGCCAGACGGATTCAAGTTGAGTGATAATGGCTTGAGGCTGTTCAATTTGAAGTGAAAATACTTGTACTTTTGTTGGCAAGGATAAGGCAAAATCGCGGAGTGATTCTGGATCTTGGGCGAATAAGACTAATTCAACCTGTTGATCTGCCAATTGCTTTGCAATTTCACGACTTAATTGTGAGCTAGCTCCCACAATTATTGCAGTTGCTTGGGTCATAGGTTTTTCGGCAACGAAATGGTGGCTTATGATAGGAAGATATGTTCGCCAAGACAAGATTTATAGCTTGGGCGTATGGACATCTAGAAGTCTTTATGTATGATTAGGAGAAACAAAATGAACAAATGGTTGCGTTTAAGCGCGTTGAGATTAACCGCTTTAGCATTAATGGCGCTAATGGGTGTGTTATCGGGTTGTGCGACACCCAATGCTATCGTGGAGATAAAAGGCGAGACCTTGTATCGCGAACGGATTGCTCTGCCCGCCGAGGCTAAGGTCGTAGTGCAACTGCTCGATGTCTCAAAAATGGATGTGCCAGCCATAGTGATGGCGGAGCGCGTACAACAAGGTGCTGCAACACCCACGCCATTCAGTTTTGCGATTGGCAGCGATCAGTTCCAACCCGGGCACACTTATGCCATAGGTGCACGGATAATGCTCGGTGATAAGTTATTGTTTATTAATACTCAAGCCTATCATATTGACCTCAACTCCACTGAGCCAATGACGATACTGCTAGAGAAAGTCGGTGGCTAGTTAGCCTGCTCAGAAGTGAGCTGACATACGCGCCGAATCCGTTGGTATTTACGAACAGAAGAGGCGCGGTATGCCGGTTAGAATTCCAGATCATCTGCCCGCAGCAGAAGTGTTAGAGTCAGAAAATATTTTCGTTATGTCCGAGACGCGGGCGGCGAATCAAGATATCAGGCCGATGAAGGTGTTGATTTTGAATTTGATGCCGAACAAAATCGAGACAGAAACCCAGTTACTGCGATTACTGGGCAACACGCCTTTACAAGTCGATGTGGATTTATTGCGCATTCACGACAAAGAATCCAAGCATACTTCCATCGATCACATGAATACTTTCTACCGTGACTTTGAAGCCGTGCGCCATAAAAATTACGACGGCCTTATCATCACAGGTGCGCCGCTTGGGCAAATCGATTTCGAAGATGTAGTTTATTGGGATCATATCCGTGAAATCATCGACTGGTCGCAAGAGCATGTCACCTCTGTGTTGTTTTTATGCTGGGCAGCCCATGCGGGCTTGTATCATCTCTATGGTTTAAATCGAAAAATATTGCAACAGAAGCGTTCTGGCGTGTTTGTGCATCGCCGTACCTCTCAGCATTTCCCGCTACTGCGCGGTTTTGATGATGAATTTTTTGCGCCCCATTCCCGTTTTGCTGAAATGGATGTCGAAGAAATTAGACAACATCCACAGCTGCAGCTATTGGCCGAGTCCGATGAGGCAGGGGCTTATTTGGTGTTAAGTCGGAATAATCGTAACTTGTTTGTGATGGGTCATCCTGAATATCAAAAGTCGACCTTAAACGAGGAATATCAGCGAGACTTAAGCCAAGGCTTAGACCCGAATGTGCCGCAGAATTATTATCGTAATGATGATCCTAAAGCCGACGCCATTGCCCGCTGGCACAGCCACGGTAGCCTGCTGGTGAGTAACTGGCTCAACTATTACGTCTATCAGTTAACCCCTTACGACTTAAGCGATATGACGGCGATGACACCGTGGGAGTCGCGTTAATTCACGCAGTTATTTCTGTGAGTTCCTGTCAAGATAGCGTTTAGTGCTTCAGTGCCTTATTGATTTAAGGCACTGTTTTTAAGGCTCTGTTTTTAAAGCACTGTATTTTTAAGTAACTGTTTTAAGTAACTGTTTTAAGTAACTGTTTTAAGTAACTGTTTTAAGTCACTGTTTTTTTTAAAGTCACTATGTTTTTGAAGCATTACGTTGATTGAATGCACTAAGCGTCCTGCGGTATATGATGACTTTTACCGCTTATAACTTAAATTGGGTCACTAACTTATCTAAGTGAACCGATAGTTTTTGTAAGTTTGCACTGGATGCCGTTAACTCGTCGGCAATCTCAGAGGTCTCGGTGGTTAATTGATTTATCTCTTCGACGTTACGGCTTATCTCCGCTACAACCATAGACTGCTCTTCTGTCGCGGTGGCCACTTGAATGTTCATGTCGCTGATTTGGCTTATCTCCGCTACAACCATAGACTGCTCTTCTGTCGCGGTGGCCACTTGAATGTTCATGTCGCTGATTTGGCTAATATGCGAAGTAATCAGGGTTAACGAGTCATTGGCATCATCTGCCTGCTTGACGACCATACCGCTTTGTTCGTGACCCCGCTTGATGGCGGTGACTGTTTTGGACGATTGCTCCTGCAGCTTGTTAATCATTGTTTGAATTTCATCTGTCGATGACGCTGAACGACTGGCAAGGTTTCGGACTTCGTCGGCGACGACGGCAAAACCTCGACCTGTCTCGCCAGCACGTGCAGCTTCAATGGCTGCGTTGAGTGCCAGCAAGTTAGTTTGTTCTGAAATGCTGCGTATGGTGTCCAAAATACTGCCGATCGAATTGGTTTGCGTCGCGAGCGAAGTAATGTCAGTGCTGATGTGTTGAATTTCAATGGATAACGAGCTGACACCCTGGCGAGCTTTGGCGACCACACTCGCGCCATTATGCGCTTGATTATCTGCTTCTTTGGCGGCATTAGCCGCTTGGGTTGCGTTGCCAGCAATATTGTCCACTGTGGTGCCCATCTCATGGATTGCCGTTGCGATTTGCGTGGTGCGATCGCGCTCGTTAATACAATTTCTATGGGTTGCTTGGGCTTTGCTGGCGACATCGTTTGCCGTATGGGCGAGTTGGCGTGAGTTGTCAGCCACGGCTTCAATCGCATTACGGATCTTCAGCACAAACTGATTAAAGTGCAGGGCAATATCACTGAGTTCGTCTTGGCCTTTTAACTCGATCATATTATGCAAATCAAGTTTGTCACTGGCAGAAGAAATATGCTGTTGTAACGATGCCACGCGAAGTCGTAGACGACGCAGCATAATAAAACCTAGAAATATTGAAATAATCAAAGCGATGGTTAAAACAACAAACATTTCCATGCGTGTTTCTTGGTAATTTTTTTGACTGTCAACGAAGCTGGCGTTGCCTTGTTGTAGCAATGAGTCAAGAATGGCATCGGTACTCTTTCTCATTATGTTGTAGCTAGCTGCGAACTGGTTACGATAGATTTCTTGCGATTTTGCCACTTCCCCCTTTTCCATCGCTGTCAGCATAGGCGCGAGTTCGTCACTTTTGACTTTATCAAAGAGGTCGATCAACTTTTGTACTTCGGCACGGGTAATGGGGTTTACTTGAGCGTCACGGGCAGCTTTTAATGCCGCATCCATTTCTGGAATATCCTCAGCACGGGTTTCTGTTACTCGGGTTAATACGCCTTTTTGATCCTTCATCGTCGGTATTTCTTGCAAGATAATAATATCAATGCCCACTCGCATACGAGGAATACGGGACGCAACTTCCGCCATCGACCGTAATGGCGCGCTGGTATTTTCGGCGAGTGTTTTAGTTTGATCTTGCATACCAGATAAGCCTTGAATGGCTGTTAAGCTGATTAAGATAAGAGCAATACAGGGAATAGCGATGACCCCGATAAACTGGGTCTTAAGCGTCATCTGATTTAGCATGTCTTTCCTTCCTACTTTTATTTAGGGTTATCTGGTTGGGATGTTTATGGTTAGATAATTTGGCATTATTAAATAGGAACAATAGCTTGAATTTTTATTCTTAAATTTCAGTACCCAGTTAAGGTATCCCACTTTGCACACTATGGATTTATGTAAGCGGGTCAATAACATGCTAACTGTGTAGTTGAGCATAGCGATTTTATAGATAACAACCAAATCCTTATGTCGATGTTATAACAGGTCTGTCCACTTGAACTGGTTTGGTCGTCAAGCTCATGCGTTCATTTCTTGATGGCGAGCATAAATCATTCGCTGCTAGGACGTTAAGTGACAACACGCCCTAGATATCACTCACTGATATTAAATTAGCTTAGCAAGGTTGGCTCAGCGTAATAAAAGCGCATGAGCTGGATAGGCTCTATCGTTTATGCTGAGCCAACATCCACTTTTTACTTCAACGGATTGGCTAGGATTGCGCATGCCTTTATATCTCAGTCATCACCGTGACCGCCTTATCGATACCGCCCCTTGTTGTTCTTCATCCCATTTTTACTGTAAATCCTTACTGACATTTTCCACTGATAAAATCTGCACATTAGACCAAGGAATACTTGCTTTACGTTCGCGTAAACGTCAGAGTGGTTTTATTGTCGATTTTATTAAACGTCCCGAGGCTGGTACTAGGCTTCGTGGTCAATTTAGGGTGGAGCCTTCATGAGTACTGAACAGTTAAATCAAGATATCGTTATCGTTGCGGCTAAACGCACCCCAATGGGCGGGTTTCAAGGCAACTTATCATCCGTAGCATCACCCATGTTAGCCGCGACGGCCATTAAAGGCTTGTTAGCGGAAACACAATTGGCGGGTGAGCATGTCGATGAAGTCTTGATGGGCTGCGTATTACCCGCAGGTTTAGGTCAAGCGCCTGCGCGTCAGGCAACTTTGGGTGCGGGATTACCCTTATCCGTTGGTGCGACCACAGTGAACAAGGTTTGTGGCTCAGGCATGAAGACGGTAATGTTAGCCCACGATTTGATTAAAGCGGGCAGTGCAAAAGTGGTGATCGCAGGCGGCATGGAAAGTATGAGCCAAGCGCCGTATTTACTCGATAAAGCCCGCGGCGGCATGCGCATGGGCCATGGCAAAGTGTTAGATCACATGTTTTTAGATGGTCTTGAAGATGCCTACACGGGCGGTGCTATGGGAACGTTCGCCCAGAAAACGGCCGATGAATTTGGTATCACCCGCGAGCAGATGGATGCTTTTGCCTTAAGCTCGCTTGAAAAAGCCAATGCCGCGATTAACTCGGGTGCCTTTAAAACCGAAATCACCCCAGTCACTGTCAGTGATCGTCGTGGTGATGTGACTATCGATACCGACGAGCAACCCGGTAATGCCCGCCCTGAAAAAATTCCTACGCTGCGCCCAGCCTTTACCAAAGATGGCACTATCACAGCGGCAAACTCTAGCTCGATTTCCGATGGTGCAGCGGCATTGATGCTGACCTCACGCGGCGAAGCTGAGCGTTTAGGCTTAACTGTATTAGCCACTATTAAAGGCCATACGACTCACGCCCAAGAGCCTTCACTCTTTACCACTGCACCGGTTGGCGCTATGGCGAAATTGCTGGCTAATGTGGGTTGGTCAACGGATGAGGTGGATTTATTCGAAATCAACGAAGCCTTCGCCATGGTGACTATGCTTGCCGTGTCTGAACTCGGTTTAGATATTGCTAAGGTTAACGTCAATGGCGGCGCCTGCGCCTTAGGTCATCCGATTGGTTGCTCGGGTTCACGTTTACTGGTGACCTTAATTCATGCATTAAAAGCCCGCGGCCTTAAGCGCGGTGTTGCCTCGCTGTGTATCGGCGGTGGAGAAGCGACGGCGATGGCCATCGAGGTTTAATCGCAACAGTTTAGTTAAATCAACAAGACGGGGCTGGCAAGGGCAATCACTTCCCTTGAGGATAATCATAATATCGCACCGCCAGCCCATCACTCTACAAGGAAAGGATTGCAACATGACCACACAAGTAAAGCATTACATTGACGGTGAGTTTACCCAAGGTACGGGCACATCGCAGATTATTGTCACCAATCCCGCGAATAACTCGCCGATTGCCGTGATTAATGCTGCTACGAGCGAAGAAGTTCACGCAGCCATTGCTAGCGCCAAAGCCGCCTTCAAAACGTGGAAAGAAGTGCCAGTTTCTGAACGTGCGCGCGTCATGTTGCGTTATCAACATCTGCTAAAAGAACATCACGACGAACTTGCGACCATTCTTGCCCATGAAACGGGTAAAACCTTCGAAGATGCCAAGGGCGATGTATGGCGCGGTATCGAAGTTGCAGAGCACGCTTGTAACGTGGCGTCATTATTGATGGGCGAAACCGTTGAGAACGTCGCGCGTTCAATTGACACTTACAGCTACACCCAACCACTGGGTGTGTGTGCGGGTATTACGCCATTTAACTTCCCTGCGATGATCCCGTTATGGATGTTCCCACTGGCAATTGCCTGCGGTAACACCTTCATTTTAAAGCCTTCAGAACAAGATCCTATGACGCCGCAGCGCCTTGTTGAACTGTTTGTTGAAGCGGGCGCACCTAAGGGTGTATTGCAATTAGTGCATGGCGACAAAACTGCCGTCGATATTCTGCTGGCAGACCCTGCGATTAAAGCTATTTCCTTCGTCGGTTCTGTGGCTGTGGGCCAATATATTTATAAAACCGGTACCGATAACTTAAAACGCGTACAAGCCTTTGCGGGTGCGAAAAACCATTGCGTTATCATGCCAGATGCGAACAAACAGCAAGTGATCAATAACTTAGTTGGCGCCTCTGTGGGCGCGGCGGGTCAGCGCTGTATGGCGATTTCGGTTGCCGTGTTTGTTGGCGCCGCTAAAGAGTGGATCCCAGAGTTAAAAAAAGCCTTAGCCAAGGTTCGCCCAGGTTTATGGGACGATAAAGAAGCAGGTTATGGCCCGGTTATCAGCCCTGCAGCCAAGGCACGCGTGCTGAAGCTTATCAAGCAGGGGATTGATGAAGGCGCCGAGTGTTTACTCGATGGCAGCGATTTTACTGTGGAAGGTTATGAGTCAGGCAACTGGATTGGCCCAACCATGTTCAATAAAGTCACTACCGACATGAGCATCTACAAGGAAGAAATCTTTGGCCCTGTATTGTGCTGCATGGAATCAGACTCATTAGAAGCCGCCATCGAATTAGTCAACGCTAGCCCTTATGGCAACGGCACGTCTATCTTTACCGCTAGCGGCGCGGCGGCCCGTAAATATCAGCACGAAATCGAAGTCGGCCAAGTGGGGATTAACGTGCCGATTCCTGTGCCATTACCTTTCTTCTCATTTACCGGTTGGAAGGGCAGTTTCTACGGCGATCAACATGCTTATGGTAAGCAAGCGGTGCGTTTCTATACCGAGACCAAGACCATCACTTCCCGCTGGTTCGAGTCCGATATCGCCGTGGCGTCTACGCCAAACATGAGCATTAACTTGCGCTAAGCTCGTACGTCAAGCTCGGTGATTAATCGATAAACTACGGCGTCTTTACGGCGCCCAATTTATAAAATAAAAAAGTGACCACAGAGTCATAGGAGAGCCAAATGGATTTTAATTTCAACGATGACCAACGCCAGTTTGCCGATCTTGCGCGCCAGTTTGCCGCGGAAGAGTTAACCCCGTTTGCCGCCAAGTGGGATGAAGAACACCATTTCCCCAAAGACGTGATCCAAAAAGCCGGTGAGCTGGGTTTTTGCTCTCTGTATTCGCCAGAATCAGAAGGCGGCATGGGCTTATCGCGCCTCGATGCATCGATTATTTTTGAAGAGCTCGCCAAGGGCTGCACAGCGACCACGGCCATGCTGACCATTCACAATATGGCCACTTGGATGGTGACAACTTGGGGCACTGAAACTCTGCGTCAGACTTGGTCTGAGCCGTTAACCACAGGGCAGATGTTAGCGTCCTATTGCTTAACTGAGCCGGGCGCGGGTTCAGACGCCGCATCTTTGCAAACCAAAGCGGTGCGCGACGGTGATGAGTATGTGATTTCAGGCTCGAAGATGTTTATCTCAGGAGCAGGCGCCACTGAGCTATTAGTGGTGATGTGCCGCACGGGTCAAGCTGGGCCTAAGGGGATTTCTGCCATTGCCATTCCGGCGGATGCCGCTGGTGTTATCTACGGTAAGGCCGAAGACAAAATGGGCTGGAATGCCCAGCCGACCCGTCAAATTACCTTTGAAAACGTGCGCGTGCCAGTAGCGAATTTGCTCGGTGAAGAAGGCCAAGGTTTTGCTTTCGCGATGAAAGGCTTAGACGGCGGTCGTATCAATATCGCGACCTGTTCAGTCGGTACGGCGCAAGCGGCGCTGGAGCGTGCAACTCAATATATGAATGAGCGTCAGCAATTTGGTAAACCGTTAGCGGCGTTCCAAGCATTGCAATTTAAGCTCGCCGATATGGCGACTGAGTTAGTCGCAGCCCGCCAAATGGTGCGCCTTGCGGCCTTTAAACTCGACAGCAGCGATCCTGAAGCCACCGCCTATTGTGCCATGGCGAAACGTTTTGCCACCGATGTGGGCTTTCAAGTCTGTGATGCGGCGCTGCAAATTCATGGCGGATATGGTTATATAAGGGAGTACCCGCTGGAACGTCATTTCCGTGATGTGCGTGTGCACCAGATTTTAGAAGGCACCAACGAAATTATGCGCTTAATTATCGCCCGTCGTTTACTCGATGAAAATGCAGGACAAATCCTCTAAGTCCACTCGCAAGAAGTGTGACTTATCGGTTGGCGATAACATAAAAGGAGTCTATACAGATGGAATATTTAGTAGAACGTATCGAAGGCCATACGGCCATTCTGACGATGAATAATCCACCGGCAAATACTTGGACCGCCGAGAGTTTGCAGGCGCTCAAAGCCAAAGTGCTTGAGCTGAACGCAAATAAAGAAATTTATGCCTTAGTGTTAACGGGCCAAGGGCAAAAGTTCTTCTCTGCCGGTGCCGATTTAAAGCTGTTTAGTGACGGCGACAAAGGCAATGCGGCGACGATGGCAAAGCACTTCGGTGAAGCCTTTGAAACCCTAAGTCAATTTCGCGGTGTATCGATTGCCGCGATTAACGGTTATGCCATGGGCGGCGGCTTAGAAGTCGCACTGGCCTGTGATATTCGCATCGCCGAAATTCAAGCTGTGATGGCATTGCCTGAAGCGACCGTGGGTTTATTACCTTGCGCGGGTGGCACCCAGAATCTGACCGCATTAGTAGGTGAAGGTTGGGCTAAGCGGATGATTTTATGCGGCGAGCGCGTCGATGCGACTCAAGCTTTGAGTCTGCGTTTAGTTGAAGAAGTGGTCGAAACAGGCGAAGCGCTCAATGCGGCAATCGCGTTGGCAGTTAAAGTCGCTAACCAAAGCCCAAGCAGCGTCACAGCGTGCAAGACACTCATTCAAGCGGGCCGCACTATGGCGCGTAGCCAAGCGCTGCCGATTGAGCGTGAATTATTTGTCGGGTTATTTGATACCGAAGATCAGGCCGAAGGCGTGAATGCGTTTTTGGGCAAACGTAAAGCTGATTGGAAGAACCGCTAATGACTAATGTAGTAGATAACGTAAATCAGGCCACGACCACGCAAAACGTGGTGTTTCAAACCTTAGCCACCGCGTCCGGTAAGTTGATTGGGGTGGTGACACTCAATGTGGAAAAAGCCCTCAACGCCTTAGATTTAGACATGGTGCGCGCTATGACGGCGCAGCTCAATCTATGGAAGAAAGACTCACTTATCGCTTGTATCGTGTTAGATGGCAGCGGTGAGAAGGCATTTTGTGCGGGTGGTGATGTGCGTGCTTTATACCATGCATCCATTGCCGCTAAAGGACAAGTGACTGAGGAGGCGAAGGTGTTCTTCGAAGAGGAATATCGTCTCGATTATCTACTGCATACCTTTGGCAAACCTGTGTTGGTGTGGGGCAATGGGATTGTGATGGGCGGCGGGCTCGGTTTGATGGCGGGCGCGAGCCACAGAGTCGTTACCGAAACTTCGCGCATTGCTATGCCTGAAGTGACGATTGGCCTTTACCCCGATGTGGGCGGCAGTTATTTCCTTAATCGCATGCAGGGCAAAATGGGACTGTTTTTAGGGCTCACTGCCTATCAACTCAATGCTGCCGATGCCTGTTATGTGGGCCTTGCCGATCATTACCTGAACCGTGACGACAAAGAACTGATGTTCGATGCCATGGCCACCTTAGATTGGAGCGATACACCTGCGCTTAATCATCAACGCTTAGATAGCATGATCAACGAGTTATCTAATCAAGTGGATATCCCTAAGGGCGAAAGTGTATTGGCGGACAGTCAAGATAATATCGATCGACTGATGGCGGGCAGCTTGGAGGATATCGTCATGCGTATGTCGACGTTAGCCTCGGAAGATGCTTGGTTAATGAAGGCGCGCGACACCTTCCTTGCGGGCAGTCCTATCAGCTGGCATCTGGTTAATATCCAATCACAACTTGGTACTAAGTTAAGCCTAGCTGAATGTTTTAAATGGGAATTAACCGCCAGCGTTAACGTGTGTGCCCATGGTGATTTCTGCGAAGGGGTTCGCGCACTCTTGATTGATAAAGACAGACAGCCCCAGTGGCGCTTTAAGGATGTGAACTCAGTGCCTACCGCTGTACTTGAGCAAATATTGACTTCCCCTTGGGGCGAGGCGCATCCCTTTAGCCAACTGAGCTAAACGTTGAGTTGATTATGCATGGAGTTGGCTAAGCGTTGACTTGATTAGCGCCGACTTGATTAGTGCTGAGTGTATAGGCTCAGCCAAGCTCGCTTTACTCTGTGATAACGACAGCATAATCAACGGACTAGCATTATCACTACACTAAAAAAAGAACAGCACACAGGAGTGACAGCATGAGTACAGTAGCATTTATCGGTTTAGGTAATATGGGCGGCCCAATGGCGGCCAATTTATTAAAAGCGGGCATGACGGTTCGTGTATTTGATTTAGTTCCAGAAGCCATGCAAAGCCTTGCCGACCAAGGGGCCTTTGTTTCTAGCACGGCTTGCGGCGCGGCGGCGGGTGCCAATGTGGTGATCACTATGCTGCCTGCTGGCAAGCATGTGAAAAGTTTATATTTAGGCAATGGAACAGACAAAGGACTCCTCGAAGTGGTTGCGGGTGATACTTTACTGATCGATTGCTCGACCATAGATGCGCAAAGCGCGCAATTAGTGGCGGCCGAAGCGGCTAAAAGCGGCATCGAGTTTATGGATGCACCGGTTTCTGGCGGCACCGCAGGCGCGGCTGCGGGCACTTTAACCTTTATTTGTGGTGGTTCCGATAGCGCTTTTGAGCGGGGCCAGCCAGTGCTGAAAGCTATGGGTGTGAACATATTCCACGCCGGTGGCCCAGGTGCGGGACAAGTCGCTAAAATCTGCAACAACATGCTGTTATCTGTGTTGATGGTCGGCACTTCTGAGGCGTTGCAAATGGGCATTGACCATGGTCTGGATCCCAAAGTCTTGTCTGACATTATGAAGGTCAGCAGTGGTGGCAATTGGACGCTCGAAAAGTATAATCCATGCCCAGGTGTGATGGAGACTGTGCCTTCTTCTAAGGGCTATCAGGGCGGCTTTATGGTAGATTTGATGGTTAAAGATCTCGGTCTGTCCCAAGAAGCCGCATTATTGAGCAACTCTAGCACGCCAATGGGCGCTTTAGCCCGCAGCTTGTATGTGAATCATGCAAGGCAAGGCAACGGCCGCCGAGATTTTTCCAGTATTTTTGAACAATTTGCACAACTTAAAAAATAGACATAGTTAACAAGGGATAACCAGATGGATTTAAAAGATAAGGTTGTCGTCATTACTGGCGGCGCGGGTGGCTTAGGTCTGGCAATGGCGCAAAATTTTGCGCAGGCGGGTGCTAAGATAGCGCTTATCGACGTGGACCAAGAAAAACTCGAGCGAGCCTGTGCTGAGCTTGGATCGGACACTGAAGTCCAAGGTTATGCCTTAGACATTACCGACGAAGAAGACGTCGTGGCAGGTTTTGCCTATATTCTCGAAGATTTTGGCCAAGTGAACGTGTTAGTGAACAACGCCGGCATTCTGCGTGATGGCCTGTTAGTCAAAGCCAAAGACGGCAAAGTCACCGACCGTATGTCTTATGAGCAATTCCAATCTGTGATCAATGTGAACTTGACGGGCAGCTTCCTCTGCGGTCGTGAAGCGGCAGCGGCCATGATTGAATCCGGTCAAGCGGGCGTGATTGTCAACATCTCTAGTCTAGCGAAAGCGGGCAACATGGGTCAGTCGAACTATGCCGCCTCCAAAGCGGGCGTTGCGGCCATGTCTGTTGGCTGGGCGAAGGAATTAGCACGTTACAATATCCGTAGCGCAGCGGTTGCACCGGGCGTTATCGCTACTGAGATGACGGCGGCAATGAAACCTGAGGCGCTGGAGCGTTTAGAGAAGCTAGTGCCAGTAGGACGCCTTGGTCATGCCGACGAGATAGCTTCCACCGTACGCTTTATTATTGAGAACGACTATGTAAATGGTCGCGTGTTCGAAATCGATGGTGGTATTCGTCTGTAATGACGATATCTTATTGATATTCATAAAAACCGAGCTGAGGCTCGGTTTTTTATTGCGTAAAGAAACATAATGGCATTTTGAACTCAGTCTTTGGATTTATTTAGATTTCACTGTTGGAGTTGACATTTAGTTGTTAACCTTCAACAATCGCCCTCCAGTTTTTTTACATAACTTTACATACATGTTTGTCGCATGTAATGGAGCTTAACATCCGGATGTCTTGGCAGGATAAAGCCCTCTGGCTTGAGAAAATCACTAAACGCATGATGTTAATCGTGGGTGTCCTAGGGTTGATTGTGATCTATTGCGGGTTCTTTTTTCTGCTCTTCAGTGGTCGCTCTGTGGCCGTGATCCCGTGGTTTTTCCTTATCTCACCTTGGGTGTGTATTTATTTTGGCTTAACGCAAGTACAGCAAGTGCAAGTGGTAAATTGGTTCTTAAAAAAATTTAAAAAATAACCAATTTCTGCAAGTTCCTATTTTGTTTCGGTTTGTGCAGTTGGCAAACATTGGGGAGAAACAATGAAGTTACATGGATATTTATGGGTGCTAGGGAGTTTGTTTTGTTTGGGGGCTTGCGAGCGCTCGAACAAAGAAACACCGCATCTTAGTGATAATGGTGAGCGTATTGTTGCGCCCTATGGCAGTTGGCTGTCTCCCTTATCGGCGAATGATGTATTTGAACAGGCCGATAATGTCGCCGAGTTACAAAGCGTAGATGGGGCGATTTATTTCTCTGAATCTGATGGTGATAAGCAAGGCCAAGTAGGGATTAAGCGTCTCGATAAAAAGGGCAATATCGCCGACGTCGTGCCGCCAAGCTTTAATGTTAAATCCGCCGTTCATGAATACGGCGGCGCCGCCTTTTTAGGGATAGGCCAGAGTTTGTTTGCCACTAAGGCACAAGATCAACTGTTTTATCGTTTCGCCCCTAATCAACCACCCCTGCCGTTAACGCCTAATGGCACCCGTCATGCTGACTGTATCGCTTATCCTAAAGGGTCGCGGATTATCTGTGTGCGCGAGGATCATCGCCAGCCCGGTGAGCCCAAGGCGAGTCTAGTAACAATCAATCTTAACTTTGCCGGCGAAGGCGAAACTTTTGTCTCGGGGCATGACTTTATTTCTTCGCCTGCTATCTCGCCCGACAACAGCCAACTGGCGTGGATCACGTGGGAACATCCCTATATGCCATGGGATAACAGTATTCTCTGGCTTGGCGATCTCGACCGCAAAGGGCAACTACACAATATTCGTAAGGTCAACACGCCTACGGATTCTTCCGTGACGCAGCCATTATTCAGCCCTGATGGACAATTGTATGTCGTGTCGGATATCAGTAACTGGTGGAATATCTATCGAGTCACGGCACAAAATACCTTAGCCCCAGTGCTGGACAAAAAAGCCGAGTTTGCCGTGGCTGATTGGTATTTAGGCAATCACAACTACGCCTTCGAATCCGAAAAAACCATCATTGCCAGTTATATGCTTGGCAGTCAGGCGGCGCTAATTCGGTTGCATTTGGATTCGGGTTTGACCGAGTCCTTAGCCGTCGATTTCGGCGAAATCACCCAAGTGATCAGGGGCGAAGATGCCGTCTATTTTGTTGGCGCTAAGGCAACGCCAGAGAAGGGTATTTATAAAGTCATCGGTCGCGGCACTGAGTTGGTATATACGCCTAACTTGCCAAAGCTTGATCCTAATTATATTTCCCGGGCAAAAAATATTACCTTTAAAACCGGCGTTAACCAGCAAGCCTACGGTTATTTTTATGGGCCGGTTAACCCCAACTATACTGCGCCCCATGATACCCGCCCGCCGCTGATAGTGATGTTGCACGGTGGCCCAACAGCGCGGGCGAGTCTGGCTTATCGCAGTGACATTCAATTTTGGACCAGCCGTGGCTTTGCGGTACTCGATGTTAATTTTCGCGGTAGCAGTGGTTTTGGCCGCGCCTATCGTCAGAGTATTTACGGCAAATGGGGCCAAGCTGATGTGGAAGATGCGGTCAATGCGGCCCGTTATTTAGTCGATAAAGGTTGGGTTGATGGACAAAAGCTGGCGATTCGAGGCGTAAGCGCAGGTGGGTTGACTGTGATGTCGTCGTTGGCTTTTTATGATGTGTTTCAAGCGGGGGTAAGTTATGCGGGGATCAGTGATTTTGAACAGCTGGCCAAGAGTACCCATAAGTTTGAGACTGGGTATTTAGATCAGCTCATTGGTCCATATGCGAACAATCAAGCCCGCTATAGGGAGTTGTCGCCGTTGTATCATCTTGAAGGCTTGAATGAGCCCTTGTTAATTTTTCAAGGCTTGCGGGATCAAATTGTGCCGCCACAGCAGTCGCGAAAAATTTATGAGGCATTAAAAGTCAGAGGTGTGCCAACGGCTTATATTGCCTATCAAGATGAGCCACACGGCGGTTGGAAGCCTGAGCACAGGGCCGCAGGATTAGAGACCGAACTCGCATTTTATGGGCAAGTGTTTAACTTCACCCCTGCGGGTAAGCTAGCAACATTGGTGCTGGATAATGCTGCGGCGTTAAAGCCGCCCGTCTTGAAAGGTCATCCCCGCGCTACTCGCGGTTATTGATCTAACTTGTCGTTATTACTTCAGGTTTTTACCGCAACACTCAGAGCCTGTATCTTGCAGGCTTTGGTCTTTTTGGGATTTGTCTATGTCAGTTTCGTGGTCCTCATGGCTTAGGCTATCGATAATGGCGCAGTGGGGCTGATCGCCGCCTTGGCATTGGGTCACCATGTGTTGTAATTGCGCCCTAAGCTGTTGCAACTTATTGATTTGCTCTTCGACATAGGCAAGGTGAGTACGGGTAAGTTGTTTGACGTCTTCGGCATTACGGTTTTCATTGCCCTTAAGGCCAAGCAAGGATTTGCAATCTTCTAGGCTAAAACCTAAGTCGCGACATTGATGCACAAACTTAAGCGCTTCAATATCTTGATGGCGATAAACTCGATAACCCGCCTCATTGCGCTCGCCGCACACTAAGCCAATATCATGGTAATAACGGATACTCTTAACGCTCAAGCCCGTTTGTTTTGCCACTTCGCCTATCTTCATCTTGACCTCTATTTTTCCAACTGAATGGTTTTTCGCCCAGCTATTAATTGTCGATGTGATCACATTGAGCAAATTCATCCTTGACTCTCCCGCAATGGGAGACTTTATCTTAGACCTATAGTGTAAAACATCAAGTGAGGGATCTCCCATGTCTATGACCAGACTCTATGTCGCCAATATGAATTGCGCTGGCTGCGTCGCGAAAATTGAAAAGGCGTTTGCCGCCCAAGCGGGCGTCGAAGCGCGTGTTAATCTCGCCGATAAACAAGTGACGGTAGAAGGCAAGATGAGCGCCGATACTGCCTTAACTGTGATGGAAAAAGCTGGTTATCCGGCGCAGGTAGTGGTGGATGCAAAAGTCGCTGCCGAAGAAAAACGCCTAGAAGATGCCACTGAGTATCGGCTGCGGATGCGCCAAGCCATAGCCGCGCTGGTTGTGGGCGTGCCTATGATGCTGTGGGGATTATTGGGCGGCGAGATGATGATCAACAGTCCTGCGATGCAGCTTGGCTGGGGCATTATGGGACTGGTCACCTTGGCCTTGCTTGTCACCACGGGCGGACATTTCTATCAAGGCATGTGGCGGGCGCTAAAAGCCAAAACCACGAACATGGATACGCTGATTGTGCTGGGCACCAGTACGGCATGGGCTTATTCCATGCTGGTGGTCATTATGCCGAGCGCATTCCCTATGGATACCCGCCATGTGTACTTTGAGGCGAGTGTGATGATTCTAGGTTTGATTAACTTAGGTCACGGACTCGAACTTAAAGCGCGGGGCAAAACCAGTGAAGCGGTGCAGCGATTACTTGGATTGCAATCCACCACTGCGATTCGGATCACAGATAAGGGCGATGAAAAGGTTGAGATAAGTCAGCTGAAACTGGGCGATAAGCTGCGTTTGCGCCCCGGTGACCGAGTTGCCCTCGATGGTGAGGTTGAAACGGGGCAATCCCTACTCGATGAAGCCATGCTCACAGGTGAGCCCATTCCCGTGCTTAAAAATCGCGGCGACAGTGTGAGTGCGGGTACAGTCAATGGCAACGGCAGCTTAGTTTACCGAGTAACGGCGGGGCAAGAAGATACCAAACTCGCCAAAATCATCGCACTGGTGCAGCAAGCGCAAACCTCGAAATTACCCATAGGTCGATTGGCTGACAGAATCTCAGCGGTATTTGTCCCGACTGTGGTGGCTATAGCGCTGTTGGCGGCGGCAATTTGGTATTTTGTGGGGCCAGCACCCGCCTTAAGCCATGCGTTAGTGGTGCTGACGAGCGTGCTCATCATAGCGTGCCCCTGTGCGCTGGGGCTGGCGACACCTATGTCTATCATGGTGGCCGTTGGCCGCGCCGCCCAAATGGGCGTGTTAGTTAAAAATGGCGAAGCGTTGCAAACCGCCAGTAAAGTCGATTGTGTGGTACTGGATAAAACCGGCACTGTCACCTTAGGCAAGCCGCAAGTCACTGATTTTAATTTAGTGCAAACGCTGAGTGATGCCGACAAAGAGACTTTGCTGGGCGAGATTGCGAGTCTTGAGCAGCACTCTGAGCATCCGTTAGCGGGGGCGATTGTCAGTTATGCCAAGGAATCCCTGTCGCAATTACCCGACACACAGGCATTTACGAACCATCAAGGTAAGGGGATTGAGGGCAAGGTCGATGGCGTATCGCTGGCGATTGGTAATCTCGCATTGATGACGGCATTGGATATTGTTAATTCCGATGGCAGTGCCTTAGACCCAAAAGCGACATTAAGCTTTGCAAACCAAGGTAAAACTCCGATTTATGTCGCCAAAGCGGGCAAGTTAGTGGCCACTATCGCGCTTGCCGATCCGATTAAACCTGATGCTAAAGACGCCATCGCGGCCATGCTGCAAAGGGGGATTCGCGTGGTGCTGTTAACGGGGGATAACCCACAAACGGCGCAGGCGGTGGCCGACCAAGTGGGCATCACCGAAGTGATTGCCGGTGTACTCCCCGAGCAAAAACAACAGCATGTGCTGGATTTGCAAAAGCAAGGACATGTGGTGGCTATGGTAGGGGATGGCATTAACGATGCGCCTGCTCTGATGAGCGCCGATGTGGGGATTGCTATGGGATCGGGCACTGAAGTAGCGATTGAAAGTGCGGATATCACCTTGCTGTCGCAGCAGTTGATAGTGATTGCTAACTTATTGGCATTGTCGCGCGCAACAATTACCAATATTAAGCATAATCTATTCGGCGCCTTTGTGTATAACAGTTTAGGCATTCCGGTTGCGGCGGGCGTGCTTTATCCACTCACGGGCATGTTATTAAGCCCTGTGATCGCGGGCGCCGCCATGGCCTTGTCTTCACTCACTGTGGTGACGAACGCCAACCGTTTAAGACGGCAGAAATTATAAGCTGTCGATACCTAAGCTAACTCAAAATGTTGAAACGGGTATCTTGAGTTAGCTTAGGGCTATGTCCACATTAGCCTTTGGCGTTGGCAAGCTTTGCGACGCTAAGGGTCATCAGATTGTCATTCTGCTCGAATACATTGAAAGCTAAGCCAATAGGGTAAAATTAATTACGCTTCTCACGCAGGCATTGTGCGGCGATTTCGGCATTCCCTCTGGCTTTTGATCAGCCGTGGTAGTTGATAATTTAGCCCAAACTGCTATAGTGCCACGTTTATTTTTACCCCTTCGGCATAGCGTTATTTGGTTTATGCTTATTTAAAGCGGCGCCAGCTGGCTCGGCCAACATTACTCGATTTGGAAGTTCATTTTGATCACAACAGCAAATATCACCATGCAGTTCGGCGCTAAGCCACTGTTTGAAAACATCTCAGTTAAATTTGGCGGTGGTAACCGTTACGGTCTTATCGGCGCAAATGGCTGTGGTAAATCGACCTTCATGAAGATCCTGTGTGGTGATCTAGATCCTAGCGGCGGTAACGTCTCGTTAGATGTGAATGAGCGTCTGGGTAAACTAAGCCAGAACCAGTTCGGTTATGAAGAATTCAACCTGATCGACACAGTGATCATGGGCCACCGCGAACTGTGGAAGGTAAAGCAAGAGCGTGACCGTATTTATTCTTTACCTGAAATGAGTGAAGAAGACGGCATTACTGTAGCCAACCTAGAGATGGATTTTGCTGAGATGGACGGTTATACCGCCGAATCTCGCGCCGGTGAATTGCTGTTAGGTGTAGGTATCGGTATTGACAGCCATTTTGGTTTGATGTCTGAAATCGCTCCGGGTTTAAAACTGCGTGTACTGTTAGCGCAAGCCCTGTTCTCTGATCCAGACGTGCTGCTGCTCGACGAACCCACCAACAACTTGGACATCGACACTATCCGTTGGTTACAAGACATGTTGAACCAACGTAGCAGTACTATGGTTATCATTTCGCATGATAGATATTTCTTAAACTCAGTTTGTACTCACATGGCTGACTTAGACTACGGCGAATTGCGCGTTTACCCAGGTAACTACGACGAATATATGCAAGCGGCTACCCAAGCTCGCGAGCGTTTATTGTCTGATAATGCGAAGAAAAAAGCCCAGATCTCTGAACTGCAAACCTTCGTAGCACGCTTCTCGGCTAACGCTTCTAAGGCGAAACAAGCCACATCACGTGCCCGTCAAATCGACAAGATTAAGTTAGACGAAGTAAAAGCCTCTAGCCGCGTGAACCCCTTCATTCGTTTCGAGCAAGAGAAGAAACTGTTCCGTAATGCCTTAGTGATTGAAAACCTAACTAAAGGTTACGATACGCCGCTATTTGAAGACTTAAACCTGATAGTTGAAGTGGGCGAGCGCATTGCGGTACTGGGTGAAAACGGCGTCGGTAAAACGACCCTGTTACGTACCCTGATCCACGACATCCCGCAGGATGCAGGTACTATCCAATGGTCTGAAAACGCCAACATTGGTTACTATGCACAGGATCATGAGTCTGATTTCGCTAACGAAATGACCTTGTTCGAGTGGATGAGCCAATGGCGCAAACCAGAAGATGACGACCAATCAGTACGTGGTATCTTAGGCCGTATGTTGTTTGGTTCTGACGACATCAAAAAGTCAGTCAAAGTGCTGTCTGGTGGTGAGAAAGGCCGTATGTTATTCGGCAAGCTCATCATGCAAAAAGCTAACATTTTAGTGCTCGACGAACCGACCAACCACATGGATATGGAATCGATCGAATCATTGAACAACGCGCTGGAAATGTACGAAGGCACCTTGATTTTCGTGAGTCATGACCGTGCATTTGTATCATCGCTGGCAAACCGTATCCTTGAAGTGACTCACACAGGCGTGAATGACTTCAGAGGCACTTACGATGAATTCCTTGCTAGCAAAGGTATCGAAGTCTAAGGTTATTCGTGATTTAGCTGCATGTGTAAATGCATGCATCTAAATGCAGCATCAATAAAAACGCCGCAATACATTGCGGCGTTTTTGTATCTGTTTTCTGTCTTTAGGCATTAGCTTTTCGTGAACTTGATTCTAGCGCATTAGCGACGCTCGTTATTGCACTGACTCTTGCTGCACATAAATCAAACTGTCGGTATCAAAACCGCGGGCTTTAGACATTTCAACAAACTTTTGCAGTACCTCGGTTGGCACAGTCGGGGTTTTAGCCAGTAGCCACAAATAATCCGTGTCGGGTCCCGATATAAAAGCGTATTGATAGTTTTCATGATCTAATTCGAAGACCACATACGATCCATAAAATGGCCCAAAGAAGGAGACTTTCAAATAGCCTTCTGAGTCCCCATTGACAAAATAGGCCTTACCTTCGGCTTCTTTCCATTCGTTTTTAGCCGCTGAGAATCCACGGTTAATGACCATCACACCGCCATCGTCTTTCAGGCTGTATTCTGCGCTAACTTGGCTTAACCCCCTTTCAAATGAATGATCTAAGCGCGCAATTTCGTACCATTTACCTAAGTATTTATTCAGCTCAAAATCATTAACGGGTTGAACCAATTTAGGCATGCCTAAACAACCGCTGAGCAAAAATATACTGATGACTAACAGTAGCTTTCTCAATTTGACCTCCTGATCCCAAATCTTAGTTGCACATCTTAAGTTAAATGTTCAATCAATCCTCTGTCGAGCTTACACTATTTTCTTCATATTATTTCAGCAACTTGGCTTCTGTTTGTTAAAGTTCTGTTGTTTAAAGTCGTGTCGGCGACAGTCTTGTGGGTTACTCGCTCGCAACCTGCACTTTGCGCTGACTGATAAAGCCCATCAGCGCGACGACCAGGCTTGCTATGCTTAAGCGGGTGAGTTTCTCGGCAAAGAAATAATGGGCGAAAATAGCCGACACCACAGGGGCTAAGTAAATAATCATGATCACATTGGCCATTTGGGTGTACTGAATGGCTTCAATGTAAAACGCCATAAAACCCGCGAGCATAGCGCCATTATATACCCAAGCTACCTCAAGATACGAGTTTCAGAGCGCCTAGGGTGCTTCAATTCAAGGCGCATCAATGACAGAATGTCGGCTACCTTTTGAATTGATGCAACACGGAAGTGGAGTGCCCTAGGCGCTCCGTCCCGGCGGGTTTTAACGCACTTTATGCTGTGTTGGTTATTTTTAACTTAGTCCACTAGGTCCGCAAATAACCGCCTTGCCTAAAGTGCGTTAAATTTCCGCTGAATCCTGCATCTTGAGGTTGTTTGGGTATAAGTTGCGTTTACTCGGTCTATGGCGAATCTGATGGCCTTTACCTGTGAGCAGCATATAAGCCAATAGAAATAGGGCACCGAGTAGTAAGCGGTAAAAGGTAATGTGCTCGGCGGGTAGGGCGGCAAAGCGTGCTAATACACCGATTGTGCCCATAAGAATGGCCGCCAATAGGGCAAAAATGATTGGTAAAGCTGAGCTTGGCATAGATAACCTACAACAGAGTGAACAGAGAGTTAAGGGGCGACACCGTCCTGTGGACGGCGTCGATTTTGCCTTAAAAACTCTCCCTAGGCTATGCCGATATATTAACTAAATAATGCTTTTACGTGAGCGGAAATGGTTAAAGCTATCTTGGCTGTAGGCCGCCTTAATCCGTTTTAACGCGGCGTAGTTATGGTCGAAGTACACATCAGTGGGGATGGCCTTATCTTTGAAGCTGATAAAGGCGCCCGAGGTGTTGGGGATGTCATAATTTCGGCTGGCATCAATCCAATCGAGTGCACGATTGATGCGGGTAAACACTTGGCTATCCTGCAATTGTTGTTTCTCTTGCAGCGCGTTATTCCACCAAGTTTGATATTGAATCGTGTATTGTCTGTCCTTGTAGGGGAAGGCGCTGCGGCTCTTTTGCTCTTCGCCCATAGTGCGATAATAATCGCCCGCAATGGCGCCAAGGGTGACATAGGTAAATAGCCCCAGTTGACGATTACCTTCAAGCACATAGCGAGAGGTTAAGCTTTCGAGCAGTGGCTTATAACCATCTCTCAGTCCCGTTTGATTCACTAAGCGCGAGGTGACTTTATGGGGCGCGGGCTCATCCAAATCAGGTGGCGTCGGTGAGCGGTTTATGCCTTGCAAGTCCGCTTGCAGATGATGAAAAGATTCCCTTTCCCAATTGGCCATTAAGTTTTCACCGTAGGCTTTGGTGAGTCCGCCCATCCCCTCGATGCGAATATCATTGGGGACTAGGTCAAACTCATTAAATTGTGTCTGGATAAAGTGATTCAGACTGGCGGAATTGCCTTCCCAAAAGCCATACATCAAGCAGTTATGCTTAATCGACTCAGTGTCTATGTCAGTCGTTTTGTGTTGTTCTGCGGGTAAATGTTTGGCATTTATCTTGAGATTGGTACCAATCAAACAGCCTGTGCTGTCGGCATTAATGATGGCTTCCCAGCGCTGTAAAATGTCTTTGGTTGGGGTGTGCTCAATGAGTTCTTGGGTTTGTTTATCATAGCAATTCCACTCTAATTCAAACTTGAGCAGGCAAGGCGGTAGTGGAAAGGTTTGCACAAAAAAGCGGGTCACTATGCCATAACTTAATCCGCCGCCCCCCTTGAGCGCCCAGAGTAACTCTGGTTTATTGGCAACCGAGACGACTTGGGTTTCACCAATGCCGAGGACAATTTCTGCCTGTAATAGGGATTCGCAGCACATGCCGTATTTGCGGGTCCAAGGTCCTGAGCCGCCGCCCATAATAAATCCCGCTAAGGCAACGTTGCCACTGGTGCCATGGGGGATCATCACGCCTTTTTTTGCAAGGGCAGTGGTGAGATTGATAAAGCGATTGCCTGGGCCAATGGCCGCAATACCTGTGATGGGATCTAAAGTGAGGCTATCCATCTTCAGCAGATCCAACACTATGGTATTGGTTTCAGTGCTTTCACCTTCGAGATCATTTCCACCCGAGCGCACACTGATCGGCAAGTTATAATCGATGGCTGCTTTATAGGCGATTTTGACTTCTTCAGTGGAAGTGCATTTGATGATCGCCAGTGGTTTTTTTTGTAACCTGCGGTTGAACAACTGGCAAGCTTGTTGGTAGGCAATCATTTGTTTACCCGTGCTGACTGAGAATTGCTGTTCACTATAATAATGGCCAGCGGTAATAATATTGTCGGCCGGAATGTGTGCGCGAACTTCATTGATGAAATTAACAAAGTTTTTGGCTTGAGTGATCACTAAGTTTTCATTGATCCGCACTTCCGCACTTAATTCTTCTTCGGTCGATTGCATAATCAAACAATCCCGTTCGAGTTCATTTGCGACAGTCACTTTAATATTCGAGCGATAGGCCGTTAGCGATTTAAATACTTCGATATTGAGGGTGATATCCGCTTGATTGCTCACCGCGTAATTAACGACATAATTAAAATTAGGCCAAGTGTTATAGTCACACTCAATAATATAGGCTCGGCGTTCGTGGGGCGGAATAATCTTAGGCAGTTGTTGATTATAGGCGTTGCTATCCGCGGTGGTTTTTATGAATTGATATTCAGTATCATTAAATATGACCAGCAGCACTTTTTGTCTTTGAAGTGGGATAACGTTTTCATCACGAAAATTATATACATCTTTATGCTGATAAATGTAAAGGTTATTTTCGGTAATCGATTTTTGTTGCGCCGGATTACGATAATAGTCGACGATTTCGGTTCGGGTTAATAATCGATTGAGTAAAGTGATGCCAAATATTTCACCATCGAAATGAGTGTCGCGGTGATTGGGTAATGATACGTTTTCAATTAAAAACTCATTGTCGGCAACCAGTGACAGATTATTGAGTTGTGTATGGGTAATTTCACCATCCACATAACAATTGATTTCATGGTATTCATGGCAGATAGACAATAAGTGCCACTGGCCATCGTTGAGTCCACCTAAGGTTGAAATTGCCTCAACCCGCAGCAAGGTGGTATTAATCACGCATTCAATATGCCCCAGTGAATTAATATCCACCGCGAAATAGGTATCTTCTCGATCGGTTTTATAATGGAACACACGCCCACCCGCGCTGGTTTTTACCCAGCACTGGTAAGTAAATATGGCAAGGGGTGACGTGCTCACGGGTAAGCTTTTTTCAATCACTGCCCGTATATTTCTTGATGCCTCAAGCTTATTCATATTCGTGCATCCTTTCGTGTGCTTTGCGTGTTTTACCTCAGTGCGCTAAAGCGCTACTGGGGTAATTCATCCCGTTATTAATCCATCGCGGGTAAATCAGTTGCGGGTAAATAAGTCGCCAATTAATGGGATTAAAGCGACGTATTGATCCTGTCACGGCCATCGGCTTTGGCGCGGTACAATGCGGTATCGGCGGCGCACAGCATGGCGAGTGAGGTACGGAATTGGCCATTGATTTCACTCGCAATCCCTTGGCTCGCGCTCACAGAGACATAGTCGCGCAGGCCTTGCTCAGTAAAGCGCAGGTCATTAATCCCTTGCTGCACTTTTTGGGCAATCGTTAGTGCCATTTTGGCATTGTGGCTTGGTAGTATTAGCGCGAATTCTTCGCCGCCGTAACGCGCTGCCAGGCCAATGTCTATTGGCACTATGTCAGCAATCACTTTGGCAATCTTACGTAGACATTCGTCGCCTTGGATATGGCCGAATTGGTCGTTGAACACTTTGAAATAATCCACATCGATAATCACCACGCTGATAGGGCGCAGCTTACCTGTGCATTCTTCCCAATAGTGATGCAGCATTTCGTCGAAGTATCGGCGGTTCGCCAGCCCAGTCAGTGAATCTGTGGCGGCCAATTTTCGTAGCTTTTGATTCTCCGCTTTGTGCTGCGTTAAATCGTGCATCATCATCACGAACAGATGTTCATGGCTGGGGATGTAGGAAATGGAGAGTTCGACATCTTTTGCTTTGCCTGAGGCGGTAATGAGGGTGATTTCTTCGGCGCAGTGCTGCACTGGAATGCCGCAGTTTTTGCCTAGTTTAATATCATTGCTCAGCAGATTGTCGTAGCGAGCTTGATGGTGCTCGGTCAAAAAGTTGCGCCAATCTTGTCCCTTCAAACTGGCCTGCGGGCATGTCAGTAAGTCAGCACCTTTGCTATTGCTAAAGTAAATGTAACCTTGGGCATTGACGATAATCACAGGCTCGGTCAGATGCTGAATAAACTGTTGAATCGTTTCAATCGAGGCATGCTCGAAGAAGGTTAACGGCAATGCGGGCTCGACCAAGTCTTGCTGCGCAGTACACTGTAAGCCATTGTCTTCACCCACAAGTGATAATGGATGTTGTGAGCGAGTCAGTTTAGGTGAGCTTGTCATTGTTATCATTCTCCGTGAACCTAATGTCATCTGCGCTAAGCGCTTTTCTGATGATGACTTTATTCTCTGCAAAGAAAAGATACCTTCTGCTTACCTTCCGATTTAATCTATTGTTTATAAAGGTTTTAAATTTACTCTTCTCACGATAAATTCTCAGATTTAGCGGAAATGTGCGAGATTTTGGGGTATGGCTAAGTTGAAAAGTTGCACTCATGAGTGGATTTTTGGCTATTAAGCGGCAAGGGCAAAGGATGTTAGTGTCGAAATTTAACCGCAGATAAAGAGGTGGAAACGGCTCGTTTACCCTAAAGGTTGATTTGGATGCAGAGCTTCGCTACTCGATTTTCCTCTACACCATTTACCACCTTGCTGAAGTTTAAAAGCGCACATCGCATCCCAACGACCACTGATGCCACTGTACTGGCGGCGAAAATCTTTAGCAGAGCTGAGCCAAGCATCTGATGCAATCCCTAACTCATTGAGCAGTTTTGGTTGCTGATTATCGATAAAGCCTTTTTTATCATGGCGAATGGCGCGGCCAGTCCAATCGATAAGTTCCAGATAATCCGCAAAATGAAAAGGGATGCCCGTTTGTTGACTAGAGTGTGTCGCCGCATCGAACTTGGCGAGAGATTTGTTTATCGTTTGAGGCTGATTTTTTGCGGATTGGACTGGTGCTTGCGGTGAGATGATGATGTTATTTACCTGCTTGAGTGCACTAATTCTTTCTTGAATCGAGGTGAAATCAGAAGATTGTAAAGAGTCGGCAATCCCTGCTCGAATAGGGTTTAAATCCACGTACATCATGCAGGCTAGTAAGGCTTGCTCATCTAGCAAAGCTTGGGATTTGAAACGGCCTTCCCAGAAGGCACCTTTACACTCATCTTCACGATTCGCTTTACGGGCAATCTCTTCGTTCAGGCAGCGCACCTCTTCTTCAAATCAAAGGCAAGATATGCTGGATAAACGTTCATGCCATTCGGTAATTAACCCATCGAGCAGCATGCGTTCACCGTCAATTAAGGCTTCACCATTTATATACCTAGTTGCGACAGTATGGCCTTTAGTTATTTGACACCACCGGCTGATAACCTCTTTTGGGCTTAAGGTTTTTGCTTCCTCAACATCAATTTTAAGTACTAAATGGTAATGGTTGTTCATCACTGCATAGGCGCAAATGTCGATACAAAAGATAGCAGATAATACTTTGATTTTATCGACAATCCAGCCACGTCTATGTTCATAACTGCGGCCTGTGAGTTTATCTTCACCGCACAGAAAAGCCCTTCTGACACAGCGATTTATCACATGATAGAAGGGCGTTGTATTGGCATCGATAAGCATTCTTCTGGCCGAGGTCATGACTCGCTCCAAACAGACAAGGTGAAGATAATCTAAAGACTAGTAGAAGAGGGGACAAAGCACAAAAAGACATGGCTGTCCCCGCTTCTGCCCGCTTCTTTTTGGGTTATGGCTAAATGGTGAGCAGTGAGAAAAAAGGGGGCTGCTCAGCAGTCCCTTTCAATGGAGATTAGTTTTGTGGGCGGTTGGTAATTTCAGGATCAGGACTTAATACCAATAGAGTATTGGTAGTATTGCTCAATACAAATTGGAACTTAGTGTTGCCTGGGGTTTTATCTAGGTCGACAAGTTGCACCAACATACCATCGCTGCTGATGGTAACTGCATCGACGATTTCGTCGAATGGGGTGACAAAACCTACACCGACAAATTTTAGCCCTTTACCGGTTTGGTCATTAAGTAGGTAAGTTACAGTACCCGCTTGAGTGATTGTGACATCGCCTGGGCACTGTTCACCGCTAGCATCGGTATAGATAAATACAGGTTCACCATTTTCTAATGTAACATTGACTTTAATAAATTGAGCAAGACCTTGTGGTACGAACATGTTTACTTCCTTTTCATTGTGTTGTTATAGAATAGCGTTATTGTAAATGTATACAATTAATAGAACGTTCAAATAAGAGTTTATACTTTGGTTCTCTACTTAATTCCATTAGTTTTTTTATACGTTTATTCGCTTTGCGGCAAAAAGAATTATTTATTTCAAGAGAGTATTCATTACTCTCGGAAATTAGTAACTCACTTTCTGCTAAGTTGAGTTCGAAAGTCATATTTTGTGAAAAATCTTTTGATAAAGTTAGATACGATTCGTATGCTTTTTCTGCATAGGTCTTAGCATTTTTATAGTTTCCTGAATTCATCAGTAAATAGGATGATGATAAGTAAAAAGTAGCCCATATTTCAGACTTTTTTTGAATTTTACTTAGACTCTTATCAGCAAGCATAGAAGCTTCTAATACGCTGATTTTGTTCTCTGGAGTTTTCTCTGTTGTAGAGTTACTTAATCTGATTACTTGGAAAATAGAGTAATATCTCAATGTTTTCCATATGTCATTCTGGGGATCTTGCCTTAGTATTTCTTCAACAGTTGATAGGTTTAACTTGGCTTGATTGAGTGCTTCATCTTTATGTTCAGTATAACTAAGCAAATCAGCGAGAGTTTGGTAGCTTCCGCTTAGTTTTTCTAGCAAGTAAGGACTTTTTATATGATTACCTAGTTCTAACTCTTTTTGCAGTTCTTTATGGATTGATATTGCTGTGCTTATATCACCCAAAGACACTGCCGCACTCGCTAACCAAGATCGAGCATTAGCCACATCCGCAATCAGCTGACTATCCTCTGGTGCTTTTGCCAAAGCGAGCAATTTAAGCCTTAGCGACTCTTCAAAATCCTGTCTCGCTTGATCAAACTCCTGCTGTTTCATCGATACTGAGCCCAGAGTGTTATGGGCATAGGACAGCTCCATAAGTGCATCTTTATCTTCGGGCGCAAGGGCATACATAGTTTGGCTATAGGTTAAGTATTGCTCGAAGAAGGGACGTGATGCTGCCCAATCACTCACATCATACTTAAGCTGTCCTAACCAAAAGGCATTGGCACCTAGAGTTTTCAGTAGCGCTAAGTTTTCTGGCTGTAACTTCAAGAGCGGCAGCATTTTTTCTTGCGCTGCGAGTAATGCGCTGCGAGCTTCATCGATTTTATTGCGCGAATATGCCACTTCGCCCATGGCCTCTAAGGTTTGGCCGTGTTGGAAGCGGGCGTCAAAACTTAAGTGTGCATCATCCTCTTTATTGGAAAAATCACTGAAATATTCCAGTGCTTTATTGCTGATCCCGTCGAGTAAGTCCATACGGCCGATGCCGCGCATCTTGTCGGCGAAGTCGCCCACCATAAAGCCGAGCAAATCTTCGGCGGCGAGGCGTTTTTGCAGGGCGAGTTTTTCAGCTTCTATGCTGCGCACACTCATGATAATGGAAGTGAGGGTGAGGACGCATAATAGGGTGACGGTTAAGCGCCTCGTCCAGCGCAGCATATTGGCGCGTTTGGTGGAGGCTGTGATAAAGGCGGTTTCGGGATCGTCTAAATCGAATAACGGATTTTGGCTGAGGCTTTGGGCTTCTTTTAAAGGTTTACCTTCAGCGAGTAGATAGGCGCTGTGTTTGGCTTCGCTGAGCCAGCGTGTTGAAAGATGCTGTAGGCGACTCTTAATACTCAAGCTGTCGCTATGTTCGTTAATCCAAGCCGTCGCCCGTGGCCAACGGCGCAGCAGGGCTTCGTGGGCGATGCTAAAACAGGGTTCACCATTTTGCAGATGCGACACGAATAAGCGGCTATCGACCATGGCTTGCACTAGGGCGGTTTCGGCGGTGCTTTGCAGCTGCGACCAGCGGGCGGTGCGGCTGGTGATGGACTTTTCATCTTCGCGCAGGGTGACTAGCAGGGATAGAATCCGTGGCAGACTGGCTTTTTCGGCATCGCTTAAATGGGAAATCGCTTGCTCGGCATTTTTGCCAATCGCCCCTTCAATACCGCCAAGGGCATGATAAACCGAGACTAATAACTTATCGTCGGCGCTGCGCTGCAAATACAAGGCCTGCAGCGTGTATTGCAACATGGGCAGCGCATCCGGGTTACTGGCGGCGTCGCTGCAGAGCATTTCATCGAGCGGCATCGCGGTTTCACTGTCAACTTCCCAGCTTAAGTTGGCGGCCACCGCAGGCAGGCGGATCATTTGCAACAGTTCAGTGCGTGTCGGCGGCGCTAAGTCAAAGTGGGCGCCGCGGGATTTGCCGGCCATTAAGCTTGGGTAGCCCACAAGTAAAGGATAAAAATCGTTGCGACAGGCACTGATAATAATCACGGCCTTAGA
This sequence comes from Shewanella sp. 1180_01, assembly GCF_052850535.1. Classification (NCBI taxonomy): domain Bacteria; kingdom Pseudomonadati; phylum Pseudomonadota; class Gammaproteobacteria; order Alteromonadales; family Shewanellaceae; genus Shewanella; species Shewanella sp. 1180_01. Next base: position 391,086 of record NZ_VXCT01000001.1, read on the forward strand.
GGTGGCGAGTTGTTCCAGCAGTTCAACAAATACTGTGCGCTCGGTGTCGCTAAATAGCGGTGATGAGAGCAACACTTCTAATCGGTCGATAAACAAGGTAAAAAACGGCTGAGTAAAGGGCTGAACCTTGAGAGCTTGGGTGCACTGGTTGATTACGCCTTGGATATCTTCGATGAGTTGAACCGCCAGAGTATCGGCACTCATGCCTTCGAACACTGGCGTGTCGTTGATTTCCCAGTCGAGCATAGCGCTGGCAAGATCGGTTAGCAGTTGCCCTTTACTCACATCGGCAAAATCTAAGCTGCTGAATGACGCGACACCAATGCCGTTATAGCCGCCGCCCTTCATTAAATTGGGCACAACACCGGCATTTATCAGGGAGGATTTACCGCTGCCACTTGGGCCTAAAACCAGACAGAAGGCACGACCATAGATGATTTGCTGGCTGATACGGTTAAGCAAAGTGCTGATTTGTTCACTGCGACCAAAAAACACCTCGGCATAGTTAGCGTTATAGGCTTGCAGACCCGGAAAGGGCGAGCCGCCTTGCCAACTTTGCGGGCAGGCGGTGGCTTCGTGGCCGATAGGAAAACGCACTTCGGCTAAGGTGCGATAGCCGCGTTTGCGTATGGTTTCTATATAGATGGGATCGGTGGCGCTATCGCCTAATGCTCTACGTAACTGATTGATAATTTTGTGTAGTGGATTGTCGCCAGTATCAACACCCGGCCAGCAGTGGCTGACTATTTCATCACTGCTGACGACTTCGCCCGCCCGTTGACAGAGAAACAGCAGCACATCCATCGCCTTGGGCTCAAGTTGTTTGACTTGTTTGCCAAGGAGCAGACTATTGGCGCTGGGATTGATTTGCCATTCACCAAAGAAAAATGTGCTGTCACTCATAACGATGTCCATTTATTGAGTATTGGCTAGCGTACTGTGGGAAAACGTACCGTTAGTTACCACTCTTATAGTTATATTTTTGTTATGTTTTTATGGTAAGTGCTGGGCTGTTGTCAGCCTAAGGTTTGATGTCAAAGCCTTGACATTATGCCTATTACATTTGTTATTTAAAAGGAATAACCCTTGATAATCAATGTAAATTTTATTCATGGCAGCTATGGGAAATCATCTGCGGCCTGTCATTTTTCTGTCAACAGTTTGTGCTTTACGTAGCATGTTAAGTAACGCGGCGGCTTTTGGCTGTTTATTAGCAAAACATCAACAATGGAAAAGTGCCCACTATGGGCACTTTTCAATGAGAGAGAAAACTCGGGCGGATTAACTTGAGCTGATGAGCCTCGCCTCTGGTTTAACGTTGGCATTTAAAGCCCGCGTCTTCTATCAGCTCGTTAATATCAGTCCCTTAACATGAGCCTCTAATGTCAGCGGGTTAAGATCAATGCTTTGGCTTGATAGCTTAATCTGGCCATTTGCCCTTGATCTTGCAGTTCTAACTCATTGAGTTCAAATGGCGGCTGTAAACCTGAGGCTTGGATGAGCTTAGGATCTAACATCAGCTTTAACTTTGGCGACTCTGGGGTCAGCCAATTGGCCGCTTGGGTACGTAGAATCGCCACCTTTTGACCTTCGGCATTGGTACCGGTTAACGTGCCACTTAAGCCAAAACGTCCCGCCTCGGCGACCGATAACTCAAAGTTGATTTGGTTAGGCAGGCCTTTATCCCAAACCGTGAGTACTTCGGGCTTGATGCTCGCCGAATTGACATAGGACTTAAAGACAGATTTGACCGTGCGCTGCACTGGACGGCCATCGACTTGGGTTTGCACTGTAATTTCAACTTCACTGAAACCCGCATTACTGCTCGAAAGTGCCACGCCCGCGGGGATCACCGCTTGCCATGTCTCACCTTGTTTTACCATCAAGAGTGGTTGCATATCGCCATCGGCTTGCTTGAGTGTTGCCTGCGGCAGGAAGGTGTTATCACTTTGGCTGAGTGCGAGTTCAAGCCCAAGGGTTTGCGCATCAGCCGCGATAGCGGAGGAGGCTTTGACACTCAGTTGATAGGGCGAGCCTTTTTCCTTCACATTGACTAAGTAGTTGGCGCTTGGCGTTAACGGCTGATTGACCTGCAGGCGATATTGGCCCGGTGTGGCTTTCGCCGACATTTGCAGTGCGCTGGAATCATCGGTTAATCCTGCGCTAGCAAGGGCATCGGCGTTGGCCATCGATTTGACCAATGACTCATTGGTGTTTACCCCGCTGCTGTTGGCCGCTTTGCCTTGGGGTGACTGATTAGGGCTAACGCGCTGAATTTGTACGCGCTCAGGGGCGATAGCCTCTGCATGCATTAAGGCGCCAGAACTGGTGTCGCCCCGAGGCGCAATGCGCACTAGGCTCGACGCTTGGCTCATGGTGAGGCCCACGCCCGCATTAAGCTGAGCGCCGGTTACATTGACCCAATACTCGTCACTTTGGCTGGCTTGTTCAAGCTGCGGCGCGCTTGCCTGATACTCGCCATACAAAGGGGTGATAAAGCTAATGTAATCCGTACTGGTGTTAATGGGCGCCAGTGTTGGACTGGCAATATTGCTATCGACAAGATCGGTATTGCTCAGCGCGGCTAGGGTTAACCCTTTGGCGTACATAGGGCTGGCATTGGTTTTGGGATCTATGGGTGTGGCTTCATCTTGGCAGGCTGCGAGCAGTCCGCTTAGCGCCAAGACACTGGCAAGTTTGCTGAGTGTATGCATCTTAGTGCTCCTTAAATATGGTTGCGGATCAGCGTGTCTAAATTGAAACACGCACGGCGGCTCTGCTGATGGCTTAGGGGTTCTTGGCCACGGGTCTTTTGTTTATCGGTAAACCAGACTGTGCCAGCTGCCTTTTGCGAGCTGCAATTTAAGAAGCCGTCGGAGCAGCTATCGAGCCAGTTTTGAGTGGTTTCGAGCGCCACTTGGTATTGATAACCCGCGCAGTAACTGTCGCTGTCCCAAATGGCGGAATCAACATCAGAGCCCACCACGACTTCGAAGGGTTTACCTAAGCTTGGGCGGCCTGCAGTGCCGTAGAGCATAGTGTTGTTGTAGTTTGCCATCCAACCCACTTGCTGTTGTTTCACCGCATTGCTGCCATATCCTAAGAGCCAGCCTAAGCTGGTTTCGAACACATTACCTTGGTTCACCGCATCGGCCAGCGGCGTACCAGCACTGGATGGGGCGAGGGCGATAACCTTTGAGGTGGCGTTGATCACCGCAGGATAACGGCTGTCCCACGTGGGGTTAGATAAAATCCACCGCACTACGTTGCCACCATTGGAGTGGGTCAGCAGAATTAAGTCATCGATATTTTTGGCTTGGATAAAGCTATTGAGCTGGGTCGCCAGACAACCTGCGGCGCTGTCTTCCCACATATATTGGTCAAAGTCGCAGTTGATCACTGTGTAATTGTTTGGCACTGGGATGCCTTGGCGCACTGAGTTAACAAATTCGGGCGTCCAGTAATCGGCTAAGGCATTGGTCTGGTGACCCGTACCGTGGATAAAGGCAACTCCGGTTGCAGCTAATGTCGCTGGGCTGACAGCTAACAGACCCAAGAGCATGAGGGCTTTTTTGATCTTCATGGGTATATCTCGTGTTGTTGGTCTTGTTGATAGTGGCCGCGCAGTCCGTTGCGACTGTTTAGGGCAAATCGGTTAATGCTAAGGATTTGCCGTAGTTTAGCGTTAAATCGGCTGACATGGCTCGGGTTATATGCGCCATAGGCGCGGGTTACTCACTTTGGGTAGAACATGATTTAAGGCCTGAATACGACGGGATAGGGTGAATGCGCTAGTTTAGGTTGGCAGCCGATGTGATTGCCGTAACTTAGCCATTATCAACAGGACTTAACTCAAGCTTCTTAACCTAGACGCAACATTTTGAGCTGGCAAGTAAAAAAATCACCATATAATTGAATAGCATGGCAGTATTTTAAAGCATACGTTTTAATGTCAATATCGAGGGAGGTAAGCTTATGATAAGCAATGGCTAATAAATGGTACTGTGTTTTATGGTGTTTGAAATTATGGCTCGATTACGCAAAATAATTTTCTGTGACATTGGCTTTGCGTTTGATTTAATAGGTTTATCATTCTGTATATAAAGGTTTTTTGGATAAATCCGCTAAACTTAGCCACTCGCTTTGTGAGATCGACATCAGCTTAGTGCATTTACAGCGTAAACCGATTAGGCTGAGCTGAGTTAAAGTAGCATCAACGTGATGAATACCCATACTGCCAAGCATGCACGCATTTATGATAAGTCAGCTATCAGGTCATTGATTTAACCATTGATTTGAACCATTGGTTGAATTACTAATAGAAACAGTGATTCAAATAGTGATTGAGCGATGGGCTGAAATACGAGATGCAATGCGACTTGGGCAGGATTAAAGAGATAAGGGAGAATAAGTTTGGCGATAGAACATAATGAGATGGTGAGCTGCTTAAGTGGATTGCAATGCCGCACTAACTTCACCATAAAAAACATTACCGAATACATGCTCCCAGACACCAAAGAGGCGTTCTATTTACACCTCGACGGTAAATCACCGAACTTGATTATTCGGCCCGCATTTGAGGTTTTTTCTGGCGAACTCGCCACCATTGCAGGCGTGCATGCCAAATACGATTATTTCCACAATGCGGAGATGACTCGTTTTCCAAAGCGTTTGCATAAGAGTCTCACCGAAACCCACTATGGACTTGCCTTTAGCTTTGACACAGTCGAAGCCGTGCAGCAATTTGTCAGCCGTTTAGGTGCCATAGTCAAAGGTGCATAAATTTTAGTCTTGACGCTTTAGGGTTAAATTCCCCAATACCAATGAAAATGAGGAATTTAACTGCTGCCTTTTTACGCGGCGTTTCAGTATATTCATCAATAGATGAATTTTGCTGGAGCCTGCCATGTCGCTTATTCCCGGTCGTCCTAGGGGCGTCGTTCCATTTAGCACCCAACCTGAATCGCCGCCCATTCTCGGTCGTCCGAAGGGAAACTCAGACGCGCGTCAACGCTTAATAACCGCTGCCTTAAGTCTCTTTAGTCATCGCAGTTATCCTACTGTGTCTACCCGTGAAATCGCCCGCGAAGCCGAGGTCGATGCCGCACTTATCCGTTACTATTTTGGTTCGAAAGCGGGTTTGTTTGAACAAATGGTACGGGAAACCCTTGAGCCCGTATTAACCCGCTTACGCGAAATATCCGCGGCTGAAGCGCCTAATAATGTCGGCGAAATCATGCAGACCTACTATCGCGTTATGGCGCCCAACCCTGGCTTGCCACGGCTGATTATACGAGTGTTGCAGGAGGGCGATGGCTCGGAACCCTATCGGATTATCTTGTCTGTATTTGAGCAAGTGTTAACTCTGTCGCGGCAATGGCTCGAATCCACCTTAGTTAATTCGGGATTATTAAAAGAGGGCGTCGACCCCGATTTAGCACGGCTAAGTTTTGTGAGTCTTATGGTATTTCCGCTTATTGCCCCGCCCGTATTAATGCGTCAGTTCGGCTTTTTTGATGCCGATGCTGAGCTTTTGCAGCGCTTAACACTGCACAATATGCAGGTTTTTACGCAGGGACTGTTATGTGAACCAAGGAGCCAGTCATGAGCTCAACGACAGGTTTAACGATGTTGAATGACCAAGATTTTAGTAGCAATCGTTTCAGTAAAAACAACTCAAGAAACAACAGATTAAGTAGCAGTAAGTTAAGCAACAATAAGTTAAGAAACAATAAGTTAACTAATCAAACCGCGTTAATTAAACGAGTCGCGACAGGTGTCGTTTTAGGCTGTTTGCTGCTGCAGTTAGCGGCTTGCAGCCAAGAGTCGCCGAGCGTCCTTGGCACAGTCGAGCGTGACAGATTGACACTGACCGCGCCCGTGGGTGAGTTGATTACTCAGGTAAATGTGGTTGAAGGTCAGCAGGTTAAGGCGGGCGAAGTGCTACTCACGCTCGATTCGACCTCGGCCAATGCGCGCCTTGCCCTGCGTCAAGCCGAGCTTGAACAGGCCAAGGCTAAACTTTCTGAGGCGGTGACTGGTGCGCGTTTAGAGGATATAGAACGCGCCAAGGCCGTGCTCGATGGGGCGAATGCCAGCGTGAAGGAAGCGCAGCGAGCCTTTGAGCGTACTAACCGTTTGTATGCCACCAAAGTGCTGAGCCAAGCGGATTTAGATACCGCCCGTGCGGCGCGGGATACCAGTTTAGCCAAGCAAGCCGAGGCCGAGCAAAGCCTGCGCCTATTAGAAAATGGCACCCGTAGTGAGCAGCTAGAACAAGCCAAAGCGGCGGTGGCCGCCGCCAGCGCCAGTGTCGCCATAGAACAAAAAGCCTTAGCCGACTTGAGCTTAGTGGCGGCGCGTGACGCCGTTGTCGATACCCTACCTTGGCGAGTAGGCGATCGTATTGCTGCGGGTACTCAGTTGATTGGTTTGCTGGCGAGTGAGGATCCCTATGTGCGGGTTTATCTGCCCGCGACTTGGTTAGATAGAGTGAAGGCCGGTGATAGCGTCAATATTCTTGTGGATGGCCGCGAGATACCGATTACTGGCACAGTGCGCAATATCCGCAGTCAACCTGCTTACACGCCATTTTATGCGCTTAATGAGCGTGATCGAGCGCGGCTGATGTATCTGACTGATATTACTATTTCTGCCGAAGGTCAGGATTTGCCGACGGGCATGGCATTAGCTGTGGAGTTGCCATGAGCCACGCCGATTTTGCTATCGAGACCCAAGGCATGACCCGCGCCTTTGGCGGCGTCAATGCGGTGGAAAACCTCGATCTCGCCATTCCCAAGGGCACTATTTATGGGTTTCTTGGCCCCAATGGCTGCGGAAAGTCCACTTCAATTCGCATGTTGACTGGGCTGCTGAGCCCAACGTCGGGGGAAATCCGCGTCTTGGGTGAAACCTTACCCGGCGCCGAGGAAAAACTGCGTCGCCGCATCGGCTATATGACGCAAAAATTCTCCCTGTACGACAATCTTTCGGTGCGGGAAAACTTAGAATTTGTCGCGCAAATCTATGGTTTGAACCGCCGAGCCTCAAAGCTGCGGATAGCCGAGTTAGTTACGCTGTACGATTTAGTCGGCCGCGAGAAACAAATGGCGGGCTCCATGAGTGGCGGCCAGAAACAGCGTTTGGCCTTAGCGGCGGCGACCTTGCATCACCCCGAATTGCTGTTTCTCGATGAGCCGACCTCGGCGGTCGATCCCGAGAATCGGCGCGAGTTTTGGGAGCGCTTATTCGATCTCTGCGCCCAAGGCACCACGATTCTTGTGTCGACTCACTATATGGATGAAGCCGAGCGTTGCCACGGTCTGGCGATTTTAGAGCGGGGGATAAAACGCGCCGACGGTTCACCCCAGCAGCTGATGGCGGCGATGGGCGCTCGGGTGGTTGAAATTTCAGGGGATGATTTACGCAATTTAAAGCAATCATTGATCAGCGAGTCTGCCGTATTATCGGCGGCGCAAATCGGCAGTCGTTTGCGGGTGTTAGTGCGCAGCGATATTGAAGATCCGCTCGCTTGGCTTAAACCTCGGGTTGCCAGCCGGACGATGGAAGAAGTGCGCGCTAGCCTAGAGGATGTGTTTGTCACTTGCACCGGCGAGCGTTTGGCTGGGGTGTCCAAGGGAGAAACTGATCATGTGGCGTAGAATTTTTGCAATTGTCGTCAAAGAGCTGCGGCAATTATCACGGGATCGTATGACCTTTGGCATGATAGTCATGATCCCGCTGGTGCAATTGATGTTGTTTGGTTATGCCATCAATACCGATGCGCGCCATCTGCCCGCGGGGCTAGTGAATTTGAGCGATTCCGCCTACAGCCGCTCATTGGTGCAGGCGGTAGAAGCGACGCAGGTGGTGGATTTTAAACAGCGTTATTTAAGTGCGGCCGAGGCAGAGGCGGCGATCACTCGCGGCGAAGTTAAAGCTGTGCTGTATTTGCCCGCCGATCTCGATGAGCGTTTAGTGCGGCATCCAAGCTTTGCGGGTCAGCAATATTTAGCTCAGCCAGTAGGGCAATGGCTGGTGGACGGTTCTGATACGGTTGTCGCCTCAACCATTCGTAGCCTTAGGCAAATGCCGCTGGATGAAGTCGCAGGGAGAGCGCAAAAAACCGTGATGCCGAGTTTTGAAGTGGTGCAATATTTTAATCCCGAGCAACGCTCTGTGGTCAATATCGTGCCCGGCCTGTTGGGGGTGATTTTGACTATGACCATGGTGATGTTTACCTCCGCCGCCATAGTGCGTGAGCGCGAGCAGGGTAATATGGAGTTTTTGATCACTACGCCAGTGCGGCCGCTGGAGTTGATGCTGGGTAAAATCGTGCCCTATGTGATCGTCGGCTTTGTGCAAGTGACCATTATCCTGAGCGCAGGGCATTTGTTGTTTGATGTGCCGATTCGTGGCGGAATCGACTCCATCGCCCTTGCCGCTATGTTGTTCATTTGCGCCAGTTTAACTTTAGGATTAGTGATTTCGACCATAGCGAAAACCCAGTTGCAATCGATGCAAATGACGGTATTTATCCTGCTGCCATCGATTCTATTGTCAGGGTTTATGTTCCCCTACGAAGCCATGCCTATCGCGGCGCAGTGGATTGCCGAAGCCTTACCCGCAACCCACTTTATGCGCATGTCACGGGCCATAGTGCTGCGCGATGCCCAAGTGATGGATCTGCAATTTGATGCCCTGTGGATGATAGGTTTTACCTGTATCGGGCTATTTATCGCCAGTATGAGATTCTCTAAGCGCTTGGATTAGCCCTGTGCTCGGCATTTTTGCTAAGAGCAAAGTGCCGAGTTTTGATATAGCGCAAACTATAGAGAAACAGTCGCGCTAAGCCATTGAAATCGATATTGCTTAATTAGGATATCCCTTACACTACCGCTAGGGCCATTGCCGCCATCATGCTTAGGGAAGGGAATTCATTATGCCTGCAATCATTTGTCATAGCGCGCTCGAAGCCGTTGCATTAATTCAAAGTGGCGAGACGCTGTGGACGCATTCCATGGGCGCCACGCCGCGTATCTTACTCGATGCGTTGGCGCAGCACGCACTCACTAAAGACAATCTCACCTTATTACAGTTACATACCGAAGGCGCTGAATCCTTAAGCCATCCGAGTTTACAGGGACATTTACGCCATCGATGTTTTTTCGGTGGTCTGCCGACGCGGGCATTATTGCAAAGTGGTGATGCGGATTATGTGCCGATTTTCCTGTCTGAAGTGCCTAAGTTATTTCGCTCCGGCGAGCAAAAAATTGATACTGCGATTATCCAAGTGTCGCCGCCCGATAAGCACGGCATGTGTTCCTTAGGGATCTCGGTCGAAGCCACGCTTGCGGCCTGCCAAGTGGCGGGCAAGATCATCGCCCATATCAATCCACAAATGCCACGCACCCACGGTGATGGGTTTATGCATATCGACCGTTTTGCTGCTGTGTATGAAGAAAGTGCGGCCTTGCCGATCCATTCTTTCGGCACGGGCGATGCCGTGAGTCTGGCCATTGGCAAAAATGTCGCCCAATTGGTACGCGATGGCGATTGCCTGCAGATGGGCATAGGCGCAATCCCCGATGCCGTTTTATCTTGCTTAACCGACCATAAGGATTTGGGCGTTCACACTGAGCTATTTTCTGACGGTATATTACAACTGGTTGAAAAGGGCGTGATTAACAACAGCAAGAAGCGTTTTTATCCGGGGAAACTAGTCACAGGTTTCGCCCTGGGTAGCCAGAAATTATACGACTATGTTGATGATAATCCTGCGGTTATCTTTATGGACATAGAGCAAGTCAACGACACGTCCATTATCCGTAAAAACCCTAATGTGATGGCGATTAACTCGGCGCTGCAGGTCGACCTTTCTGGCCAAGTGTGCGCCGATTCGATTGGCACTAAAATCTATTCTGGCGTCGGCGGCCAGATGGATTTTATCCGCGGCGCTGGGTTATCCGAAGGTGGGCGCTCTGTGATTGCGCTACCCAGCACGGCTGCGGGCGGCACGATTTCCCGTATTGCCAGTGTGTTATCACCCGGCGCGGGTGTCGTTACCACTCGGGCCCATGTGCATTACATTGTGACCGAATATGGCGCTGCCAATCTACGCGGCCGTTCATTGCGCGAACGGGCACAAGCGTTGATCGCTATCGCTCACCCAGATTTTAGGGAACAATTGAGCCGTGATGCCTTCGATGTTTGGGGCTTAAGACTGTAGTTTTTAGGTGTGTCCCTCGTTAGATCTGTCGCTCAGTCTTCATTGATGGCAAGCATAAACATAAAGAGAGGTAGGCTGGGCGTACTAGATCCCCCGCGCCCAATGTTTTAATATGCCCGCACGATATTATCTGTTCAGTGTTAATTGAATTGCTTAAAGTATTTTAACGCTTTGATAAGAAAGGACTGAACTGCTAAATAAAAGGATGTTTGTCAATGCTGTACCACTTAGAAGCGACCAATCCACTCGAACAATGTTTTGAAAAGGCATTAAGCAATAATGCGTATGCTGAGGCGTTTTATCAGCAATTGAGCCAAGCAAAACTCTTTATCTTGAGTGAGGGTAGCGAGGATGCGCCGCAGGCGGGTGATGGTGCTATCGCTATCAGCATCAAGCAATGGTATATCCCCTTAGAAGATGGCAGCGATCATCCTTTTACCCCTATTTTTACCTCCCAAACCGCGGTTGATAAAGCCATTGAGCTGATGAAAAGCGAAGGCACTGAGTACCATGGCGTGATGGAACTCGAAGCGGCCACGATTTTTCAGCTGCTATTGCAGTCGGGCAACGATATGGCGCTGAATCCCAACAGTAATATGTCGAAAACCTTAGATGAAGATGAGATCCGCTACATGCTATTACCGGATTTTTCTTTGGTTGAACAAAGGGGCGCACTGGTTATTCTGGGCAAAGTCTTCAGTGATGAACTGCCCATTTTTGCGGAGTTAAAGGAAATACTCTCAAACTATCAGCGTGTCCAGAAAGCCTACCTTATCGAATCCAACTCGTTGAATTTTAGTAGGAGTTGCACAGATCATGCGCTCTGTTTGATGGTGCAGTTTGTCGCTGATGATGCCGATGATTTAAGCCGGATCAGGGCAGATGTGGATAGAATGCAGCGCAAAATGGACCCCAATAGTTGGGAGGTGAAAGTGCATCAAATGCGCGCAGATGTTCAAGAACCCCTCGGACAGTTTTGTGTTGAAAAAGCCAAGCCTTTTTACAGTGAGTCGTTGTTTGCAAAAATGAAGCGCTGGTTTGCCTAATCATAAATAACAGGCTGATCTATTTACCTGCTCATTAAATGAGTTAAGGCTTATTCGCGCTTTCTGTGGCGATCATCGCTGCTATTTTGTCGCCGCAATTTTAAAGCGAGCCGCCAGCTAAATGGTTTTTAGTCTGGCGTCTGGCAATGCACTGTTTCTCTTCGCATTACTGCTCAATGTGCTGTTATTTAATGCCTTATTTAAGCAGCTTACTTCTCTGTCACTTTAAATTCTGGCCAGTCATATTCGGCTGAAATACTGGCCAGAATTTCCTTTATTAAGGCGGAACCATTATCGCCGTTGGTCAGCACAACGGCTCCCTGACCCGTTTGGGTATAACCATATAATTGGCTGCGGAAGCCTTCATTGCCGCCACTATGGCTAAAGCTAATCCGGTCTGGCAGTTGCTCAACAAAAAAGCCAAGGCCGGTTTCACCCAATAGTCGGGTTAACATGGTTTTGGTCATATCCGTTGAGAGTATTTTATTGGACGTTCCCGCCTCCGACTGTTGCACTTCAATGATGACTTTGGCTAAATCCGTCGCCGTCGTCCACAGACCTGCTGCCGCCAGCTCGGGGTTTTGATGCCACAGACCCGCAATTGCAGCGCCATTTTCATCATGTCCTGCAGCGGCATTGCTGCGCGCTTCGGCTGGTAAGGTTTGTGCGAAGAAACTGTGCTGCATATCTAAAGGAGAAAAGAGGGTTTGTTGCAGTAATTGCGGAAAATCCTGTTCGCTGGCCTCAATCATCATCAATTGGGCGATAGTGTAACCACCACCAGAATAGCTCCATTGGTTGCCTGGTACGGCTTCGACCCGAATCGCATCGGTATTGGACGGAGCAACACCGTTTAGCACCGCCAGTAAGTCGGGCAGAGGCTGCCCGTCGGCATAACCTTTAAAGCCATGAACATTGATGCCGCCACTGTGGTTAAGCAATTGTCGCAGGCTGACTTTGTGCTCTTTGGTAAATTCATTGTCAGGCAGCTTCCAGCTGTGCAATTGGTTATTGATATCACCGTCCAGTTGCAGTTTTCCTTGTTCAACCAGATGCAATGCTGCCAGCGCGGTGAGGGATTTACTGATGGATGCGGCCTGAAATAATGTTGTTGGTGTCGTGCTTTGCGCATCGTTAGCGCCGTCTTTTCCCGCAATATTGACGCCATAAGCCCGAGCCCATTCAATGCGGCCATTATTGACGACCGCAATACTGACCGCAGGCACCCGATAATATTGCATCCGATCCACAAGGTTCATCTTTTGCGCTGAGGCGCCTTTTGCAACCACTAAGCTGGAAAGCCCGTGCTCAACGCGGCTTATGCTGACATTTTGCGCCGCATCATCTTGTGTGGCAGTCGCGGCTGATACTGCGATCGGATAACAACAGCCGAACATCAATAAAGCCAACGTGTTACGTAGCGGATTTAGCATATTGAGCATGTGATTTTAGTCCTTTATCAAATGTTGAAAATCCTTGGCGAAACAGGGGCTGTTCAAGTGTTCGTCTATCAAAACAAACGGGAGTATTTAGCGTGGCGCAATACTGAGTGTGGATTTGTTTCGTAACAGCCTGATGAACTGAACATATTGGACTGTGGTTACAGTTGCAATATCGCAGGTGTAACTAATGATGACACGCTTTAGATATAGTCTACTTTCTAACTTCGTTTTTAGTTTTCAAAGTCAAAGTGGTGGATCTTTATCCCCTGATATTTAATCAAGAGTTGATCAAAAAGTACTGTTCGTCATATCCACCAAAGACGCCCTACGGAGTTGTAAGCTCCTTGCTCTCATGGCCAAATTTGCTATGGCTTCCGAAGTCCTCGTTTTACATCCCTATAAAGTAATCCAGTACGGCAATCCTTTTGCTTGGTAGAGTTAAGTTAGTAAGATGTTGTTCATAAAACAAATAAAAGTGTGGTTGTCCGTGTATGTTCATGATACTTCTAGGCTCATGACCAAATTAGGCAGCTTTTAGCAAGTATTTAGAATAAGCGTGGAGGTTAAGTTTATCTTATACCTTCCGCAAAGCTGCTTCGTTCCACAAGCATTTTAACCAAAGTAAGTAAAACGCTTAAGTGAGCGTGATACATGTACGGAGATATATGGAAATTTCATTACTTGCCGATAATCCTTCAGCTATAGAAACTGTCGCTAAATGGTATTTCAACGAATGGTGCCGAGATAGTGGTAGTTATACCGAGGACGAAGTAGTTAAAAAAGTTTCAGCATCTATAAATCGAGATACCGCTCCAATTCTGATCATCGGGAAAGTGAATGGCGTTCTTGCTGGATCAGCAGAGCTAAAAATTCGAGAAATGGACATATATCCAGAATTTGAATTTTGGCTTGGTGGTGTTTACGTCACTAAGCAGGCTAGGGGACAAGGAGTCGCCTCAAAACTAGTAAAAGAGATAATATCGCTAGCGCATAAAATAGGCGTTAAAAACCTGTACCTTCAAACAGAGGATTTAACCGGAGGTTTGTATTTGCAACACGGCTTTGAGCCTATAGAGCAGGTCAATTATAAAGGTATAAATGTACTGGTTATGAGCGCAAACATCGGTGAATAAGCAGTTTTGAAAGACGAAAATCAAGTCATTTAAATTAAAACCTGGAGTTTGCATTTTCCATAAGATTGAAATAATTTTTCGATGTTGGAGTGTGTTATGCCGCAAGAAAAAGACAGGTCAGGCATAGTATTTTCCTTATTGGAGTTGTGCAAGTAAGGGACAAAGCACTGTCTGCTTAGATGGCTATTTCTGTCTTGGTATCACAATCTGGTATTTTTGAGCCGTAAAAGCAAAAATATAGCTGAGCAAGCAGATCTGTTGTCCCGTTTTTAGCCTGCTATCTTGGCTTCGCGGTCAGTAGGTATACACAAAAATCCACGGCATTAAGCACTGGCATGAAAGTGACCGTTGGCGGCATGGATGCCGTCGTCGAGCCCTCAGGGACGAGTTTACGGCGTGTCACTGGAGTGACAGTGCTTAATTTTTGGATACCAAGGTTAAGTGATTACTCTACAACTTCTTATATTTACCATCTCTCTCAGTTATTTCTGAGGCGCTTAAGCTATTTCCCCATGCACTCTGCTAACAACTTAACGAAAAAGTCGCTGCCTTTGCGTTCGCAAAAGGCGATGTTGCGTTCTGGGATGGTTTCGGGATCTGTGTAGCTGGCAAGAGCGAGCTCCATGCTGGCTTCGCGAATGATGTGCAGGGTTGGATAGGGGGCGCGGTTGGTGAAGTTGGCTGCCCCGTCCTGTGGTTCGCCATCGAAACAATAGTCTGGGTGGAAGGTGGCGAGTTGGTAAGTGCCTTCGTACTCGTGCTCGATAAGCGTATCGGTTGCCATGTCGACGAGGTCGAGATAGGCATAAAAGCCCTCAAAACCTCGGGGCAGAATAAACAGTGTGGTTTCGGCTTCGGGGTGGGCGTCGAGGTATTGGCACTCTTCAATCAATGCCTTTAGCACGAGTTTGACTTTGGTTTGTTCCACCACTAGATACCGAATACTGCCGCGCTCGACTTCTTGTCTGGCGAAGGGGCAAATATTGTATTTCATGATCACTTTTTTGACCCAGTTGTCGGTTTGTTTAATGATCATGTCGATTTCGTTCATGGTGGTAGTGACTCGTGCTGACAAAAATTAGGGGGCGATCATAGGGATGATAGACGCCACAAGCAAGACTGCCATAGTGATATTGAAGATCTTCTGTTGGCGCTCATTTTTTAAAATGCGCTTAAGGGCCACGCCAAAACCGAGCCACACAATGGCGCAGGGGAAGGCGACACATAAAAATACTGTCGCGATAGTGATGACCTGTGGGGTTAAATCTTGCTGTACTGATGTGAACGTTGCAATCGCGCCCACCGCCATGATCCAGCCCTTAGGATTCACCCATTGAAACGCCGCAGCTTGGATAAAACTGAAGGGTTTGGCAATGGCTTTGCCTTCCATCTTGCTACTGCTGTTGGCGATAAGCCAAGACAGATACAAAAGGTAACCTATGCCGACGACTTTAATCACTTGATGGATGATAGGATAGCTTTGGAAGAGCGCACTTAAGCCCAAACCGATCGCGAGGATCATCGTTGGGAAGCCAAGGCTTATTCCCAGCAGATGCGGAATACTGCGTTTTACGCCAAAGTTAACCCCTGAGGTCATCAGCATAATGTTGTTCGGCCCTGGGGTGATCCCCGATGAGAAGGCGAATAGCGCGATAGCGAGTATTAACTCCATAGATAGATCTCACACCTTTCATTTTCGTTGTATGGCATTGTGATTAATGGCGATATTTCGGCTGCGACCGACGCATCTGCCTGCGCAATACTGTGTGGCTAGCAAGTTTTTGCAGCGTTTGATTGCAGCGCAGGCGAGGCATTCTAGCGGTTAAATATTGCCGCGCCTATACGGCATAGCGAGTTTATAAACGAAAAAGAATAACAAAATAGGTTGAAGCACTAAGAGGCTCAATATTGAATGGAGAGTATTAGCGCAGGCTGGTGATTTCCCTGTGATGGCGAGAACATCAATCTATATTGGAATATGCTGATTTAACACTATGATGCATATCAACTTTCAGTTTTAGCAATAGCGACTATCCTTAGACAGAATTTTATAAAATGAGGGAACAGTGCATGATCAATCCGCTGCATAACGCGTTACATCGAGAGCGAAGTGGAGAGCTTAATCGGGGCCTAAGTCGAAGGCAGGATCTAAGCCTAAGTCGAGGACTACATCTAGATATTAGCCGAGTGCTCAATAGATATTTAGCTGTGTTAGTGCTGCTGTTCACGGGCGTTTTAGGTCTTACTGGGTGCGTGACTGTGACGGATAACGCGGCGCAGCCGCTGCGAACCACAGTCGTGATGTCTGGCGATCTCAGTGAATTACCACCAACCGCCATGACGTACACTTGGCATCCCAAGTTTCAAAAAATTATCACAGACAAGCGCTTAGAGCCGCAGCAAGTGTTGCAGCACATGCAAGATGTACTCAAACAAAGTTTGCAGAATAAGGGATATCGCTGGGTTGAAGACCCACAACTGGCAGATTTTCAGGTCGGGTTTGGTGTTGCCATGGGCACTGAAATGAGCGATGAGCAAATTCTGGCGGTAACAGGTTTGGTTGCTGGGCTTTCGACCGAAGGTGTGAACACTAAAAAGTATGACAAGGGCACTGTGGTGATAGCACTGTTTAAGCCGACCAAAATAAAGGGCGGTGGTGACGAACCCATTTGGCGTGTCCTTGCCCAAGGCTTTGGCAACATTAAAAAGATGGATGAGCTAACCGAAAACTTCGACAGTCTTATTGCCAGCATGGTGGCCAACATGCCATCGGTTAATGTGGCACCTTAGCCAGCGATTTAGTCTTGCTTCGTTTCAGTGCTAGCCTGAGTGAATCAGCATCTTGATAGGAGCATTCGTCAGATAAACGGGATTAGTAAACGGTATTAGTGCTTAATTGAGCGGCTCGGTCCCACATTTGTGGCGCTAGCTCCCATTTTTGAATGGTGGGACATGGTATTTTAGTGACAGCCATCTCAATAAAGGGCGCGACAGTGAAAACTGCCGCGCTTTTTCATTTTAACGGGGCAAGTCCCGTTTCGATTTCAGGCTATCAGTCGTGCTCGACGCTGATCTCGTAGGATGAAAACTTACGAATGTTAATCACGCCGGTATCGAACATTAAATACTGACCTTTAATCCCCTGCAAAATCCCGCTCACAACCCCGTTTTTATCAAAGTTGTGGGAAGTGATCTTCTTAGGAAAGGTGTTGATAGGATAATGAATCGGCTGAATCGTTTCATCTAAACGCTCGATACTGTAATCGCCTTTTTGCATACCGATTTCATGCAACTTAGCCTCAATTTGCGGGATCAGTTCTGCGGCTTTCGCATTTAAATCGATATCGTCGGCGTGGCCCTTTAACATGGCTTGCCAATGGGTTTTATCGTTGACCAGTTTGGCCAATTCTACTTCGACCAGACCTGAGAGTTGTCTTGTTGACACTTTAAAAATCGGCAAACCTTGGGTGGCACCTTGGTCAATCCAACGGGTGGGCAGCTGAGTGTGGCGGGTAATGCCGACTTTGACGCCCGAAGTATTCGCCAAATACACATAATGCGGCACAAAACAGTGGCTCTGGGCCCACTCGGGTTCGCGGCAAGTGCCTTGGTCGTAATGGCAAGTTTCCGGCTTCATGATGCACATATCGCAACTCGCCAGCTTTTGCATACAGACAAAACAGTGGCCCTGCGAGTAACTCTTCTTGCTTTTTTTACCGCAGTTGCAGCAGAAGATATTGCCTGTGTGGGTCAAGGTTAATTGCTTGCCTATCAATGGATTGAGCGGGAGTAACTCATCACCGACAACGAGTTGATATTGCACTTGTTGCGCGTCATCTAACTGTACGCGCATCTTCTTTAGCGTTCCTAACATGGTAATCCTAATGTGTTGCGTTCTGGTGCAGCTTAGTCGCTCATCATGCGGTCTAGTGCACGCTTTCGTTATATCGTCATTGCGTGGCCGTCAGTATACAAGATTATCCAAGCCAGTTTAGATAGGATTTTTCGATAAGTAAGGCGATAAGTGAATCGGTAAGTGAATCGATAAGTCAGTCAATAAGCGAGCCGATTGATGGCGTTAATGACCAGAGTCGATTGAATTAGTCGATTGAATGAGCTGATTGAGTGAGTCTTTGTAAACTGTACTCAACTCCATCATCTTAATCAGACTTTTTGAGGGTAATGATTTGAGTCTTATGATGAAAACCAGTAAGTTACCCAGCATTACAAATGGAGGTGTACTTATGCGGTTGGTTTTAGTGCTGATGTTCTTCTTTTCAACGGCTGTCTTCGCACAGACGGATAAGACGGTAATTCATTCAGAAATTTTGAATGATGACATAAGCTTACAAATCCATTTGCCAGATACCTATGCGCATTCCAACGATTTTAACTATCCGGTATTAATCGTATTAGATGGCTCTATCCAATTTGAGCATGTGGCGGCGAATGTTGGCTTTTTAAGTACTTATGCCATTATTCCGGAAATGATCACCGTTGGCGTGAGTTCGGATCAACGGATGAAGTATTTCACGCCGACTCAAATCGATAAATTTAAAGACAGCTCCGGTGGTGCTGAACGGTTCAGGCAATTTTTAGAGCAAGAGCTGCTCAGTACATTAGGCCAAAAATACCGCACCTCGGATTATCAAATACTCACGGGTCACTCCTTCGCTGGGCTGTTTACGAGTTATGTGGCTATGACGCCAAATAGCCAATTTGATGCAGTGATTTCAATCAGTCCCAGTTTATGATGGGACAGTGATTGGCTAGTGCTTAAGTCGGCAGAGTTATTACCAGCCAAGCGTGCGAAACCACTGCGCTGGTTTTTGAGTATGGCAAGTGAACCCAATGAAATGGCGAGCGCGTTTGCGGCGCAAATTAAGCAGTTGCAAGGCAGCTTAGGCACAAGCCCCACGGGGAACGCATCAAAGCAACTGCATTGGTTTTACAAACACTTCCCCGATGAAACCCACGACAGTACGCCGCTTGTTGGCAATATTGAGGCATTAAAGACCCTTTTTGTCGGTTGGAATGCTGTGCCTGAAATTGCCGTTATGCCACTCAAGGACATAAAACACTTCTATCGACAAAAGAGCGCTGAGTTTGGCTATGAATTTCCACTCTTTGCTCAGCAATATAATGTTTATGGACTCAAAGCGACTTATGAACAAAAAACAGCTTGGGGCGTTGAAATTCTCGCAGAGGGGACGCGCGTGTTCCCCAATTCAGAGGTGTTATGGGACAGTTTAGCGACCGCCTATGATCTGGATGGACAACTTGAGCAGGCGATAAAAGCCTCCGATAAAGCCGTGCTACTGGCAAAACAAACGGATTCCGTGTTTTTAAATGAGATCCTCAGTCAAGCTAAACACTTGCAGTCGCAAGCGAAAAAGTAACCGCTCCCAGAGAGGGTTTAACTACAAAGTTGCAACATGTTTGGACAAGTCTCACGCGGCTAGGTAATCTTGTGATCTTTTTGTTCGCTGAGAATTTATCTTGCCTGCCAACCTGTTATTACTGCTTGCCGCCGCGATTTGGGGCTTTGGATTTGTCGCCCAAACCTTAGGTATGGAACATCTTTCCCCCTTTGCGTTTAATGGTATTCGCTTTTTAATGGGGACGTTTAGCTTAGTGCCTTTGGTGTGGTACTTGCGTCGGCAAAATAAGCTGCATGTGAGTGCGCCAAAGGATTTAGTGCGCGGCAGTTTGCTGGTCGGGGGTTTACTGTTTGCGGGCGCGTCATTTCAACAGGTCGGTTTGCAATACACCACAGCAGCGAACGCGGGTTTTATCACTGGTCTATATATAGTGTTAGTGCCTGTGCTTGGGTTAGCGCTAAAACATACGACAGGCTTGAATACTTGGCTTGGCTGCGCGATTGCCGCAGTCGGTTTGTATTTTTTAAGCGTTAAAGATGGCATGAGCATAGGTTATGGCGATGCCTTGCAGTTGGTGGGCGCCTTGTTTTGGGCATTGCACATTCTGGCGGTGGATCATTTTGCCAAGCGGATTTCGCCCGTGGTGTTAGCCATGATGCAGTTTTTCGTCTGCGGCGTGCTGAGCTTGATGGTGTCGGCGGTGATTGAAGTCACCACGCTCGATGGTGTGATGGCGGCTTGGGGTTCACTCTTCTATGCTGGGCTGATTTCGGTGGGGATTGCTTATACCTTGCAAGTGTTAGCACAGAAAAATGCGCATCCAGCCCATGCGGCGATTATCCTCAGTTTAGAAACGGTATTTGCGGCCATTGGTGGCATTATCTTCCTCGATGAGAGTTTGAGTGTGCGGGCATTATTCGGCTGTGGCTTGATGTTATTGGGGATGTTGATCTCCCAAGTGCCGCTGCGTTACTTAGTCAAATCTCGGCATCAAAAAGTGACTTAAACAAAAAACGCCGCTGGCATCTGCTTAGCGGCGTTTGTATTTTTAGCATCTTCAAATCGTTTTTAAGTGCCATTTTCGTGCAGTTTGAAAGTGCTATGGCAAATGCACGCTCTAAATGTGCCGAGTGTGATAAGTGTTAGCTCGTCGTAAAGGTTAACGGCTTAATCTATCGAGCACGAGATCATCACCCAGGGCATAGAGGGATGCTACCAGTTGCTCTTCTTGGGCGAGATCTGTGAGTCCAAGGCCGATAGTCGCCCGAAACAGAGCGATACCTGTGTGGCCAGCGGTTTCATATTGGCTACTAAACTGCTCGATATTGATGCCAAGGGCGTTGATCTTATTTGAGATATCGAGCACGAGTCCGGGTCTGTCATAGGCCACTAGGTTGTAGCTTAGGCGTTTGATGGGTTTAAGCGCGACCGAGGTTTTGGCGTAGGTGAGGGTGAGGCTATCGATGCACTCCAGCGCCTCAATAAGCTCATCCATACGCAGTGAAGGCACTTCAAGTAACAGAATAGCGGCAAAGATACCGTCGATATGGCGCAATTCCGAGTCGAGCCAGTTGCCGCCGTGACGGCTCACCGCATGGGCGATTTGTTCTACTAATCCTTTTCT
Source organism: Shewanella sp. 1180_01 (assembly GCF_052850535.1). Taxonomy (NCBI): domain Bacteria; kingdom Pseudomonadati; phylum Pseudomonadota; class Gammaproteobacteria; order Alteromonadales; family Shewanellaceae; genus Shewanella; species Shewanella sp. 1180_01. The sequence continues at coordinate 411,940 of NZ_VXCT01000001.1, forward strand.
ATCAGGTGCTTGTAGTGTGATCAAATATCGTAGCATAGTGACTGACTCCTATTTTTTGTAAAAGGCACCTGTTTTAAAACGGGGTGTAACACAACTGTCATCTTTGCGTCATATAATCCAACGCACTTAGAATAAAGGATGTTGTTATTGCTCAGTTTACGTTCAAACAGTGTAAGCATAGCACTCGGCAAATCCTAGCGAAAAAACTCGCTGGCTATTAATAATAGAGGTTCTTAATGGAAAGTCAGGTCACTCAACCTGGTTCTGCATCGCACAGTATGCTTAAAGGCGGACGCTCGAATCGCAGGGCATTTAAGGATAAAGCGGCGCAAATCGGCGTCACTATCGGCGGCACTATGGTGTTTGTCGCCTTATTGTTGATCTTCTTTTATCTGTTGTATGTGATTAAACCCATTTTCGATAGTGCTGATGTCACGCCGGTTAAGACGGTGAGCTATCAGCATGCGGATGTACCGACCTTAATGGTGGGCGCTGAAGAGCAAAATGAGGTGATGTACCGTGTGGCCGTTGATGGCCAAGTGGACTTCTATACCGTTGCCGACGGTAGCCTACTTTCTAGCTTTACACCGCCGTTGCCAGCGGGCGTGACTGTGACCAGTGCCGCCGTTGCCGTGCCGAGCGAACAGCGTTTTGCGCTGGGATTAAGTAATGGTCAGGTCCTAGTGGCTGGCCTAGAGTTTGGTTTAAGTTATCCAAACAACAAGCGCTTAATCACGCCTAAACTGCGTTATCCCGCAGGCGAAACCCCAATTACAGTCGATGAAACGGGCAGTGCGATTCATAAACTGACCTTCACCTACAGTTCAGACAAAATGAGCTTTGCCTATCAAGATGAGAGCGGCGTTTGGCGCCTGACTCGCCTCGAAGGGCAAGAGAACATGATGACTGAAGAAGTGGAGTGGGTGTCTACGACGTCACAAATTCAAGATGCACCGAAGAAAGTCTCCCATGAGCTGATGACGCCCGATCAACGTCAATTGATGTTGCAAACTGGCAATAAAATCTTCGTGTACGACATCCGTGATACTGACAGCTTAGATCTGCTGCAGGTGATTGATGTTGAACGTGCTAAAGCCCAAGTGAATAACGTGGCTTTGCTGGCGGGCGCAAGTTCGTTACTGGTCAGCTACGACACAGGTATTGTGGCCCAGTACTTCCAAGTCAGTGGTCCAAAAGGGCGTTTATATCAAGAAATCCGCCAGTTTGATGACTTACCGCCTATTGAGTCCATTACCTCTGAATTCTACCGTAAGAGTTTTGCGACTGTGAGCCCTGAGGGCGAGCTGACATTGCTCTATACCACGAGTCATCGTGAACTGTTTGACGAAAAATTCGACCTTAAAAACCCCGGTAAAATGGGATTTACCCCACGCTCAAACGGCATAGTCGTTGAAGCGGACAAAAAGCTGCATATCTTCAGTGTGGAAAACTCACACCCAGAAGTGTCATGGAGCGCCATGTGGGACAAGGTATGGTATGAAGGTTATCCAGAGCCTAAATACGTATGGCAATCGACTTCGGGTTCTGACGATTTCGAAGCTAAGCTGAGCTTAATGCCATTGGCCTACGGCACAATGAAAGCGGCATTTTATGCCATGTTATTTGCCGTGCCTTTAGCCATTGCCGGTGCGATTTACACCGCTTACTTTATGTCGCCTAAGGTGCGCGGTTTAGTGAAACCGACCATCGAAATCATGGAAGCCTTACCGACGGTTATCTTAGGTTTCTTGGCGGGTCTGTGGTTAGCGCCGCTGATTGAAGAACATCTCCCCGGTATCTTGATTTTACTGACCCTGTTGCCGACCTCGATTCTCGCTTCGGCCTATGGCTGGAGTAAGTTACCTGCTATTTGGAAACAACGTTTACCCGAAGTGTACCAAGAGCTGATGTTGATCCCTGTGGTCTGTTTTGTGGGTTGGTTCTCTTTTGCGGTCAGCCCAATCATCGAAGTGGCACTGTTTGATGGTAATACCCGTCAATTTATCACCAACGAACTGGGCATCACCTTCGACCAACGTAACGCGCTGGTAGTGGGTATCGCCATGGGCTTTGCGGTTATTCCTACGATTTTCTCTATCGCGGAAGATGCGATTTTCTCTGTGCCACGTCATTTATCGAACGGCAGCTTAGCCTTAGGTGCGACGCCTTGGCAGACACTGACTCGTGTGGTGTTGTTAACGGCAAGTCCAGGTATTTTCTCGGCCATCATGATGGGCCTAGGCCGCGCTGTGGGCGAGACCATGATCGTACTGATGGCCACCGGTAACACCGCCATTATGGAATGGAGCGTGTTCGAAGGGATGCGAACCTTGGCAGCAAACATTGCGGTTGAAATGCCTGAGTCGGCTATCGGTAGTTCGCATTACCGTGTGCTCTTCCTCGCGGCATTCGTGCTATTCATCTTTACATTCTTCTTTAACACCATTGCAGAAGTGGTGAGACAGCGTCTACGTGAACGCTATAGCTCGCTGTAACGGGGATAAGACAATGACATTAAATACTATTTCGCCAGTGACCTTGAGAGGTTTGTGCAATGGGTAAGTGGGTAAAATCAGGCTCGCCATGGATATGGATGACGGGCGGTGCGGTGAGCATCAGTTTGATTGCCGTCTTAGGCTTATTACTGTTAATCGCTTGGCGTGGCTTAAGTTACTTTTGGCCAGCAACGGTTTACCAGTGGGAACTCGAAGATAACACGGGCGTACGTTCGACCTTAATTGGTGAAGTTTACGATAGGGAAGAAGTACCGACTGAGCGTTTGATTGCTGCGGGCCATGTGTTTAAGGAACATCCTGGCGAGTTCGTCACCCGTTACTTAGTGAAAACCGGTAACCGCGAATTTGTAGGGCTAGATTTCCGCTGGATATTAGGCACTGACATTCTGAGCCGTTCTACGCCAAGCGATGTCGCCATGATTGAGCGGGCTAAAAACGGTAACTTCTACGGTTATCCAATCGCCGTGATTGAAAATGGCAAGCGTCTGGATTTAGTTAACGATGCGATTGAATCCTCCTTAATGGAGCATATCGACCGCGCAGTAGCCTTATCGGACAAAGCGGTCGATTTGCAGAAGCAAGACATTGGCTCGATTAACTACGCCATTGAAAAACTGCGTTTACAGGAGCGTCGATACGAGCTTGATGGCGAACTGACCGACAGCAATAAAGCTGACTTAGTGGCCAAGCGAGCGCAACTGCAAAAAGATTACTTAGTGCTTGAAAAAGAGTTATTTGCCCTGCGTGATGACGCGGCGCGAGATTCAGTAATCGTGCGTGATATGCGCGGTGAAGAAGTCGAGCTTAAGCTAGATACAGTGCTGGATGTGACCTATGTGAACCACTTAAGCCTAATCGGCAAAATTGGTAAATGGTTCGTCGGTATCGGCCGTTTTGTGAGTGACGACCCGCGTGAAGCTAACACCGAAGGCGGCGTTTTCCCAGCGATTTTCGGTACTGTGTTTATGGTGATGTTGATGGCCGTTATCGTGACGCCATTTGGTGTGGTCGCGGCGGTTTATCTACATGAATACGCTAAGAAAGGCCCAATCACTAAGATGATCCGTATTGCGGTAATCAACTTAGCGGGTGTGCCATCAATCGTGTATGGCGTGTTTGGTTTAGGTTTCTTCGTCTACATGATGGGCGGCTCTATCGACCAACTGTTTTACGCTGAAGCATTACCATCACCGACCTTTGGTTCGCCAGGGGTGATTTGGTCGGCATTGACCTTAGCGATTTTGACTCTGCCTGTGGTTATCGTTTCGACCGAAGAAGGTTTGAGCCGTATCCCAAGTGCGGTGCGTCAAGGTAGTTTGGCACTGGGCGCAACGAAAGCTGAGACACTGTGGCGCATTGTGATCCCAATGGCGAGCCCAGCTATCATGACGGGTTTGATTTTAGCGGTCGCCCGCGCCGCCGGTGAAGTGGCACCACTGATGTTGGTAGGTGTAGTGAAATTAGCCCCAACATTACCACTGGACTTTAACTTCCCGTTTGTGCATTTAGAACGTAAGTTCATGCACTTAGGGTTCCATATTTATGATGTGGGCTTCCAGAGTCCTAACGTTGAAGCGGCACGTCCTCTGGTGTATGCAACTTCCTTCTTGCTGGTGTCTGTGATTGTGGCACTCAACTTGACGGCCATTGGCGTACGTAACCACTTGCGTGAAAAATATCGTTCGCTTGAGCACTAATCAGCGATTATCCTGAAAGTATTAGGACTGAATATGATTTCTATAGATTCGACAGCAATGAAAACCAACAACTTTGATTTAGCGAACTTAAGCCAGACCGACACCGCGTTGGAGATCCGTAACTTAGACTTGCGCTATGGCAGTAAACAAGCGCTGTTTAATGTATCGATGAAGATCCCCAAGAAGCAAGTGACCGCCTTTATCGGCCCCAGTGGTTGTGGTAAATCGACGCTGCTGCGTTGTATTAACCGCATGAACGACTTGGTGGATAACTGCCATATCGACGGTGAAATTTTGCTGCATGGCCAGAATATTTACGACAAGAAAATCGACGTCGCGGCCCTGCGCCGTAACGTGGGCATGGTGTTCCAGCGCCCGAATCCGTTTCCTAAGTCGATTTATGAAAACGTCGTTTATGGTTTGAGATTGCAAGGGCTGAATAACCGTCGTGAACTCGACGAAGCGGCCGAGCGTTCACTGCGCGGCGCGGCAATTTGGGACGAAGTGAAAGACAGATTGCACGATAACGCCTTTGGTTTATCTGGCGGTCAGCAACAACGTCTGGTGATTGCCCGTGCCATTGCCATCGAGCCAGAAGTGTTATTACTCGATGAACCCACATCGGCACTCGATCCTATTTCGACATTGACGATTGAAGAGCTCATCACCGAGCTTAAGACTAAATACACTGTGGTTATCGTGACTCACAACATGCAACAGGCGGCGCGGGTATCGGATCAAACGGCCTTTATGTATATGGGTGAATTGGTCGAATACGCTGATACCAATACGATTTTCACCACGCCGAAAAAACGTAAGACCGAAGATTACATCACAGGACGTTACGGTTAATTAGCTCGGTCGCTATCGGATAAAGCCGCAACCGCAGGCTTTGAGCATGCTTGGTAAACAGTTAAGTAAAAGGTTGGCTAAATGGAAAACATGAATTTAAGTAAGCACATCTCAGGACAGTTTACCGCTGAGCTGGATGATATCCGTAACCGCGTACTCGCTATGGGTGGCTTGGTTGAACGTCAGCTAGAGCAAGCCATTGACGCACTCAGCGCGCTGGATGCTGAACTCGCGCAGCGTGTTATCGAGGGCGATCACAAGGTTAATGGCATGGAAGTGTCTATCGACGAAGAGTGCACCCGTATTATCGCCAAGCGTCAACCTGCGGCCAGCGATTTACGGCTGATTATCGCCATCTCAAAAACCATCGCCGATCTTGAGCGTATTGGTGATGCCTGCGTGCGTATCGCTAAAGCAGCGTTAGATAAGCGTTTGAATAATCAACAACCTTTACTGGTTAGCATTGAAAATATGGGCCGTCACGCGACCCGTATGTTGCACGCGACCTTAGATGCTTTGGCCCGTATGGATGCCGATACAGCCTTAGAGCTGCACAAAGAAGATGCCAAGCTTGACCGTGAATACGAAGGGATTATCCGCCAGTTAATGACCTATATGATGGAAGATCCGCGTTCTATCCCAGACGTCTTAGACGTACTGTGGGCAGCACGTGCGGTTGAGCGTGTTGGCGACCGTTGTAAAAATATCTGTGAATACATTATCTACTATGTGAAAGGTAAAGACGTTCGCCATACTTCCTACGAAGATATGGAAAAGGACATGAAAGGCTAAACGCCTTTTATCACACGGGTTTATCCACAAACGCTCTGCCTAATCCGCAGGGCGTTTTTTGTTTAGGTGTTTAAATGGAAGAGAGCCTTGAAAAGTCAATAAAGAGTGTTGTTTATGGGTGTTCGTTATGGCTGATAGGTGAGGCGAGTTATACTCTGTTTCATCCTTGGTGCTCAAATTTTCAGTTTATTGGGTATGCGGTCATCTCGTGAATATTCTGGTTAACCATGTTGGTATTTACAAAGCTTGTAAGTTTTATGGATGATATAATGCCCAATTATGAGGCATAAACGAGATTACCAATCGTAGACCTCACCACCATAACCTACGATATTTGCATCTAGTTCTTTAGCAATATTTGAGATAGCTAACTTAAGTCGATTATCAATATCTTCAATATCTTCAATATCTTCAATATAATTAATAGCATCGAACATCACGCTGCCATCCTTAAAATAAATACAAGTTCTCCATTCTTCTTTAGACTGTGTATTGCTGAAGTTAACAGCAACTATACTTGGGTTTCCTCTTATAGTAATTATATCACCTGTCTCTGGGTTTTTGAAAATTTCAGGGTTACCATCAAACTTGACCTCTTGTACTTTATAAATAGCTTCAATCCATTCGGAGAACGTAATTTTTCGATCTTTTCTTTCTATAAGTATTCTACAGCCAACATCTGAGTCATTTTTCGACTCATTATCAGATAGGTTTGTATTTGAATAGAGCAAGTGTCTTAATTTTTCCTGAATATCCTTTTGCTCGCCTTCGCTACTATCGAATGGATATTCATATGATTTAATGTAAATAACTCCATTATCCAATTCTTTTAACTCGAGCCAATTCACTTTTTTTAAATCATCAACACTTAAATTTACCCTATTGAAAAAGTGTTTACCAAGCCACATTTCAGAACCTACTGATTCCAAATAACCATTTCGAAAAGTCCAATAACCAGGATTGCAAGAAGTATCAATTTCATCCAGATTTAGAGGGTATGGCATACCATTGTTAACTTTGGGCAAATGGTCATGTTTTAAGCCGTAAAGCTCATACGATTGAATGTCACTCATATTCTGGATGCGGCTGTATTCAGTGTTATAAACTCGACATTGAATGAATGTTTCATGGGAATATATGTTTTTTAACCATGATTCTCTATTTTTGATAAGATTGTCGAATTTATGAATATCTAACTTTCCGGTATTACTGCCAGATGGATTTAAGTAACTGATATAAACTAATTCATTTTTGGCCCTTGCAGGGCTTTCAACATGGAATGAATAATATTCTTTTGATTTTTTCAGGCTTCTATTTAGGTTTTCAATTTTTATACTGTGTGGTGTGTGGTTATAGCTGACATATTGAAGCCCTTCGAACTCTTTTAAAGCATCAGTAAATCCTGCCATATCCCACAATTCATATGCTTCTTTAAAAGCATTATAAGTCAATATAATTTCAATGCTTAACGCCATGGCATCTTACCTTCCATAAAAAATCTGGCCATCCATTTTAGATCAACAACATAATGCACTTTTGGTTTGTCTACAACTTGTTCGAGCTAAAATTGCTTAAATGAGAGTCATCAAAAGTTGAAGAGCTGAAGCTGAGGCATAAAAATGAGCTAATTCATTAAAAAATGGTGTATTTAAGACATGCTAACCCACCCAATAAAACAAATGGGCAGTGATTGGTTTGGTTAAGCAGTATTACAGTTAGTTGCTGTGAAAGTGCTGACAGCTTGCCGCAAAGTGCCGTCGTCGCTTTTCTAGATGTTCACAGTAATCAGTGAGTTCTTGCAGCGTACCCACCGGACCATGAAATAGCTTGCCAAATTCAGTGGACAGCTTGAGCCAATTCTCATGGGGGATATTTAATATTGTCAGTAACTTAGCGCTATTTGCACTTATTGTCCCACGTTTATCATTGCGGATGATTCGGCCTGTATCATCCACTAATTCGAGATAATCCGTTAAGGAAAACGCAATGCCATTGGGCTGGTTCACGCGCTCATTACCGATAAAAGGTAGTAAATTTTTAGGTTGTTCACCTTTTAATGCGGCCCGAATGCGCAGCTGAATACTGGTATGGTCGGATTGTTCTAGCGTATCAGCCAGTTGCGCTCTGATGGGATTTAAATCAACGTAAGACATGCAGGCTAAAACGGCAGCTTCATCAAGTAAGGCTTGGGATTTAAAGCGTCCTTCCCAAAAACGACCAGTACAGTTATCTTCTTGATTTGCTTGTCTTGCTATCGTTTCATTAAGGCAGCGCATAAACCATGAAATATCGCATAATCGACTGCGATAAATGGCGATTGAATGCCTTAATCTGTTGACCTCATGCGCCTCAACAAGCTCTCCTTGCGCAAATTTTTGCGTTAACTCATCGCCTTTAAACAGCTTATGCCATTGCTCAAGTACTTCGCAGTCAGTCCAACAATTTGCACTGTCGATATCGACCCGCAGCACCACATGTAGATGATTCGACATTACCGCAAAGGCTGCCACATCAATGGCAAAAACGGCTTCAAGTTCAAACAGTAGTGACTCAACCCAACCACGGCGATGGTCATAGTTTTTTCCAGAATAGGCATCATCGCCACACAAAAACGCACGCCGAACAACGCGGCTACAGCAATGGTAATATGGAGTGTCTTCAACACTTATCTGAGTTCTGCGAGGGCGCGGCATACAAACCTCCTTGTTTAATGCTTAACCCAAGCATAGTCGGAGGTTAACAACTGCGCCATTAAGGCTGGGTGTCCAGTTAACCGTTTACCACTGCGAGGGCGCGGCATACAAATCTCCTTGTTCAATGCTTAACCAAAGCATAGTCGAGGTTAACTACTGAGCTATTAAGGCTGGGTGTCCAGTTAATTCCCTAGTTAATTCCTCTATGAATGCTTAGAGCTAAAGGAATTGGAAAAACCAGTCGAAGACTGGTTTTCTATTACTAAGTTTGTAGGTAAGGTCCATTTTTGATTGTATGAATTATTGCATCACCTAATTCAGCTAATGGTTCAGTGTTACAATACCTTGCTAATTTAAACTTAAAACCATTATCACAACTATAATTTGCCCCTTTTGATGCTAAGTACTCACGCAAAGACTTTAAAAGATAGTCTTTACCAGATATAGCTGATAGTGGGGACTCTAACCTATTAATGTTTTCTGTAATCGAGTTGTAGATTTCTCCATATTGTTCAACTGTAATTAATTTAAGTACTTGACTATTTATTTCATCAATAACTTGCTGCACCTTAATCGAACACAACTCCCAATGCGCCGGGTTTTTCTTTTTGTTACACATGTTATGGTAACGTCTCGCAACCGTAGCTACTCGTTCTTCTTCCAGTGCTTTCCATGACACAGCATATACCTTGAATAATTCAAGTAATGTCGGCGTAATAGTTGCTAGAAACTTGTCCCATTCCAGCATATCTATTGCTTGTTGCATCGAAAGCTTACCAGAATGATCTCGCAATAACTCAGCACTGGCGTTCTTACAAATCAGGTAATTCTCTAAGCAATAGTGTCTATGTTGAAATAATCTCTCATATGGCCCTTCACGCTCATAGTGTAGTAAATCTAGATCACCATCAATAATAAAAATAGCTGGGAACTCTTCATTATATTCCCGACATCGTTGGACGACTTTTTCACGACCACACAGAGAAATAACTTTTCTTATTTTCACTGTGAAACTAGTTGTACGAGTTAACAGCTCTGTGTATATAGCTTCAGCATCAACATCTTCAACATATATTTCTATCTCTTGAAGTGTACGATAAAAAAGTCCAACACTTTGATTTGCAGAGTCTGATCTGATTGGTATTCCATACATATTATTATCAGACCTTACTTAAAGGAACATACATAAAATTTCTCCCACCAATAATTGAAGGAGAGTGTGTGGCTAAAATTATCTGTAAATTGGGACTTGCCTCTTGAATAGCTTCCACAAACATATCTTGCCATGAGATATGCAGAGATAATTCTGGCTCGTCAACAATAAATACTCCATCTCTACGAAGACTCTTATTTAATACCAAATGCGCTAACATGATTATAATTTGTCTTTCTCCAGATGATAGAACTGACAAGTCTCTTTCTTCACCAGGGAAGTTAACAATCAATCGTCCTTTACTATTAATTTGAACTTTCTTACCCGTTTCATTTAGAAATTTATTTACTAGCATTTCAAAACGAGATAGACGAGCATAAATTTTATTTTTCTCAGTCTGATAAGATTCAACTTTAGAAAACAGCCTATCTATTCGATGTAATTGATGTTGATTCACAAACCAATCTGACATGATTTTGTTCGTTATATCATCTAGTTCAAATTCACGTCGATGTGCATTATTTGAATCTAGCAGTTCAAAACGCTTGACTAGAGCTTCCAACTTGTCAAAAAATGCATTGTATTTGATTTCAAATTGATCACTAGGTACTTCTAAGTTATCAAAGGTCTTTTTGATAGCTTTTTGCTTGCGACGTAATTGACTTAATGTCTTATTATCAGGGAAGTTTGCTTCTCCCGTCATCTCTACAAAGGAAAGAGAGTCTAGAATAATTTCGTTTCTTAACTTATTATCAGCTGAGCTTTGACGGGCTTTAGCTACGGCACTAACCTCAGCAACAATATCTACGATTTCATCTAGGCTATTATCTTTGAGTCCGCTTCTATTTATTGTGCGATGTGTATTTTCATCCAAATATATTTGAAAGTCTTCATCTCTAGAAGATTTTACAAAACGCCTATCAAGACTAAGGAACATCGGGGAAGCAAGCTGCCTAATTACGCTGATAGCAGGACTATTTACATCTCGTGCCACTGCAGATCTTCTTCTTCCAGAAAAAAAGTACTCCTCATGAGAGATATTATCCTGTCCTAAAGTAGTATATTGATCGCGAACAGTAAGCTTTATATCGTCATTTTCCTTCTTACAATCAATATAGATAATTTCTCTAGCTTTCTGCACGACCAAGACTGCATTAGAAAAGCTAATTTCAAATAATTTATCTACTGACGGGGTAAGCAAAGCCATTATCATATTCAATACCGTTGTTTTTCCTGAACCATTTAGTCCAGCAAAAAAATTTACATCAGGCCTGAAATCGACATCAAAATCTAAATATCCGTGAACACCCTGTGCTCTAAAGTGTAATAGTTTCACTGCTAAGCCTCATACTCAGTAAAGATATAAACTACTGATTATATAGAGTATTAGATTCATGTCACTAATTTTCGGCAATGAGTGTATGACTTGCTATTGGCTTGTTACTTAATCTGTGTAGCTTGTCTCCTGAAACTGATTTTGGGGTAATAGCTTTTTAGCTAAACGAACAGCGATAGGGTTAGTTAAGATTGGCATTGTTGCAACAGTGACCGTTGGCGGCATGGATGCAGCCGTCGAGCCCTCAGGGACGAGTTTATGGCGAGTCACTGGGGAAACAGTGACAATTCATGCTGCACAACTGACGATAAAGTTATCTTGCTGTGGGGCATTAGCTTTTTAGCTGAATGAAAAGCGAGAGGGTCAGTAATATTGGTATTGTTGCAACTGTACCGTTGGCGACATGGTTGCTCATTTACATCCATGTGATCGCAACATTCGTACATCCTGTACAGCAGATGTCGCCGTCGAGCCTATAGGGAAACTTTTTAAATGAAAGGGCGGCGAGTCACTGGGGAAGCAATGACAATTCATGCTGCACAACTGACGACTTATTTATTTTGCTTTTAAGAACGTTCTTATTAAATGAAAACACGGCGTGTCACTGGGGATATCATGACAATGAATGCCATCTAACTGTCGAGAGTCTTATCGCAAACGATAGTGAACCAGTATAACGGCCGCTGCAGTTCTGGCTGCAGCGTGCTCGCAGAACTGACCGATTACTCTTTCCTAACTTCGCTTACCTTTACCCAAATTCGCTCACCCTGTGCAGGCGGGCAAATATTCTGATAACTCAAGCAGGTTACAATCGGGGTCGCGGATATAGACTGAGTTTATCCTGCCTGTGGCGCCGGTTCGTAGCACTGGGCCTTCAATGATTTCAATCTGAAGTGCGTTTAAATGCGCGATCACTTCTTCTATGTTATGGCTGACTACAAAACACAGATCGGCACTGCCGGGCGTGGCTGCTGCAGCTTTAGGTTCAAATTCGGCGCCCGCTTGATGTAGATTGATCTTTTGGTCGCCAAAACTTAACGCAATACGCTGATTGCCAAATACCACTTTCTTCATCCCGAGCACGGTTTGATAAAATTCGACGCTGACGGCGATGTCTTTTACGGTTAAGACCAAATGATCTAAGCGGGTTACGCGCATTTTACTTTCCTTAGAATGGCTCAGAGTGGGCTCTGATTTTGAACGCTATCTCTATGCTTGAGACGAATAAGAGTCAGATACCTTACATCATGTGCTGGTGCAAAAGTGACTCTGTGGTAGCATTTGTGGCGTTTTTTTGCGTAAATATTTTGTGCCTACTATATCCCTATGACCGAATGAGAGTGTGATGAAGAAAACCTTAGCCCGCGGCTTAATGAATCTATTACCTATGGCCTTGAGTTTGTGGCTGTTTTGGTCGCTGTTTGTATCGTTAGATGGTTTAGGAATTGTGATTTTAGAGTTGGTAGGGATTAACCAACACTTTGTCGGCGCCGGTTTTATGCTGGTGGTGGCATTAGTTTTTGCGGTGGGCCTGTTGTTTTCAGTCAGCCCGATAGTGTGGCTTTATGGTTGGCTTGAGCGCCAGTTGATGCGTTTCCCACTGTTTAAATCGGTTTATGGCAGTATCCGTGATATTGCCTCTTTGATGAATCGAGATGGCAAGCCGACCAGCCAAAAGACAGTTTTAGTGAAGCAGGCTAATGGCAGTTTTGTGGTGGGATTTATCATGACAGATACGCCGCCGCAGCCATTGTTAGATGCGTTGCCTGAGGGCGATTGGGTGCCTGTGTTGTTCCAATTGAGTTACCAAATGGCGGGCGTGACTAGCTTGATCAAACGGGACGATCTAATCATGGTCGACTGGTCGTTTGAAGAGGCGATGCGCTTTAATTTAACCGCTGGCATTTCGCAAACACCGACTAAGTAATCGGATGTTGGTTCAAGCGATTTAGCGTTTAAAATTAAATTTGATGATTTTTGTGGTATAATTTTTTGGCGACCAATATGGTCGCCATTTTTTGTGCTGAATATTCTAATTATAAATTTGTTTTATGCTAAAGGCATGCTTTGACTGCCTTAGTGGTGTTAACGCTATTTATCCATCAATCATCGGCTGTCAAAGTCGTGTGTTGTTAATCCCGTTTTTCAGATCCTGTCACGTTTAGCCATAGCGAGTCGTTGCATTGATCTGTGGGATTGAGCCCATACTGGTCATAGATGAGCCCCGCAGCATTAAACATATTTTGAGTATAAGTTTTGTTCTATCTCTCCGTTGGTGCGCTGAGATATTTGGAGAGTGAACCCGCTAGAAATAGGGAGAGTCAATGTCGATCAAGTCGAGTATTAATCCGCCGGTATTTTATTCGTCGGTCTTTTTCATCATCTTGATGGTGATGATTTGTGCAGTATGGCCCACAGAGGCTAACACCGTTTTTAGATCAATACAGTCATGGATAGAAGTGAAAGCCGGTTGGCTTTACATTCTGAGCGTGGCGTTTTTCCTGATTTTTATCATCTTTGTCATGGTCAGCCGCTTTGGCGATATCAAACTCGGGCCAGATCATTCTGTGCCGGATTACAGCTATAAAAGCTGGATTGCCATGTTGTTTTCGGCAGGTATGGGTATTGGCCTGATGTTCTTTGGGGTTGCCGAACCTGTAATGCACTATCTGGCGCCGCCAGATGCTACGCCTGAGAGTCTCGCCGCCGCAAAAGAGGCGATGAAGATTACTTTCTTCCATTGGGGACTGCATGCTTGGGCGATTTATGCCGTAGTGGCATTGAGTCTGGCCTACTTTTCCTATCGTCATAAGTTACCGCTACTGCCACGAAGTGCTCTTTATCCCTTAATTGGTGAACGTATTTATGGTCCTATTGGCCATATTGTCGATACCTTTGCCGTGCTCGGCACTATGTTTGGGGTGGCGACATCACTGGGCTTTGGGGTGTTGCAAGTTAACTCGGGTCTGAGTTATCTATTTGAAGGTTTACCTAATAATGCTGTAGTGCAAGTGTGCCTGATCATCGGCATTACCTTGCTCGCGACGCTGTCGGTGTTTTCTGGCCTCGACAAAGGCGTCAAACGCTTAAGTGAACTCAATCTTGGCCTCGCGATTATCTTATTGCTTATTGTCTTGATCTTGGGCCCTACAGTCATGCTGTTGCAGGCCTTTGTGCAAAACACTGGCAGTTACTTAAGTGATTTGGTTGGCAAAACCTTTAACTTGTACGCCTATCAACATAAGGAAGATTGGCTTGGCGGCTGGACCTTGCTCTATTGGGGCTGGTGGATTTCTTGGTCACCTTTTGTCGGTACCTTTATAGCGCGTGTGAGCCGCGGTCGTACCATCCGTGAGTTTTTGATTGGTGTGTTATTTGTGCCATCGGCGCTGACCTTCCTGTGGATGACAGTGTTTGGTAACTCGGCGATTGATTCGATTATGAATCAAGGCGCGACTTACCTTGCTGAAGCGGTGAATACCGATGTGTCAGTGGCCTTGTTTGTGTTTTTCGAGCACATGCCGTTCCCGACCTTACTCTCAGGGATTGCGATTTGTTTAGTCGTGACCTTCTTTGTGACCTCGTCGGATTCGGGATCCTTAGTGATTGATAATCTAACCTCGGGCGGCGATAACAATGCGCCTGTATGGCAGAGGATTTTCTGGGCACTGTTGCAAGGGGTTGTGGCCTCGGTATTGTTGTTAGCCGGTGGTTTACAGGCGCTGCAAACGGCGGCTATCGCCAGCGCCATGCCGTTCCTCGTGGTGATGTTATTCATGTGTCTGGGATTATTTAAAGCCCTGAAGAATGACTGGCTTAAGATCAACAGCGTGCAATTGCACAATACCAGTGTGCAGTACGCCAAAACCAACATGAGCTGGGAAGAGCGCATTGGCGTTCTCGTCTCGCATCCTACCCATGAAGAAGCGCAAGTGTTCTTGAATAATGTTGCTACGCCTGCTTTGTCTAAGGTGTGTCAACACTTTATGGCCAAAGGCATAGTGGCCGATCTCGAATACTTAGATGGCCGCGTACGTTTGGTGATCAGCAACGAGGTGAACTTGCCCTTTGTTTACGGAGTACGAACGCGTTGTTTTGACATCACTAACCCGATAGGGACTGAAATCGAGCAGGGCAATACCTTGTATTACCGCGCCGAAGTGTATTTAGAACAAGGTGGTCAGCATTACGATGTGATGGGGTATACCGAAGAGCAAATCCTCGCGGATGTGGTGACTCAGTATGAAAAATACTTACACTATTTGCATCTGTCGAATGCCGATCATGCCCACATAAGCTAAGTAATGTAAGTTAAGCAAGGTAAGCCAGTAACGTAAGTCGGTTTAGCTATTTGCGTCTACAAATCGCGCACCATTAACCCGCAAAGTGCGGGAGATATTGCCCCAAGTGATAACTCGGATTATCCTTGGGGCAATTTTTTAGGGTTTGTTTTAGGGATTACACTATGTCGTCAGTGCCAGGCCAGAGTAAGTTAGACAAAGTATTAGCCGATGCGCGGGAGTACAAAGCTAAGCGTGAGGGCGGTTACCGTGAGCAGGCGTTAAAACTTTATCCTTGGGTATGTGGCCGCTGTACCCGTGAGTTTACCCCGAAAAACTTAAGTGAACTGACAGTGCATCATCGCGATCATAACCACGATAACAACCCGTCAGACGGTTCAAACTGGGAGTTATTGTGCCTGTACTGCCACGATAACGAACATTCTCGTTTCGAAGAACTCATCCGTTACGGCAGCACCACAGAAACGAAACAAGCGGCGGCGACCTACAATCCCTTTGCCGACTTGAAATCAATGCTGAAAAAATAGTCTTGCTGGCTTTAGCTGGATAAGATTGCGTAGAGGGTAGCGTTAGCGGACGGCGTTTAGTCTTTGTCGGTTAAACGCGCCTCGGCGGCTAACCATTTATCACGGCTTAAAATATGCTGGTTTTCACTGCCTTCAAATAAGGCTTTGCGGGCGGGGAGTTGCTGACAAATGGCCGCCTGTTGCGCTTCGCTACTCGTGCGCCAACTGACGATTTCATCGATATGTCGAAAGCAGCCCATGCAGTAGTCTTCGTCATTTAAACCGCAGCGTGCGACGCAAGGTGAAAGCATAGGTGTCCTCTGGAGCCTTATGGTTAGTTAACCGAGTCTTCTCAGTTAACGATATGGTTGAGTGTTTAAAGGCCGCGATACTAACATTTTTTCGCATAAAGTCATCTTTAGGGCGCATTCCCTTGGCCTAAGGTGAGACAAGTATTTTTTACACTGGGCATGACGTGAACCAAGATAACCTGCAGCAACAACTCACTTACTCACAGAAATTTAGCAAAATTAATCAGTTGCTTGAAAAGAGTGCTGCCCTGTGGCAAGTGCGTGCATTTGAAGTGAACGCTTTACCTTGGGCACAGGATTTTCCGCAGTTGGCCGCCGCTGTGTGGACGCTAGGTGATGATGAGCTTGATGGACTCGATGCCGAGCAATCTTTGCTGGTTAAAGCGTTGTCACCGGCATTAAGCCAAGATCTTAGGGCATTAGGCCAAGATTGGGACTTGTCATTGCTCACCGCATCCATTGCCGAACGTACGGTTTTTAATGATAAGACAGTTACTGATAAGGCTGACGTGGCTGAACCGTCGCTTATGGATAGCACCGCAGCGCAGCAAGGCGGCTTGTCCTTTGACGATGAAGCGCATTTCAGTGCGCACATCAAAGGCCGTAAATGGCAGCAAATTACCGCCTTTGTGCAGCATTTACCCCAGCTTAATTTACCTGTGCTGGAATGGTGTGCGGGTAAAGGGCATTTGGGCCGCTTGATTGCTAAAGCCCGCGGCGCCGAAGTGGTGAGCTTAGAATGGCAAGCGCCATTATGTGAAGCAGGACAGGCCTTTGCCGATAAGTGGCAGTTATCGCAAACCTTTATTTGTGCCGATGCCTTTGCTATTGGTGCAGAACATGCTGCGACAAACACATCTACAACGACATCTATAACCACATCCATTACTACAGTTGAAGCACCAGCTCAACGCGCCTCAAATGCCAATCCGTTAACAACTAATCCCTTAACCGCAAGGCAGCAAGCGGTTGCTTTGCATGCCTGCGGTGATTTGCATGTTCGGCTGTTAACACTGGCGGCCGAGGCGGGCACGCAGGCGCTGGCGATTTCCCCCTGTTGTTATCATTTAATTCACGCGAGCCATTATCAGCCGTTATCCAATCTTGCTCAGCAGAGCAGCCTAAAACTCAGTCGCCATGATTTACAGTTACCGCTGCAGCAGAGCGTGATCGCCAATCCCAAACAGCAGGCGCTGCGCCATCAAGAAATCGCGTGGCGCTTAGGTTTTGATGCACTGCAACGTGAATGTCGACAAATCGACGAATATTTACCTTTACCCTCGTTAAAACAGAGTCAGTTGAGCGGCAGTTTTACTGATTTTTGCCTGTGGGCGGCCGAGACTAAGGCCGTTAATTTAGCCAAAAATAGGGATTTTGAGGCTTGGCTTGAGATAGGGCGACAAAGACAACAATTAACTCGCCGCATCGATTTAGTGGCGCATTTATTCCGCACTGTACTCGAGCAATGGTTAATCTTAGATCGCGCTTGTTTTTTGCAGGAACAAGGATATGGTGTTTGCGTGGGTGAATTTTGTGCAAACAGCGTCACACCAAGAAATTCGCTGATTTTAGCGCAAAAAATGTCAGTATAATTTTGAGTGTCTGAAAATATGCTGTACTGTGATGTTTTTTATGAAGTATTTCTATATTAGCGCATTTAAGTTTAGTGATAGTGAATTCAGGGCCGTCGTGTTTGGAACCTGCGCTGTGAGACAAGTCTTACACTGAAGATGGTTTTTTATTGAATCATCGGGCTTTTCTTGTTCAAATGTCGCATTAATGACGAATAACAACTGAAAGCTGACCTGTTGGTCAGTCATTCTAGTGAGCGAATAAAACAGTTTCATGAAATATTCCCGCGTATTTATTAATAGCCTGGCCTATGAACTGGCGCCTGTTGTGGTTTCCAGTAGTGAGCTAGAGTCTCGTCTTGCTCCTTTGTATCAAAAGTTCCGTATTCCTATGGGACAGCTTGCCGCATTGACTGGGATTACTGAACGCCGCTGGTGGCCAAAAGGACATCAATTGTCCGACGGTGCGATTAAAGCTGCCCGTAAAGCCATGGTTGAAACTGGGATTGATGTCGCCGATTTAGGTGCTGTTGTCTATACCGGCGTGTGCCGCGATCAACATGAACCCGCGACTGCGTGTCGCGTTGCTGCCGAATTGGGCGTGTCAAAAGACACCGCCATTTACGATATCAGCAACGCTTGTCTTGGGGTGTTATCGGGCATTTTAGATATCGCTAACCGTATTGAGTTGGGTCAAATCAAGGCGGGTATGGTGGTGTCCTGTGAATCGGCGCGGGATATTGTCGATGTCACTATCGATAACATGCTGGCCGATCCCACTATGCAGAATTTTGCCCAGTCGCTGGCGACCTTAACCGGTGGCTCTGGCGCAGTGGCGGTTATCCTTACCGACGGCAGTTTGCCGCTGACAAATGTGCGTCAGCATCAATTGCTGGGTGCATCGCACTTATCGGCGCCTGAGCACCACCAGTTGTGTCAATGGGGTCTGCAGGAAGTGGGGCACAATCTGTATCGCGAGTTTATGCGTACCGATGCGGTGACGCTTCTCAAAGAAGGCGTTGAGCTAGCTAAGCATACTTGGGAGCATTTCCTTGAGCAGCGTAATTGGCTGGTTGAGCAAGTGGACAAAGTGATTTGCCATCAAGTGGGCGCCTCAAACCGTAAGCAAGTGCTTAGCGCGTTAAATATTCCCCCCGAGAAAGAATTTCCTACGTATCAGCTGCTGGGCAATATGGGCACAGTGTCGTTACCTGTGACCGCCGCCATGGCGCACGATCAAGGCTTTTTACAAGCGGGCGATCAAGTGAGCTTTTTAGGCATAGGCAGTGGATTGAATTGCATGATGTTAGGCATTAAGTGGTAGGGTGCAGTGCACCTTTTCACGCCTTTGCTTGATGGCTAGAATACATTCTAGCCAACCCAGTAAGTCCATGATTCAGTCGATAAGCTAAGCCAGCTGTACATAACCCGTTATTCGCTCTCATAAAGAATCAAGATAGGAAGCGTCATGTTAGACACTCTGTTGCCTTTTAAACGTCATTTTCTTAGCCGTAATGGCAACAAGCTGCATTATATCAACGAGGGCCAAGGCGAACCTGTGGTGATGGTTCACGGTAATCCTAGCTGGTCGTTTTACTACCGCAATCTCGTGAGCGCCTTAAAAGACACGCATCAATGCATAGTGCCAGATCATATCGGCTGTGGTCTGTCGGATAAGCCAGACGATAGCGGCTATGACTATACCCTTAAGAACCGCATCGACGATCTCGAAGCCCTGCTCGATAGCCTGAATGTGAAAGAAAACATTACCTTAGTCGTACACGATTGGGGCGGCATGATAGGTATGGGTTATGCGGCGCGTTATCCTGAGCGTATCAAACGCCTAGTGATTTTGAATACGGGTGCTTTCCATCTGCCTGAGACTAAACCTTTCCCTTGGCCGCTGTGGATCTGTCGTAATACCCTGCTAGGCACAGTGCTGGTGCGTGGTTTTAATGCCTTTTCGTCTATCGCCTCATATGTGGGCGTGAAGCGCCAGCCTATGTCCAAATACATTCGTGAGGCGTATGTCGCGCCGTTTAACTCTTGGGCCAATCGCATTTCGACGCTGCGTTTTGTGCAGGATATTCCGTTGCGTGAAGGCGATAGAAACTATCAGTTAGTCTCTGATATCGCTGCGAGTTTACCGCAGTTTGCCAAAGTGCCGACTTTGATTTGCTGGGGCCTGAAGGACTTTGTATTCGATAAGCACTTTTTAGCAAAATGGCGTCAGCACATGCCCCATGCGACCGTGCATGAATTTGCCGATTGTGGTCACTACATTCTGGAAGATGCCAGCGATGAAGTGATTGCTCATATCAAGGGCTTTATGGCCGACGACCAAGCAGCGGCGCCGTCCGAACAGGCCGCAGGTTAATGTCGACCTTGCTTGAGACTGAAGTGACTCCTTTGTTGGCTGCTGTAGTGACGCCGTTGGAAACGTCACTTTTAACTGGCACTTCTGCGTCAGCAATGGCCAGTGACGCCAATATTTGTCGTCATCTCAAGCAAGCCGCCCATGCCATTCCCCACCATCTTGCAGTCGCTGTACAAAGCGCTCAGGGCGCTTCTGTGGCGAATTTGCGTTACAGCGAGTTGGACTTTCTCAATCTAGACAGACAAAGCGATGCGATAGCCTTTGCGCTTAACGCCCATGGCATTGAGCGTGGCATGAAAGCTGTGCTTATGGTCACGCCGAGTCTGGATTTTTTTGCACTCACCTTTGCGCTGTTTAAAGCGGGGATTATTCCTATCCTAGTTGATCCCGGCATGGGTATTAACAATCTTAAGCAATGTTTTGCCGAAGCCGCGCCTGATGCTTTTATCGGTATTCCTAAAGCCCATATCGCCAGACGTTTATTTGGTTGGGGTAAGGGCAGCATTACGTCATTGCTCAATGTTGATGGCGGTAAAACTGGCTTAGCGGCACGATTAATCCGCATCGCTACTGGTGCCATCAGTTTATCGACTCTGCTGCAAAACAGCTCTTCACGAAACGCCTCTGCTCAGCACACCCAAGCCCAACATGCTGAATATCCCATGGTGATGCTCAAATCTGATGAGATGGCGGCGATTTTATTCACCAGTGGCAGTACCGGCACGCCTAAGGGCGTAGTGTATAGCCATGGGATGTTTGAGGCGCAAATTAAAGCGTTAAAAAACGATTATGGCATTTGCCATGGCGAGCGCGATTTAGCGACGTTTCCGCTGTTTTCACTATTTGGCCCCGCGCTGGGTATGGCCTCTATCGTTCCAGAAATGGATGCCAGCAAGCCCATTACCGCCAATCCCGAATTCCTGTTTGCCGCGATTGAAAAATATCAATGCAGCAACATCTTTGTTAATCCCGCCTTGCTTGAACGTTTAGGCCGTGCAGGTGAACAAAAACAGCATAAACTGCCCAGTGTGCAGCGGGTCATTTCCGCGGGCGCGCCAGCCACCATTGCTTCCATCGCCCGATTTAGCAAGATGCTGAGCCAAGGCGTGCCGATTTTAAATTCCTACGGTGCGACCGAATCTTTACCGATCAGCATGATTGCCAGCGATGCGTTATTTGCCACCACAGATATCACAGATAACGGCGGCGGCATTTGTGTCGGCGGCGCTATCGATGGCGTGACGATTCGCATCATCGGCATCAGCGAAGCCGTTATCCCCGAGTGGGATGAGGCCTTAGTGCTGAATAAGGGTGAAATCGGCGAAATCGTGGTGCAAGGGCCTATGGTGAGTCAGTCCTATTATCTAAATAATAGTCAGCACGATAGCCAAAACGAAAACCAAGGTAATAGCGCGACTGCGGCGGCCAAGATGTGGGACTCCGCCACCAATAGTTTTAGACATCGCATGGGCGATCTCGGGTATCTCGATGATCAAGGCCGACTGTGGATGTGCGGTCGCAAGGCCCACAGAGTCGATGCCACCCGTAAAGGCCAGTTGGTAAAGCGTTATTATTCTATTCCCTGCGAGCGAATTTTTAATACCCATCCAAATGTGAAGCGCTCTGCCTTAGTTGGAGTGAAAGTGGCGAACGAGATAGAGCCCTTGATCTGTATCGAACTCGACCAATCATTGGTGTGCAATAAGAGCCAACAGCTGTATCAAGATTTGATTACCATCGCTGAGCAATTTGCCCAGACGCAGGGCATAAGACGTTTTCTTATCCATCCTGATTTCCCTGTGGATGTGCGGCATAATGCCAAGATTTTTAGAGAAAAATTAGCTGTTTGGGCACAATCACAAACGAAAGGTTGATTTAAAACTCCGCGGCTTTTTTCCTGCATTTTTTACGTTATATTCTGTGTTCATTTGAACAAACTCGCTTATTTTTAAGCCCTTGTGCTTATTTTAAACTTCTTACACCGACTTTAAGTTCATGTAAATGTGCTGAAATGGATACCTAAATGACGATAAACCCAATCAAGAGCACGACGCTTGCGCAATTTGATGCGGCTGAACAAACTGCACTCGCGCAGCTCGCCCTTAAGGTGCAACACGCCTTTGTGACGGGAGCGGGGGGATTTTTAGGTAAAGCGATTTGTTTGAGATTGTTAGCCGCGGGCATTAAGGTCACAGGTTTTGCCCGTGGGCATTATCCCGAACTTGAAGCGCTGGGCGTAGTCATGTTGCAAGGGGATTTAGTCAATAAAGACCAGTTGCAACAGTCGATGCAAGGCTGCGATATCGTGTTCCATGTGGCGTCTAAAGCTGGCGTTTGGGGCGATAGGGACAGTTATTTTTGCCCGAATGTGAAGGGCGCCGCAAATGTGATTGCTGCTTGTAAGACATTAAAAATAAATAAGTTAGTCTACACCAGTACCCCGAGTGTAACCTTTGCGGGGCAGGATGAATCCGGTATAGATGAATCCACTCCCTATGCCACATCCTTCCTTAATTATTATGCCCATTCCAAAGCCATCGCCGAAAAGATGATGCTTGATGCCAATCAAGTGGGTGACGTATCGGTTGAAAGTGCCGCTGCAACTCAAGCCACTCAAGCCACGACAGCCACTATTTCAGACAATAATCTAGCCACTACTCAAGTCGCTATCCCGAACACATCTCAAGTGACTGCACCCTACGCGTTAAAAACTGTCGCGCTCAGGCCGCATTTGATCTGGGGTCCTGGCGATCCCCATCTTGTACCTCGAGTACTGGCGCGCGGCCGTTTAGATAAGCTTAAACTGGTTGGCCGTGAAGATAAGCTGGTCGATACCATCTACATAGACAACGCCGCCTATGCCCATGTGCTGGCCGCGCTAGAACTGTGTCAAGCAAAGCCTAAGTGCCAGGGAAAAGCCTATTTTTTGAGTAACGATGAACCCATTACTATGGCAAAAATGCTTAATCTTATTTTGGCCTGCGATGCTTTGCCGCCAGTCACTAAGCGCGTGCCACAATCTGTGGCCTATGTGGCAGGCGCCGTGTTGGAAACTGTGTATTTTCTGCTAAAGAAGCAAGAAGAGCCTATGATGACGCGCTTCGTGGCACGGCAGTTATCCTGCAGCCATTATTTTGATATCAGCGCTGCCAAGCGAGATTTAGGCTATCGTGCACTTGTCTCTATCAATGAAGGGATGGCAAGACTTAAAGCGTCACTCTAGTGTTATTAGGCGTGAGTTTAGGAGTGTGCTTGAAATTCAATATGCCTGCTCTTATTTGCACTCTTATTGGCACTCTTATTGTGGGCATAGTTTAGCTGGGGACTTATGAGTTGCGGTGATTGTAAAACGGAGATTTTCAGGCAAAAGATTGGTCGCTGCAAACGCTGTATGTGGCAGCTTACGGCTTTGTCGGCTATCGGTTGGCCGCTGTGGTGGTGGCTTTATTATGATGCGCCTAGGGATGTAAACTCGATTGCCTTACTGTTTTTCTGCACCGCTTTTACGGGGTTATTGGCTTTACATCTTATTGTCTTGGCTTACCGTCGCCTTAGAGGCCGAGAGTAAGCCAAGTTTCCTTTCTTTTTTCTTTGACTTAATTTGTTGCTGTGTTCTCGTGCATCATTTTTTTCATTAATGGCGCAAGGGCAAAGAAGACTAACGCCATTACCACACCAATTTGCGCCGAGAAGATAAACAGTTGCTCGTATAGCGCCATCGCACTCGGTACGTCACTTATCACGCCGCCTTGGGTATCAATCGCGGCGAGTTTGTTTAATTCGGCGGCTAAGATTTCAGAGTATGAAGTGCCGAGGAACCAAGCGCCCATCATCAGGCTGACCACGCGTTTTACCGACAGCTGAGTTACGGCTGATAAGCCAATGGGCGACAGCAATAACTCGCCGATTTCTAATACAAAATAAGCCGCGACTAAAAACCAAATACTCACTAAGCCACTGCTTAGCGGCATTTGGATCCCGAGCACTAGCACCATAAAGGATAAACCTGCGAACAAAATGCCGAGTGCGGTTTTAACCGGCTTACTCGGATCGCAATGTTTACGGGCGAGGGCAGGCCAGAGCCAAGCGAAGATGGGCGATAAACTGATCACAAAGAAGGCGCCGAGGAAGGTTAACTGTCCCGCACTCCATTCGAGGCCGAGCATGTTACGGTCCATCACACGGTCCGAAAATGCCACCCAAGAGCCGTAGGTTTGCTCATATAAGCCAAAAAAGATCAAACCCGCAACGATGAACAGCAGTAAGGCCGACATCTGTTGACGTTCAATCGGGTTGCAGTGTTTCACCATAAACCAGCCAATGCCGAGGGCGAGCCCCAGTGAAACTGAGTGCAAAAACCAAATAACTGGACTCACAGCGGGTAATAAACTGCTAATAGAAAGCACAAGGGAGTGGGTTTGAACTAAGCCCCAGACCAGCAGTACGCTGCCGATGGCGCTTAAATAAATCCATTGCTCTGTGGTGATGCCGGCGGTTTTCTTTAAAATTCTTGCGGGATCTCTGGGTTCGGCGAAGCCCTGCAAATGTTTCTTACCCCGAATAAACACCAACAACCCCGCTAACATGCCTAAACCGGCCAAACCAAAGCCGTACTTCCAGCCATAGGTTTCGCCTAAATAAGCACAAATCAACGGTGCTAAGGTGGCGCCTAAATTGATGCCAGCGTAGAAAATGGTAAAGCCTGAATCCCGCTTTGGAGATGACTCGGGATACAGCTGACCGACTATGGTGGAAATGTTAGGTTTTAAAAAGCCCACTCCGACAATGATCAAGGCGAGGGACAAATAGAACACCTGCAGTGCTTGTTCATCGCGCTGAACTTCACCAGCGACGATGACCGCTTGATGGCCTTCAAAGGCCATGCCTAAGTGGCCGAGGACCAACAAAATACCACCGAAGATCACCGCTTTACGCATGCCGATATAGCGGTCGGCTAATAAACCACCGACCACGGGCATGGCGTACACTAAGGCACCGTAAGCACCAATGACGTTGTAACCAAATTCATCGGTAAATAGATGATATTTAATCAGGTAAAGAAACAGTAACGCCTTCATGCCGTAGAAGGAAAAGCGTTCCCACATTTCGGTAAAAAAGCAGACAAACAAGCCCTTAGGATGCCCAAAGAGCATTTCGGGTGGGGGCGAACCCTGTGGGCCTTGCATAGCGTGCGGAGGATGTTGTTCTGTTGACACTTAAGACTCCCATTGCTGGCGCTTCATGCACCAAGCTTCGATTTATTCATTTTATCGTAATGAATTTTATTAATTATTTTTCATTATTAGTGGTTATTGCAGCCTTGTTGATTGCTAAAAGACGCCGCAGTAGCTGCAGTTAATCACACTCGGATGCTATGGAACAGCCAAGGGGCTTGAAACTGATGAATATTTTGCTTAATTCACCATTTTGCCGTTCTTTGAAACTGTGGTTAACCTGCTTCTGAGTCAGACTGAGTGGCTAAATTAATTCATTTTCAGTTAATCAATGAGTGCTAAATAGTGGCCAGAATTCGACTGAGTTAGTTTTTAAAGATGGCTTTAGGGCTTTGATTTTGTGCCGATTTGATGTTCAAGGCGTCGTTTAGCGAGCCGCTTAAGGTATTGCTAAAGATTTTGTTTAGCTCTTGTTTATCCCTTGTTTTAAGCGCGTGCTTGATATCGATTCTGTGCTGTTGAAGATACTTCCACAACATGAGAACTTAGCGCAAGCGGCTTTGTACTTTGTATAAAGGGATATTTTCATGGGATTTTCTATTAGTGCCATTAGTGCCATTAGTGTAATGAGTGCGGTTCGCCAGAATGTGAAGGCTTTTACCTTGTTAGCCGTGCTCACCAATGCGAGTGGCTTTATTGAGATACAAAATGCTTATGCTGATACTGCCAGTTCAGTAGTGATGATCACTGAAACAGTGAGCACTGAAGCGAGAGTCGATACGGCCACTGGATTAGCAGCGCAAGTTCCCGCGCAAGTTCTTGCGTTAGTGGGAAGTTGGCAACTAGTCTCAGGTCGTTATTTGAATGAAAAGCACGAATGGGTGGATTATCAGAGTCTCAATTTGAGTGCAATTAAAGTGATATCAGCGCGGCACTTTAGTTTTACCACCATGAAGAATGTGGAAGGTGTCAGCCAGTTCTGGGCGGCGGGCTCTGGGACTTATCAGGCAACGGCGACTGAGTATACAGAGCGGCCAGAGCTGAACTCTTTTGGTGCCACTAAAGGTGCGGAGTTTGTGTTTAGTTATGCCATTAAGGGTCAAGAGTTACATACTCAAAGAGTTGAAAACGGTGAGTTAAAAGAAGTCGAAGTTTGGCAGCGATTCGACTAGAAATAGTAAAACAACCGTTCGTTAGCGTTAGGACGTTACATTAGGCCCGAAAGCAAGGTAAAGGGATTGTTTAGCTCTGCGTCGGAGACTTGCGTATCGGTTGCATAGCAGTGTTGAATGATATAGGTATTAGATGCCAATGGCGGTGGATATAAGCTCAATTTTAATCAATTAGCTTTTGATGTTAAGAATGATTTATCTGAATAGTCACTGTTTTGATACCTAGGATTCCTATGGGTTTTCAGACTCAGTTATGCTGATTTCGCTCAGCCGTTATGTTGGTTATTAAGGAGACTTATGGAGTTTTTTACCACCCTATTTGTGGGTTACCCGCTTTGGGTTTGGTTGATGTTTTTCGGTTTTGTGCTGGCGTTATTGGCCTTCGATCTTGGCGTATTACACAAGGAGCAGCATGAAATTACCGTGGCCGAAAGTTTAAAACTTTCAGCCTTTTATATCTGTATGGGCTTACTGTTTGGGGCTTGGCTGTGGTGGTACAAGGGCTCAACGGCGGGTATGGAATACCTGACGGGTTATCTGATTGAAAAATCACTGTCTATGGATAACGTATTTGTTATCGCCTTAATCTTCAGTAGCTTAGGGATTCCGCGTTTATACCAACACAGAGTGCTCTTCTGGGGTATTTTGGGTGTAATAGTGCTACGCGCAATTATGATTGGCCTTGGCGCAGTGCTCGTTGCTCAGTATCAAGGCGTACTGGTGTTATTTGGACTCTTCTTGATTTTCACTGGCGTGAAAATGCTCTTCTCCAATGACGAGCACAGTGATATCCAAGATAATAAATTTTACAAATGGTTACGCACTAAGATGCGTTTTACGCCGACACTGCATAAGGAGAAGTTCTGGGTACGGGGTGAAGATCATCAGTTATCAAAAGGATGGTGGGCGACGCCGTTATTTTTAGCATTGATCTTAGTGGAAACCGCAGATTTAGTGTTTGCTGTCGACAGTATTCCAGCCATTTTTGCGATTACCCAAGATCCTTTTATCGTTTATACCTCGAATATCTTCGCGATTTTGGGGCTACGTGCCTTGTATTTTGCCTTGGCGGCCATGGTGCACCGTTTCGAGTACCTTAAATACGCGTTGTCGGTGGTATTAGTATTTATCGGGGTGAAAGTGGGCTTAGTGTATTTCAATCACGAGGGAATAGTGGATTTTACTATTCCAACCGCACTGTCTCTTGGGGTGACGTTCGGCCTGTTAGTCGCAGGGGTCTTGTTCTCGCTGTGGAAAACGCGCGGCCAAGAAATCGATAAATAGGGAAATAGGGGAAATAGTTTGCGCGACTCGTGGCGAGTCCAATAACGAATCTCTTGGCCGTTTAGCCCATGCTAAATGGCCTTTTTTATATTCTTACTATCCGAATCGTTAAGCTTTATAGAGGATGTTAAAAAATGAGGATATTAAAAATTAGTCTATGCTTACTTTGAGTCGCTGCTGGTTTCGAGGCTCACTAAGGGAGTTTTTAGGACTAATACTCTTCAAGGACGATATTATGAAACTTAACATTGCCGCCATACTTATGCTCTCAGTTTGTTCATTGACCCCTGTCAGTGCAAAAGCTGCAGACAAACAAGCAACTGATACAGCATCTAATGTAACTTCCACTTGTACTGGAGCTTACCCAAGTTACTTCCAAGACCCCGCGTTCAATAAAACAGGTATGTGGGACAATCAAGTCATCATCAACCAAGCATATTCGGGCTGGAAGGGACCCATTTTTAGCTTGAGCGATGCCTATTCGAGTGCGCAGCAAGATAATGCTGCACCTTGGCTCGAATTCAATCCCTTCGATAAAAGTCTGAGTGAGACAGATAAAAATACCCAAGCGTGGAAATACCTTTGGGCTGTGATGAAGTACATCCAAGAGGGGAATGTCGACAAAGGCGATATCAGTAAGGACTGGGATTTGTGTAATAACAAGGTACGCTCTTGGTACCATATTCCCTATCAGACCTATGATCCTATGAGTGGGCGGGAATTTATCCACGGCTTGACCCGCGAAGCCCCCGTCACTATGGAGATAAAAGGCCAAGGCGATTTGAAAACCACTATGTGGGCGGTGGGGTTTTATAATCCTCAGGCGGCTAATAGCATTGGCAAGGTATGGACAGGAGCGCCATCGCCTGTAATGCCCCAGCAAAATTTTGCATTTAATGAAGGTAGTGTGATTGGCAAGTTACTGTTCACTACCGCAACGCCCAATAATTATCCTTTCCTCGAAAACGTACCCGTTTGGCAAGCCAATATCAGTGCCAGTGATTTCTGCGAATGTAAAAATGCCGATGGCAGTGCTTGCAGTTTCCAACAGGAAACAGAGCAATGCCCGCGCTCTGTCGCCGATGTGTACTTATTACAGTTTGACATCGCAGTGCGTGACAGCCGCTCGCCCGTGGGCTGGGCCTATGGCACTTTTGTCGCCGATGGTCAGTTTAAAGCGAAAGAGAAAAATCCTTGGGATCGTATCTCCCCACTGGGGTTAATGTGGGGTAATGACACGCCGCCAGCCACAGTGGGAGCGGCAGCATTCCCTCAAAACCCAATCACAGGGCTTAAGGATAGCGCTGTATTTCAAGAGGTGGTTGGTCGCTTGAATGAGCACACCAATGCGGGACACTTAGGGTGTAATGGACGTTTAAATGGCCCTGCGGATAACGCATTAAGTAGCTGTTTATCTTGCCATCAAACCGCATCCGTTCCTGATAGCACTAATAATACTCCGGCAATCATGTACCAATTTGCCTCGTATCAAGAGCCGGGCAGTGGTCAATGCTTAACATCGCCCAGCGCCCTCGATTTATCGATTGACCAAGTGTATTTCAAAACCTTTATGTGCTCAGAATCCTTTGTTGGACCAAGCAACATAGTCCCCGTACCTAAATATGCCCAAGGGCAAAAAGAGTGGATTTCTACTGACTTTTCATTACAGCTCAGTATCAGTCTCACCCAGTGGCAAGAATGGCAAGAAGACCAAGATAACCTGAAAAAGAACATCAAAGTGCGCGTATTCGAGGGCACTTTACCTTCTCGCTAATGTTGAAGTTTGT
This sequence comes from Shewanella sp. 1180_01, assembly GCF_052850535.1. Taxonomy (NCBI): domain Bacteria; kingdom Pseudomonadati; phylum Pseudomonadota; class Gammaproteobacteria; order Alteromonadales; family Shewanellaceae; genus Shewanella; species Shewanella sp. 1180_01. The sequence goes on from NZ_VXCT01000001.1 coordinate 441,462, forward strand.
TTAAGGTTAACACCAACGCACTATCCGGCATGAATGGCCAGATAGTGCGTTTTTTATGCTAAGCCTTAGTTTATGCCGAAATTAAGCCTCAGCTGATTTTGAAATTAATGCAAATTAGCTTGTTCTTCGCCGCTGTTTTTCCTAATGTGATTGCAAATGATTTTCAATGAGGCGTGTTATGAATACCCATCTGCAGTTACAGGTAAACCATTGGCTTGAAAATGATCCTGACCCTCGCACTCAATCCCAATTACAAACCCTAGTCGATAGTGGCAATGAAGCCGAACTCGCGGCGCGCTTTGCCGGTCGCTTAGAGTTTGGTACCGCAGGATTACGCGGTGTGGTCGGCGCAGGACCCATGGGGATGAACCGTCTGGTGATCCGTCAAACCTCGGCAGGCCTTGGTGCTTATCTACTTGATCAGATTAAAGATGCCGCCGAGCGTGGTGTGGTGATTGGTTACGATGGTCGCCACGATTCATTCAATTTTGCCCATGATGCGGCGAGTGTGCTCACCGCTATGGGCATTAAGGTGCGCTTAACGTCTAAAGTGGCGCCGACACCGCTGGTGGCTTTTGGGGTGAAACATTTTAATGCGGCAGCAGGCATTGTAGTGACCGCGAGTCATAACCCGCCGCAATACAATGGCTATAAAGTGTATTGGGACAATGGCGCGCAGATTATTCCGCCCCACGATTCTGGCATTGCCGCGCAAATTGAGCGCGCCGCGAATCAAGTGATTCCGTTTTTAGAACATGATGAGGCGGTAAAACAAGGTAAGTTAATTATTCTGCAGGACGATTTTTACCAAAGCTATCGCCATGGCGTGCAGCACGCTGAGGTGCTGCAAAACCATACGGCTCCAGAAAAGGTCAGTTTAGCCTATACCGCCATGCACGGCGTGGGCGCTGAAATGGCTGAAACCGTATTGAAAGATGCGGGTTTCACCCAAGTGTATTCGGTAGCCTCCCAGCGCGAACCCGATGGGGATTTCCCAACGGTGAACTTCCCCAATCCGGAAGAAAAGGGCGCGATGGATTTAGTGATCGCCGAGGCGAAAAAACACGGCGCTATGCTCGCCTGTGCCAACGATCCCGATGCCGACCGTTTTGCGGTCGCAGTGCGCCGCGATGATGGCGAATACCAGATGCTAACGGGCGATCAAGTCGGTGTGCTCTTTGGGCATTACTTGTTATCTCACGCCAAAGATAATCAGCGACTTACGGGCACCACGATAGTGTCATCGAGCCTGTTATCTAAAATTGCTCAAGGTTTTGGCACGCAAAGCTTTACCACGCTCACCGGCTTTAAGTGGCTGATGAATGTGGGTATCGCGAAAACGTCCCCTGAGGATCAGTTCCTGTTTGCCTATGAAGAAGCACTTGGTTACACAGTTGGCAGCATGGTGTGGGATAAAGATGGCTTGTCGGCGCTGGTGGCATTTGCCCAATTAACTGCCGAGCTGGTGGCGAAGGGGCAAACGATTTGGGACAGACTCGAGCAAATTTACCGTGAGCATGGCTTCCATCTCAATGCGCAGGTGAGTATTGCACTAAAACCTGACACGCCTAATATTGGCGCCTATTTACGCGAACATCCCCCCGCGAAGATTGGTGAGCAAGACGTGCTCTCAACCGATGATTTAAAAGCCCTTGAGCGTCGTTTTGCCGATGGTAGCGTTGAGAAAATCGACTTGCCACCAAGCGATGTATTGACCTATTGCTTAGCGGGTGGCGCTCGGGTGATCGTTAGGCCATCTGGCACTGAACCCAAAATTAAGTGCTACTACGAAGTGGTCGAAACTATGGTCGATACAGATACCTTGGCCAGCGCCCAAGCTAGGGCGAGTAAAGCCATGGATGATTTTATTCAGTCGCACCAAGCCAGTTTGCCAAAGTAACGTTTTAACTAGGCCAAAACCCTCAACATTCACTTTTATTAAAAGGCTACTGACATCATGCTGTCAGTAGCCTTGTTTTATTCTTGTTGTCGCCCGTTAATGATTCAGTCCTGAATTTTATAAATAAGGTTTGAATCATTGATATTTTTCAACAAGGAGAAAGTGAAAATGTTATCTATTGCACCGTTAGTTTGGGGTGAAATTCCTGTCAGTGACATGAACCGTGCCGTTGCTTTTTATCAGCAGCATTTTGGGGTTGAGTTTAAGCGTGACGATATGGAAGACATGGAATATGCGACGATAGTCACCGAAGATGCGAGTGCGGCGAGCATAGGGCTAGTCAAATGCAGCATGAGCCAGCCATCGATGCAAGGCAGCACTGTATATCTGCATTTCAGCGCACAATTGCAACCTTTAGTGGATAAACTTATCGCAGCAGAGGTGACGATTATCCTGCCAGTCACACCGATAAAAGACGGTGAGTGTGGTTATATCGCCTTATTTGCCGATAGCGAAGGTAACAAAGTGGGTCTGTGGTCTAAGGATAAGTAGTCTCGAGTGATTAATGTATTAGCGTCGTGGCCTTAAGGCACGACGCTAAAATCACGCAATTAACTAAACATGGGTTTAGATTTTTATGGAAGAAACAAAGATGGACGTGGTTTATATTGATGCTCGACCGCTACTTGGATTGAGCACCCGCACGAACAATCGGGCCGAAATGTGCGCCGATGGCGCTAAAATTGGCAGTTTATGGCAAGCCTTTTTTGAATCATCCCAGCTCACCGCCATGCTCAATTCGCCCATGTATGGCGTGTATTATGACTATGAGTCAGACATGAATGGCGAGTTTGCTGTGCTGGTGGGCAAGGCAATTGATGCCCCTGTTGAGGCAAACTACTTCACGTCGCTGGATCTTGAAGCCGGTAAATACCTTAAATTCACCGGTCAAGGTGACATGCCCCAGTGTGTTATCGATCTTTGGGGACAAGTGTGGGGCTATTTTAGTGCTAACGATTGTCCGCATCAGCGACGTTATCAAACTGATTTTGAAGTCTATCTCAGCGCCACTGAGGTTGAGATTTATATCGGGATTTTATGATTTAAATCGTAAAATATCACTCAAGTGAGTATCAGGATATGTCAGTGATTTATGTAAACTCACAATGCTTAATCAACTGATAGGCAACTAAAGGATTGAATCAGAGTCAATGCGCCGCGCCGACCGCCTATTTCAAATAGTGCAAATTCTTAAACATAAACGCCTGACCACAGCCCAAGAGTTGGCTGAACGGTTAGAGGTGTCCACGCGCACGATTTACCGTGACGTGCAGGATTTGTGTTTAAGTGGCATTCCCATTGAAGGGGAGGCGGGTGTCGGCTATTTGTTGCGCCACGAGGTGAATGTTCCGCCCTTGATGTTTAACGAAGCCGAACTCGAAGCGATTCAAGTTGGCATGCGTATGGTGCAAACTTGGGGTGGCAAGGAGCTTGGTAGCGCCGCGAGGCAGGCGATGATTAAAGTCGAAGCCGTACTACCAAAACGACTACAAGCCTATCAATCCTTGATGTTTTCACCGGATTTTTACCTCGACTCCAATGAGTTCCAATTCCTCGATCCGCTGCGTAACTCAGCTCAGCACCGCGAATACGTCAAACTCTTCTATCAAGACGTCAAACTTGATGTCACCGAGCGTGAAGTGCGCCCGCTCGCCATCTATTTTTGGCGTGGCACTTGGACCTTACTGACTTGGTGCGAGCTACGTTCAGCCTTTCGTAATTTCAGGGTTGATCGCATCACAGGCCTTGTGCGGTTGAACCGTCATTTTGACCAAGCACCTGGGCAAGAGCTAGAAGATTATATTTGCCTGATGGATGAACATGCGAAGGCGCGAGCCGAAGCAAAAGAAAAGCCACTCGAATGAGTGGCTTTTTATTACATTTCTAATTTGCTAGTAACATTCTAGTAATTCGCTAGTTGTATCGAGATCTCTCTGATACTCGTGTCATAGCTATTATTGAGAGCCTTAGATCACCGTTTTTAATTGTTTAACATGACTTCGCTTGATTGCGAAATATTCAGTTTTTTGATTAAACCATCTTCATCATTATTTTGGATCTCGCCGACGGCAACTTGAATATTACGACTCAGTCCTAATTTTTGAGCGCTTTTAGGACGATTAGCAATATCTTCATCCGTTAGCGGATAGGATTCACTGGCATCTATATTAAATTGACTCGAATCGATTGCGGTAAATTTACCGCTGATTGGTGCGCCATGTTGTCTAACAATATTCGCCAATTGCCACTCAAAGCCACTTTTTGACTGTGCCGAATGAATCGCTGCAGGCCAATCCCAAACACCATAACCGTTTATATCTTGATGAAGATATTGATCGACTAAGGCTTCTGGACCATTGAGATTATTCGCATTCGCTCCGCCAAAGGTGTAAGGGAAGTTAGGTCTATTTGTCGGATGATTAATATGCGCATTACCTCCCCATTTTAAGAAGTTCTCATATTTTATATCGTACATCATATATAAACTTGAGGTGTATGGGACATCCGCCTTTTGTTTAAACAGAGTGATTGAGATATAACGTTTGCTGCGAGGCGGCATAACTGCTCGGTACTGTGCCTGACTTGAAATCGTTGTACTTTTACCGTCGGTTTCACTCCAACCTTGGCTGGCGGAAAATTCGGCACTGATTTCAGAACTCGCTCCACCTATTCCTGGAATACCCACTTCATATTTATTGGTTACGCCAATTTTCTCGGAGAAGGAGAAATTATCGGTTTTGGCCCAGCTAGTGGTGTAATCATAGTTTAGGGTGGCTACACCGGTATCTTCGGTATCGCCCCAGTTGTAAATCACTACTGGAGCGGTATAAATAGCTTCACGATCATAAACTTGGGGTGAACCTAACTTTAGGCTTTGAGGATTAGTCACGAAATGGATATTTTGTAAATTCACCTTCAAACGTTCATTCGCTCTGTAGCCGCTTGCATAAGGATCGTTGCCGTTATAGCGGGCTTTAAGACTGTATTCGTTGCTCGATTCTCTTCTGACTTCGATGTCTTCACCAACATACTGGGATGCCGTACCGCCAGCCCATGCATATCCAAGATGGTGTCCCAAGGAGAATAACGAGCTGATAAACGAGGGATCGTTAATCGCATCATTTTTAAGCGAATCAAGATCAGGGACAGCGTGTTCTACCATTGACAGTTTTGGAATAGTATTCGGAATAGCGGCTTCGGCCAACAAAGAAACAGTTCCAAGTGCGGTTAAACAGGATAAAGTTAATATACTCAGGCTAGATTTTGTTCTCATGATTGTTCCTTTATTTTAATAAAATATGTCCTTTCATTGAGAGCGCCGATGGCAATTATATGTAGTCCTAAATCATATAAATAATCATTACTGCTAGGCACATCTAAAAACTAGCACTTTTATTTTTATTAAACAAAGTAAAAATAGATTAATTTAAATAGTGTTTAATTTATGTTAAAAGTGTTAATTGTTTTATTTTTAAACGGTATTTTAAACTTTATAATTTAGTGTATTTACTTTAATTTTTTAATGAGTTTAATTTTGTGCGTGAATTAATATTAATGGCATGGCGTATTTAATATTTAAACTGACTTTTATATGAAAAAATTTTTAAATGGATGATTTATACAAAGAGTTATATCGAGAGTTATACCGAGTGCGATATCGAAAGTTAAACCGAGATCAATACCCTAATAGATACAGTCATAAGGCTATAGGACATGAAGACAGTGGAAGATAATGTGAAAGTGATTTTCAGATACACGAGTATCTGAGGGGATGAGGTTGGGTAAAAGTGTGGTAGAGGCTGTATAAGTGCTTGATGCAAGAGCCAGTGCTACAGAGGGCACTGACTCTTTGTTTACTTAATGTTGCTTACTTAATGGATCAAGAAAAACAGTCCCATACTCAACACTGTGGTCAGCAAGGTGTTACGGGTGACGAGCGCGAGTATCGTCGCGACCACGGCGCAGATGAGATAGCTGTTGTCTAAACTGAGATCGAGCTGGCCTTCTTGCACAAACACTATGGGCGCGAAGATAGCGGTCAGTACTGCAGGGGCTGAGTAACTTAAAAAAGTTTGGGTGACCTTACTTAATCGCAGCGGTAATTTAGGTTCGAGCAGTAAATGACGACTAATAAACACAACCGCTGCCATTGAGAAAATCATTAACCAAATCATGCTTTTTCTCCTGATGCTGTGTTTGTCTTAGTCCCAGTTTCTGCTTGGGTTTGTGTGCTTGCAAGCTCAGTTGCGGATTGTTCTGCGCGTTCCGCTTCCTTGGTTACTTTGGCGTAAAGTACGCCAGTTGTCATTCCGGCTATGGCTGCGATCAGTAATCCCGCTTGAATTTCAAACAAGGCGCATACCACAGCGAGAGTGAGCGAGACTAATACACAGACGAGAATCGACGGCTTTTTTACCGTGGGCACGACCAGTGCGATAAAGGTGGCTGCGATGGCGAAATCGAGCCCAAGTTCGCCTAAGTTCTCGATAGCATTGCCTGCGACTATGCCAAGCAAGGTCGCTATGTTCCAGCCGATATAAAAACTCAAGCCGCCGCCAAGGGCGTACCAGCGATCGAACTTATGCAACTTGCCTTGATTGGCGATGGCAAACAGTTCATCTGTGAGCAAAAAGCCCAATGTCAGGCGCCACTTTAATGGCAAGGGACTGATTTGACTGCGCATCGCCATCGCATATAACAGATGGCGCGAGGTGATGAGTAGCGTCGTAATTAAGATACTCCACAGACCAATACCGGCTTTGACCATGCCGAGCGCCACTAATTGAGCCGCGCCCGCGAAGATAATGGCTGACATGGCTTGGCTTTCAATGGGCGTGAGCCCAACCTCAATGGCGAAGGAGCCCGCTAAAATTCCCCAAGGAACCACTGCTATTGTCAGCGGCATCATGGCCAAGGTGCCTTTTAAAAAAGCCTTGGCTTTTGTGGGATGCGCGGGAGAAACATCAGATTCTATAAGCTTGTCGGTTGTCACTTTGGCTCCTAAAAATAGCGGCGACGCGAGGATCGCTGTTAAACAATGAATGCTTGGATAAGGTCTGCTTGCTCTGTTATTACCGCTCAGTTACGACTATTTCTTAGAGACTAGTGTTTAGTTATGGCAGACCTGTTATTAGCGGCCTGTTATTAGGGATAGTAAGCATGAGCATGTCAGATTAACCTAAAGTGGTTGTTTAGGCTTGGATAATATTGCGGCCTATTTCTTTGGCAAATTGCCCCGGTGTTACGCCGACTGTCTTTTTAAAATGCCGATTCAAATGGCTTTGATCGTGAAAACCACAATCGAGAGCGACATCAAGCAGCCGTGTGCCTTGCTTGATTTTCCCCTTGGCCAGTCTGACTCTGGTCTGAATTTGGTAAGCGTGGGGCGGTAAGCCGTAATAACGCTGAAATTGCTTGAGTAAATAATAGGGGCTTAATCCCGCAAGCGTTGCCAGCTCTTCAAGGGAAATATCAGCTGCGGGATGATCGTCGATAAAGGATTTCACCAGCGCTAACGCAGGCTTGGCCATTGCCGCGAGGTTGTCGCTTGGACGATGCTTGCCATGGCGCGCCATCAACTGCGTCAAGCTTGAATAGACTAAGCTTTCGCGCAGTAAGCGATTATCCGATGTATCTAAGGTAGTAAAGGTGAGGCGCAGCAGTTCGGCTAATTCAGGATCGTACACTACGGGCTCAGGGAAATAGGGCGCACCGCTGTTTGCTGCTCGCTCACTGTTAATACCGGCAAACTGCGCAGGGACTGGATACATGGCACGATACGACCAGCCGCCTTCAGTGGCGCTACAGCCATTATGCACTTCATCGGCATTGACGAGAATAATGCTGTGTTTTGGCGCCACATGGTTGCCACCGGTGCGATAAAAACGCTGCGCACCCGTTTCAATCACGCCTACGGTGTAACCTTCGTGGGTGTGCCGACTAAAATTTTGTTTATGGTAGTGGGCATTGAGTAACTCAAGGCCACCTAATTCATCGGCAATTTGGTAGGCCGCATGTTCTGTGTTCATCAAGCCTCCTTTCTTGAATGGATGAATGGGCGGGTTATGCCTGATAGTAACCCAGAAATCCTCAGCGCTTTTGTACAAAATTGCGCATATTGGATTTTGTTTTGCGCTTAATGGCGGTTTCTTAATGTTTGTTGCTTATTGCTGTCGCTTGAGATTTTTCATCAAGCTTGCTCGCGACCCGCTTACTTAGGTCGCCTGCTGTAATTGAGTCAGATCCGCGCCCGCGATGGCGTGTAGGTGCTGAGTGATTTTTTCTATCGGCCAATCCCACCAAGCGATGGTAACGAGCTTATCTATCACATCTTGCTCGAACCTGAGCTTGATGACAGTGGCAGGATTACCGCCAACTACAGCGTAGGGCGGCACATCTTTTGTCACCACGGATTGACTGGCAACAATTGCGCCGTGGCCAATCTTCACTCCAGGCATGATAGTGGCGTTATAGCCAATCCACACATCGTTACCGATACAGGTGTCGCCTTTATGGGGTAAATCGGTGGGATCTGGCATTACCTTTTCCCAGCCATTGCCAAAGATATAAAAGGGATAAGTCGAGAAGCCTGACACTTGATGATTGGCGCCATTCATAATGAATTTCACGTCTTTAGCAATGGCGCAGAATTTACCGATAATCAGTTTATCGCCAATAAAGTCAAAGTGATAAAGCACATTCGACTCGAACCTTTCAGGCCCCGCAGCATCGTCATAATAGGTATAATCGCCGACTATAATGTTCTCGCGGGTAATAAAGTTTTTAAGAAATCCAACCTGAGGGAAGCCTTTCATCGGCGCTTTATCGTTGGGATTTGGGCCTAATTGGGAATGAGTTGTTGTGTCAGGCATAACTGTCTCCATCGTTAAAGTACGTCTTAACTCGTGCATTCTTTTATGCGATTGATGTGCGAATTTGTGGTGCCTATTGCAGTGGTGCCTGTGGTGGTGTTGATAGCGGGATGAGCCGGACTAGTACTCGCCCGTCACCACAAGTGTATTTTCAATAGGTTCAACCACTAAGGCAAGCGTAGTTTTGTCTCGCATAAAGCCGACAGAGCAAATTGCCATCGCGCCACTACCACAGGTTATTTCGGGGTAATCTTCTGTCATTGGCTTTTCATCTTCTGCTACGGGCGCTAATACCCAGCCAGCAGCCAATAAACTCGACTTCACCTCAGCATACTTTTTACCCCATAACGCGCTGGTGTCCTGTGCTTGAGCAAATAGAGGCAATGCACCAAGGCTTAGCATGAGCAGTGGGAGAATGATCTTTCGCATGTAAGGCCTTAGTTCCTATGTGGTTTCGGGGATGATTGATGGTTAATTTTTAAAGGCTAAATCAACGTCGTGGGGCTTCACCCCACACCCGACCAAGAAGGACTGCTCGTCCTATCCTCCTTGGATGCTCCAAGACGCCCCCAACGGAGTTGAAAGCCCCTTGTGCTCATTGGCAAATTTGCTATTGCTTCCGAAGGATGCGTCCCTGCACCTGCGAAAGCTAGCTCGCCATCCATGGCGAGACTCACGCAATTTGCCTATTCGCCCTGCGGCAACTCCGAGGGGAGGTGTATTCTGTTACTTCGGAGTTAACTGTGAATTCTAAAAGATTCAAGCCTGTCCTGTGTTTCTTATGTAAGTCGCAACAGCTTTTTATTTCGACTTTTCTTGCAAAACTTGTTCGTTATGTGTTCTAAAAATTGAATCTGCTAGCCTAGTTCCTGTCGATACTAACTTCGACAATACTCTTAACTGCTCTTTACATGAGTTGTTTATTGTTGGATGTGGATAGTTAATAGTATGATCTATCTCACCCCAAATCTCTTCAAATAAAGTTCTGACCTGAATTTCACAGCATATATCAGAATCTTTTTTAGGCTGTACAACATAGTGAATACTTGTGTAGTAAGAAGGTTTAATTCTAGGTTCTAAACCTAACCCCTTAAAATAATCAGACGCTTCGGGATCCCATGAATATGCTATTGGAGGTTCCTTGAGATGCCATTCTTGGCTAACTATTAAGGAATGTATTTTTTCAAATTGCTCTTGGTACAGATGTAGAACCCTAACCCCAGCCAAATCATTAACAATATCAAATAAGTTCTCTACTGTTACTTCTACACCTTCAGCCCATTTTCTACGAATTTTATCTCTAAGATGGTCAACATCTTTAAGACGACTTTTTACAGTATATATTACAGGATTATGGCTCGTGTTTAGTTCAGGCTCTTCTTCAAATGCAATAACTACACCTTTCATAAACTTTATAAAAGTATGCTTATTCCTTTCGAACTCAGAAATTAGCAGCTCAATTTTATCTGAAGTTAATTCATTCATTTTCTAAACCTCAGATTGTAATAAAGCAGTTCTCACTAGTAAGTCATTGCAAAATTCTTTATATGCATCTCTGGTTGACCTGTATTTTCGACTTGCTCCACGGAGAGTGTCTACATGATCTGCTTCAATTATAGATAAATCAGGAACTAGCCACATAGGGCTATTGTAATACTGAGCCATTGAGGGGAATGTATTATGTGTATGCATGACCGCAGTACCTCCGATTGGAGCCTCCAAGAGTTCCTGAGTTAAATGTACCCTCATTTCAGGTTTAATATTATCTTCAATTGTTCTAGGGATTTGATGTGCATAATTCATATGTGCTTTAGCCAAATCCCATGCATTATATCCAGTGTATTTTTTCGCGTTGTAAATTGTATATCCAAGAAAAGTAACAAATTTTTCAGGAAATAAATGACGTTTTTCATCTGAAATAAGCTTATAAACAATATCAAATTCATCTTTCCAAGCCGCAAGTGCTTTACCAATGTTTTTAATACCATACAAACTAAAAAGATCAGGTAGGGCTGGCACAAAAAAACCATCAACGGTTGAAATGATTACTTTATTTAATGAACCTAAGCTGGGAGATGTATCAACTACAACAAAATCATATCCATATTGCTTAGAATATTGCTCTGCTAATGAGCGGATTTTAGTTATTGTTCTTATGGCTAGGGGCTCACCACGATATATATCAGTCCAACGGCTAGCTATTTTCTCTTCATAAAGGTGTAAAGTTAAACGCCCTGGAATGATATGAAGATTATTATTTAATGCTGCTGGGGGCGGTAAGGAAGTTAGATCACCAGTACCTTCCTCTGTTGGTTTTAATAAAAAATGGAGGCTACGTGGACGGCTTAATAAATCTTCAAAACTTTCTTGAGACATTTTTTTCTTTGAGCTTTCATAGCCTTCATCGATAAAACTATCTTCTTCATACCAAAGTTGATGTATGATTTCTTGACCTAAAGAGTATATGGTTAAGTTACATTGAGGATCTGCATCGATAACAAGTACTTTTTTCCCCATTTCAGACAGCGCTTGTGCGACGTGATAAGTTAAAGTTGTTTTACCAACTCCCCCCTTGTTATTAAATACTGAGAGTATTTGCATTTTTTCCTCTGAAATAGGTAAATTATAATACGATAATCGTATACTCTATCGCATACCTTGTAAAATTTAAATGTTAATTTTTTCAATAGGTTCCGTGTTTTTGGGTTGTTTTTAAAACGGGATGTAGAAGTTAAACTTAAAATATTCAAATCAATTTTAAAATACATGATAAACATATAGTTAATGGTGGGATAGGTTATATGTCTTCTAAATTTGTTTATATCAATAAAGAGTGAGGACACCTATAGCTTGTTCTGGTCTAACCCCATCGGACACTATAATTCCTATAGGTTGTGGTTAAAATCACTACGACGTGATCGCGCTATTTGTTTTTTTAAATGCTACAGATTACGCAGAAATTAACCAAGGCGAATTTAACTGCGGACGTGACCTTCGATGACATGGATGTCATCGTAGAGCCGCCATGGATGGCTTCACGCGTGTCACGGAAGCAGTTGAATTCGACGTACTATGGCATGGTGAAATGACGCTTACTCTTTGTTATTTAACGTAATACCCAACCAGTTTTGTGCCGCAAATAAAACCAGCCGCAAATTATTTGCGGCTGTTTGACATTAAAGCGCTTTATTTAAGCTTCGTATATAACTAACACCAGACAACTTGCTATTCAGCCACCATCGCCATGAGTGCTGGTAAAAACTCTTTATCTAATGCGGCGATTTCAGCTTGCTCGATGAGTACTTGATTCAGAATATCATTGCTAGTCAACGGGTTGGCTAATACCACACGAAACACCACGGTCGCTTGCCTAAAATAGCGGGCGGGCTGAATGCGGGTGCGGGAGACGAAGGATTTACCCTGTTCGCGCTGGTGCTTTTGAATAAATTGCGTCAGGCCATCGAGCAGCGCGTTAAAGTGCGCGAGTTTTGCCATGTCACCTTGCTCAATAGCAACTTGCATGGCGGCTTGTACGCGGGCGGGGACATAACGATAAGTCAGCAGACAAAGTTCTGGTTCAGTGACCAGCTCAAAATCCTCATGGGCTTTGATTTTTTCCGCAAAATAACGCGCTTTTTCAAGGCTGTTATTGATTAAGATTTCATAGCCATCGCGGCCGATGATCTGTAAGCAAGCGTGCACTAACATCGCCATGCCGGGGCGTGAACCTTCGAGCGTTTGGCTGCCTAAGTCCTTTGAACCACGGCGCAGAATATATTCGGCGTGATGGGCAATGGCGTGGGCGAACTCTGGGTCTTTAAATAACACCATACCTGCGCCCATGGGCACGTACATTTGTTTGTGGGCATCAATAGTGACTGAATCGGCAAGTTCGATACCTGCGAGTAAGTGGCGGTATTTATTGGATAATAAACTCGCACCGCCCCACGCCGCATCTACATGGAAATGACAATTTAACTCTTTTGCCAGCGCCGCTAACTCTGTCAGTGGGTCAACATTACCGGTTTCAGTGGTGCCAGCCACACCAACAATCGCCAACACTTTGATGTTTTTACTGGCAAGTTCAAGGGCGGCTTGGCGCATTTTCGCGACATCGACCTTGTTATCGATGCCCGTGGGAATGCTGATGATATTGTCACGACCGATACCAAGCAGATCGACGGCTTTGCCTAGCGAATAGTGACCGCGCTCCGAGACTAAAATCGCTAAATCGTCATAGCCATAGTGGCGCAGTGCCTTGAGTAATCCTTCGCGGCTGACGCCTTTAAACTCGCCATCGGCTTTTAATAATTGGTTACGGGCAATCCACAGGGCCGTGATGTTGGCCACTGTACCGCCGGAGCAAAATGCGCCGAGGGAATGATTGGCGCTGTGCATCCAGCTTTGATAAAAATCCGTATCTTGGGCGTAAATCAAATGGTGCATCATCCCGAGCACTTGGCGCTCAAGCGGCGTAAATGCCTTTGAGGTTTCGATTTTGACCAGATTTTGATTGAGCCCCACCATCATTTTTGACAGCGGTAACACAAAGTAGGGCAGTGCCGACGTCATGTGGCCGATAAAACTCGGTGCCGCTGTGTGTACCGAATGCGCCACCAGATTTTGCATAATTTCGTCGGTGTAATCGGAAACAAAACGCGGCTGAGTTGGGATCTCAAAGGCTTGAAAATCAGTTTCAATTTCCGACAAGGGTTTTTCGAGCGCGGCGATACTATCACCCAAAAAGCCTGCTAAGTCCTCGGAGAGCTTCTGCTCGATAATACTCAGCGTTGATCCTGCATCTTCCGGTGCAGTAAAAATGCGTAGCAGACTTTCTTCGGATGCTGTGGCTTGGCGAGGGAGTTTCTGGGTCATGGGGCTTGCCGTCTATTAATTTTTATAGTGAAACCGCAAATTTGCTCGAAGAGTACAACGGACCAGTGACTCTCAAAATGTTCAATCAGCGGAATACCAAAAAGGGAGCTCACTTTACTGCAAGGCCTTTTAGGCATCAAGCACTAAAATTTTGTGTTGCTAAAGCGTTGCGGCCTAAATAAGCAAAGGCGCCGTTATGGCGCCTTTATGTTTAACTCGACGAGCCACTCATCAAGCTTGAGCATTAGTCCTAAAATTCATGTTATCCCTAAAAATTAGCGCTGGCCTAACATGAGTACCGCGCCGATATTTCGGGCGGTATTACTAAGGTTTAGCTTGGCATTAGCCAGTACATCATCGAGTGGACTTAAGTGCGGAATGATAGGGAAGATAGCCGCCATACCGTGATCCAATATGGCATTGGCGTTGTCACCTAGGCAGCCCGCGATACCGATAGTAGGAATGCCCTGCAGTTGGGCTTGCTTTAACACACCCATCGGGGTTTTTCCAAACACGGTTTGCCCGTCGATGCGGCCTTCACCTGTGATCACTAAATCAGCGCCGCGGATTTTGTCAGCAAGGCCAACGGTTTTCATTACAATTTCAACACCGGGTTTAAGTTCGGCATTTAAAAAAGCCATCACGCCAAGACCCATACCGCCCGCAGCACCTGCACCCGCATGTTCACGGTGATCTGTCATGCCATTGCGGGCAATTACATCGGCATAATGGGATAGCGCCGTATCGAGCTGCTTAACCATCGCAGGCGTTGCGCCTTTTTGCGGACCAAAAATTGCCGAGGCACCACGCTCACCGCACAGTGGATTGTCAACATCGCAGGCGACTTCGAAGTTGCACTCACGTAACAGCGGATGAGCGTTCGAGACATCGATTTGGGCAAGGTTCGCTAGCGCCGCGCCGCCAGAAGGCAAGGTTTTACCTTGGCTATCGAGCAATAAAATGTCCAGCGCTTGGGCCATACCCGCGCCGCCATCGTTGGTGGCACTGCCGCCTAGACCTAAAATGATGTGCTTTATCCCCCGATTAAGCGCATCACAAATCAGCTCGCCCGTCCCATAACTGGTGGTGATCAGCGGATTACGTTGCTCCCTTGGCACATGGTGCAGACCGGACGCAGAGGCCATTTCAATCACGGCAATCGCGCCAGTACTTATATCAGCGACTGAACCACTGTTTGAGCCAGAGTTTGATCCATTGCCGAGAATGCCTTCACCAAGAATGCCATAGTGCGCTTGCACCCTATGCCCCAGTGGTCCCATGACCTCTAAGCTGACAATACTGCCGCCCGTGGCATCGACCATAGATTGCACTGTGCCTTCGCCGCCATCGGCAACGGGAATTTTGACTATGTCGCAGTCGGGTATCACTTGTCTTAAGCCTTGCTCGATGGCGTTGGCCACTTCGAGGGCGCTTAAGCTTTCTTTAAATGAGTCGGGGGCGATAACTATTTTCATTAAAAATCCTACAGCTAAATGGGATAAAACAGGGCTCAATGTTGAACACTAAACCCAATGCCACTTACGTTGGGTACAACAGCTTTCCTGTGCAAACACTGAGGTATATAAACGTATTAATATCCATCACTGGCACATTGAACTGTTGCAATTATTTGGGCGATAACAAAGAGATCTTGGGCGCGGTTAGCGCCCAAGGGACAAGCTTGAATCAAGGTTAAATCACTAATTACTCATCACTATCAGAGCAAGACTAAGCTGAGCACATACACAGTCAACATGGCGGTGATACCTTGAATAAGGGTTGCCATGGTTTGTGCTTTGTAAGCTTGTTTCACACTCATGCGGCTAAATTGGGTGACGACCCAGAAGAAGCTGTCATTGGCGTGGGAAACCGTCATCGCGCCGGCACCAATCGCCATAACCGTTAATACGCGGCCCATATCGCTGCCAAGACCGATATCACCGAGCATAGGCGCAACCAGTGCCGAGGTTGCGACTAATGCCACAGTCGATGAACCCTGCGCCGATTTAAGCGCTGCGGCGACGATAAAGGGCATAAAGATACCGATACCGAGTGCCGACAATGATGTGCCTAAAAAGTCACCGATAGGTGTGGCTTTTAAGACAGCACCAAAGGCACCGCCCGCACCTGTGATTAAAATAATCGGCGCGGCTGTGACTAACCCTTGGCTGATGCGCTCGCTAAATTCACTGATCTTATTCTCACCTTTCAATAACGACAGGGATAAGAATAGGCCAATCATCAGAGCGTTAACGGGCTGACCGAGGAACACTAGCGCGTCAAATAACCCTGCTTTACCTAAAGGCGCTGAAGGGAAGTTAGCGATAGAACCTAAACAAATTAATACGATAGGCACAAAAATCGGTGCGAAGGCTTTTAATGGGCTGGGCAGGGTGCCATAGCTTTTTTTCAGGGTTTCATAGTCGCTCGCTTCCGCTTTAAGCTCCTGCGCACCTTCACCATCTGGCTCAACATCGGCAAAACGGTTCGCCCATAACATGCCTGCTAATGCGGCTACGGCGGCCACAAAGAGACCCACGCCAATCACTAAGCCCAAGTTCGACTCTAAGCCTAAGTTACCCGCGGCGGCGATAGGCCCCGGTGTTGGCGGTACAAAGGTGTGAGTGGCATACAGACCCGTGGCTAAGGCAACGCTCATGGAGACGCTAGAGACCTTCATGCGGTTCGCCATCGATTGTTTTAGCGAGTTCAAGATCACAAAGCCCGAATCACAAAAGACTGGAATAGACACTAGGTAGCCGATGACCGACATAGTTAATGTCGGGAAGCGTTTACCTAATACCTTGATCACCACATCAGCCATAGTAATGGCGGCGCCGCTTTTTTCTAGAATGATACCTATGATAGTCCCCAAGACGATCACAAGGCCGATATAACCTAAGATACCGCCAAAACCTGTGGTGATGGTTTTAGCGATTTCTCCGCTCGGTAAGCCATAGGCGAACGCCGCGATAAAGGCGGCTAGAATTAAGGTTAAAAAGGGGTGGAGTTTAAATTTTGAGGTCGCGATAACAATAAATGCAATCACGCCGATAAGAATAAGCACTAAGTTCATATTATGTCCCGTTCAGTTCTTGGCTGAAGTTTTTGAGTAAGTTTTTTGACTTATATTGTAGGGCGCAGTGCTTATTTGGGCCTGAGTCCAAATGAGGGCTGCTTTAAGGTTATCCTATTTTAAGATCATCCTATTATTGTGCAGGCATGCTTGAATAGCTTTGGTTAAATCCACGGAATTACCGCGTTATGTTTCGCCATTTTTGTGCTCATGCACAAAAATGCTTAGGTGAATTCGAATGTAAGAGGGGGCATTTTGTCGATAAGGGGGGCTTGTCGGTAAGAGTTGGCAAATAGGGCTATTTGCCAACCTTAAATAGGAGGAACTTGGCTTAACTCGTCGTTTTATTGGCGACGAATAAAAGATTCGACATAGGCAGCGGTGCGAGCATTGAGTATCGGATCTGCAGACGCGGCAATGCCCTTAGGTAATAACAGCGGGTTGAAAATGCCTTTATCGCACTGTTGCACTTGGGGATCGCTATCTCGTTCACCGTTAATCACCACTTGACCGACCAGCAAACGCTGGCGGGTTTCAGGCCAAATCACGGTAGGGTCATTAATCTCGTCGCCAGTTTCAGCCAGTTGAATATAGAGGTTCCATTGTGCCGGCTGGGTTTTAATGCGCTCGAGTAATTCTGCCTTTAAAAAATCGTCACCCAAATTGGCAAGTTCGCTGGCTGACAGCGCTGCCGTGCCAGCTACAGGTTCAAAAATCCACTTTCCCGCAACCGTTTCACCTTGCTGATCGCCACCTTTTTGGGTGCTAAACAGGAAACTATTCACGCCATAGTAGCGGCTGTTGGCAAAACTAGGGCTGGGAGGCAGCTGTTTGACATAGTCGAAAAAGGCTTTAGCGCTGGGTTGATTGTCGATAAGCCACTGTTTACCTTCTGCGCCTTGTTTCACTTTGGTCTGAAAGGTAAAAAAGTCTTCTAGATTACTGGCGAAGAAAACGGGGACGTTAGTGGTGACAAAATTAAGATTTTCTTTATCGCCATCAATTTTGAGTGACATAAAGCGCCCAGCGGTTTTATCGGAGATCTGTGGATTCGTGCCACCAAGGGAAAAACGGGCAGTAACTTTAATGGCATCTTGATTAAAAAATGGAATCGCCAGTGTTTGTTGTAATTGCGGATCCGGTTTAAAACTACCTGAGGTGCAAAATCCTTTTGTATGGTTACGCAGTTTGACTTTTTTACCCGCCTCGCGACTTGCCGCATCGGGCGTGCCATTGACGGCATCAACCAGCTCTGGAATGGTTTTTTCGGCAGCGACTAATGTGGGTGAAGTTAGCGCTAAGCCTGTGATGAGGCAGGCTTTGGCGAGTAAAGTCAGTTTGAATGGGGTCATTGCAATTCCTTTCAATGGTCTGGGTCGAGCGTTCGACATGTCGACGCGAGATTGTTATTAGAAACTATAGGAAAGGGGATACGGTATAAATCTTTCAATCGATCTGTTAATAAATGCTTAATTGACTCAATGACGTAGGAAATAACACCCGTTATCTTGGGGTTGCCGAAGTATCAAGCAGTTGTCCAAGATACAAACTCAATAATCCATGCAGGGATTGGATATCGGCTTGGGTGATTTGCTGAATTTTATCGAGGCGATATCTAAGTGTGTTGCGGTGTATAAACAGCGCATTCGCACATTGCTGCGCATCACCAAAGTGGGTGATATAGGCGGCTAAGGTTTTGCGTAACTGGCCGTTTTTATCGGCCTTGGCGAGTTGCTGATAGGGTGACGCTAGTGCCTGACCGCGCCAGTCTTGTTTAAGTCCCGCTAGTAGTACTTGCAGGGAATAATCTTCGAACAGGTATTTATTGCCCTCTGCATCGCGCTGTTTACCTAGGGCTAAGGTTTCCTGCGCGGTTTGATAGGAGCGCGCTATACCGCCTTTTTCAGGGAAAAAATGACCCAAGGCAATTTTAAAGTTTAAATCCATTTGGGCGGGTAAGCGTTGTAACAGCTTGTCGATGCGTTGATTTTCAAGCTCAGGATCCCATTGTTTACCATCTAAAAAAGCGGGCTTTAGGATCACCAATTGCGACATTGAGGTCATGGCAATCAAGTTGGCTCGGTCAGGGTATTGCAATAGATGCAGCACTTGCTTGAGGGTTTCACTGACTCTGGGGCTGCGTTCATCGGCGGACTGAGCGGAAGCTTCTGCTAAGTACAAGGCCGATGAGTTGGCGTCAGTCTTTAAATGTTGTTTTTGGGTGTGCTTCTCGCTGATCTCAATAATGGCCGCGACCCGTGGCAGGCTGATATCAATTTCTAACTGTTTTGCCCAGCGGTGCAACTGCTCATCATCGTCGGTTTCAGCTTTGATCAGCTGCAAAATAAACTCTTCGCGCTGGCGATTCTCCCACTGCAATTTATCCTGCAGGTTGGCTTGTTCGACAATCATTTCGGCGGTCATTTTGAGTAATTCACCGTAATGGGTAAGCTCACTAGGATCGCCAGTAATGCCGACAACACCTATGATTTGTCCTTGATAATGCAAGGGTAAATTGATGCCAGGTTTAACGCCATGTAATCCAGAGGCCACTTCTTGGCTTATCTCCACATTGCGATTTTGGGCAATGGCTAGCAGCGCGCCTTCGTGGGTTGAACCAATACGTTTAGGATCGCCTGAGCCTAAAATCACCCCTTGGCCATTCATCACATTGATATTGTGGCCAATGATTTTCATCGTGCGACTCACAATTTGTTTAGCGATGGCAGAATCAAGCAGATACATATAAGTGCCTAGAGTGGTTGAAGGTTTAACTGGGATGCAATACGCATTCTTAATCTGGGTAGCATATCGCGTTCAAACTCAGGATGCTGCTTAAGCCAAAGATTATTACGCGGGCTTGGGTGCGGCAAGACAAGATACTTAGGCCAATATTGCTGCCACTGCGCGCACGCTTGGGTCACTGTGATGGGTTTAAGTTTGGGGATGGTTTTTGCTTTGGTGCTGGACGATACATTTATGTGGGTTGTTTGAAGCTTAGTGAGCGGCGAAGTGGGGTTTATGGCCACGGACGATTCACGCGGTAGATGATAATCGATGGCATATTGGCCGAGGATCACGATTAACTCTATTTGGGGCATTAGGGCAAGTAAGGCTTGATGCCAAGTGGCGGCGCATTCGGGGCGCGGTGGTTTATCACCCTGCTTTTTACCGTTTTTTTCGATACTGCCCGGAAAACAAAATCCCATAGGGACAATGGCAAAAAGGGCTGGGTCGTAAAATTGCTCCCGCGTGACATTCAACCAAGTGCGCAGCCGTTCACCACTGGCATCGTCAAATGGTATGCCTTTATGGTGGGTTTTCACGCCCGGAGCTTGGCCGGCAATCAAAATCCGCGCTTGGCTACTGGCCTGTAGTATCGGCTTGGGCGCTAAGGGCAAATCGGCCTGACATAAAGTACAGGCGTTAATTTTCGTCAGCAGCGCTGCCATTGATGCAGAATTGGGCGGCGATACTGTTTCGCTTAGCGGTGATGACGCCGGCGCGTTAGTGCAATGTGTTTTAGTCAAAATTTGTCTTAGTCAGTGGTCAGTGCCAGTGGTTAATGTCATCGCTGATTCATTTTCAATCAGGATTGGAACATCATCGCCGTTTGATATAGCCAGTAGCCAAAAAGACCGTACCCTAACAATAGGCCCAAGTAGCTTAATAACTTAGGCACTCTACTTGGGCTTGAAGCCAAACAGATGTGGGTTAGCACAATGGTAAAAAAGGCTAAGGGCGCAATGACATAACTCAAGGCTAGGATGAATAATGCCCCTAGGCTGATGATCCAATCGGCATTACGATTGGCGGGTTTATCGATTTGGCACAGTTGTAGTGGCAATAATATCAGTCCAATCCCCACACAAATAATGCCTAAGTTTAAGGCGAAATCACTCCAACCTCTGTGATCATAGATGGCTAAGGCGACGGCAATCAGCGGTACGATTAAGGCGCTTAATACATGACGTTTGGCAAAGGTGGCGCTGCGATACCGACCCGCAAAAAAGAACAAACCCTGTAAAAATAAATTGATTAAGGTAAAGCCGCCGAGGCCGAGAATGATAAACAGGCTGGCGGTGCCGCCCGAGGGGTCGAACGCCAAGGCGGGTAAGGGCAATAGACTCAGCCCCAGTAGGGCGGGAAGAGACGACAAGCACTTAGATTGGCAGAGGGGAGAATAAATACGCATGGACTCAGAGGATTAACCAAAAGATTGAATTAAGATCCGCTAAAGTGAGCTAAAACTCAAGGAATAAGGTTTTTATGGGCGGACTTTTGCGCCAGAGTCTGATCTTATTCAAGATTTTTACTTATATCTGGGCTGATGTAATGATTTTGCATGTGACTGCTGCGGTTAAACAAAAGCCCGCAAGATGCGGGCTTTTGGATTGTCTATCATTGAGGATTAGAGCTTGTAGCTCATGCTTAACATGATCATCTGCGCTGTATAGTCATGGCTATTGCTGCCAAAGCCTACGACGTTCCAAATGCCATCAACGGCGATATCATTGGCAGCGTCATTGTCCTTATAGTTCTCAATTTTATAATCCAAGCGCAGCGCCATTTTCTCGGTGGCTTGATATTGAGCGTATAAGTTAATGTTGTGTACTTTAGCAAAATAATCGCCGTAGTCGCCTGTGATACCTTGTCTAACTTGGGTGTTACTGTTGGAGTCTGAATAGGTGTAATCCAGTCCCATGCGTAACTTGGTCTCAAGTAAGTTGTTGTAGCTAATGCCAGCGCCGACAACATCGACTTTATCTTCAATGAATCCTGTCCAGGTTGGGGTGCTGTAGTTGCTGCTACCCGCCTGTTCAGATTCAATGATTTGATAGTTGTAGAAGGCGTTCGCCAGTAAATCATCGGTGATCATGTAGCTGATGTTGGCATCATAACTGGTGTCTTTTGACTCAGTTAAACCGATGACAGTATCTGTGTAGTCATCTAATGCGTAACGGGCACCGAAATCTATGGTCAGGCTTTCGATAGGCGAGTGAGTGACTCGTGCTTCCACTTGGGTTCTGTCACGGTTCGCCAGATTGTACTTACGCAACAGGCTGTTGGTTTCAGACGATGTCCATTCAGAGGCTTGATATTCAGAGCCGTCACGTTGACCGTAACTGCCCTTAACCCACATATCCCAAGTTTCGAAGCTGTTGACTCTGAAACGCGCCCAAACCGTGTTCTCATCCGTGGTTTCACGGTCTTGATAATTACGTTCGTCACGTCTGAAGTCATAGCCGCCATCGAGTTTCATGCCGCGGGTAATACGATAATCCGCCGCCACTTTGAAGCGTTGGCTAGTGTTGTCGTAAGGGGTGTTATAGGCCACCTTACCGTTGACATTGTTGATGCTGACTTGGGTCCACTCTTCAATCTGCGTATTGTTATCGCGGTCGTTATAGTCGTAGCTACCACTTAAGCGCAGTGAGTTGGTGACTTTGCTGACCACTTTTAAGTTCAAACCGATAAGGTCGACCTTGGCATCAAGGGCTTCAGTTGGCACTTGATAACCATAACCTGAAGTCACTAACGCTTGGTCTTGACTCATTTGTCCGGTAAGCAAGCGAGCCGATAGCACATTGGTACTGTCGTTGTATTGGCCCATTAACGATACTGTGTGTGACTGATTGTCAGGATCAAGGGCGATAGAGCCCGTGGTTTGCGCGCCAAAGGTTGGATTAAACGCACTGTCAAAATTTAACTGATTGTACTCATTCTTAAAAATCGAGCCATTGTAGTTAAGTGCGGTGAACCAGTTGTCGCCTTTAAGCTTGATACCCGCTTCAATGGAGTCAGTAGTGTAATCGACAGGCTCGGCTAACATCATAGATTGGTTGAAGAATCCACCAGATGCTTTTTTCAAGCCGGTTTTCTCTTCACGCATGTAGCTCACATGTGTGCTCCACAGCGATTCACCTTGATAATCAAAACCTAGCCCTGTGCGCTCACGTTTGAGCGACAGTTCTAAGGAGTTCAGGCTGTCCATCAGTAATGGCATTTGGCTGCTTGAACCCGCCGTCACCCAGTTGTCTGGCAGCGTTAAATTATCGCTGCCCACACCCGAGTAGGGCGTTAAGGCACTGTTGCTGTTGTAAGTGGCAATCTGGCGATAGTTCACATTGACATTGTACTGGCCTTGTTTGCCGGCATTCACCTCTAAGCGGCCGCCATCCATGCCCAGTTGATAGGCTTCAACGCTGGCACGATAGCCTTTTTCACCGCGAAAGGTGACATCAGCATCCAATTTCCCTGCGACTTCGTTTGACGTCCCAAAGGCATTCGCCGAGCGAATGTCCTCTTCGCTGTTATAACCTACACCGACACCCACAGTACCCGATGTGCCCGTTTCAACGACGCAGCCTTTACAGCTCCATGCGGACATTTTGACTTTTTCGGTATTGGCATTGGCCAAGCCATACCCATCGGCCGCTATCGCAAAACCTGTGTTTGCCAGTAACGCAAGAGTGATCAAATTGAGTTTAAATTTCATTTTCTCGTCTCCTTAGCGCTGTAATAGCTTGCCAGATGGATGGTTTGAACCATGAACCTGACTGTGGCAATTTAAACAGCTTCTTCCACCCGTGAAGGCATTGTCACCGACGTTTGAACCTAAACCAGTGTTACCTAAGTAAGCATTGCTGGCATGGCCATCGCTGGCGTGACATTGCTGACACAGCTGCGGTGCGCGGGTTTTCAACATGGCATCATTTACGCTGCCGTGAGGATTGTGGCAAGTGACACAGTTCTCAGTGACGGGGGCATGTTCCCACAGTTTGGGGCCGCGTTTTTCGGCGTGGCAGGAGTAACAGGTTTCGTTAATGCTCGGCTTGTTCAGATCGGAATCTGTCATGCTCCCATGGGGATTATGACAATCGCTACAGGTCATTTGAGCCCATTTTAATGGGTGGCTTGAGCGTTTGTTCATGTCTGCTTTTTGCTTAGTGTGGCAGCTAGTACAGACTTCCATTTCAGTGTTTTTTGATAACACAGGATCTTTTGCCACATGTACTTGGTGGCAAGAGGCACAAGCGACATCGGCATTGTCATGGTGACTGCCGTTCCAAGACACACGTTTATCATCTTGGTGACAGCTCATACAGACACTGTTTTGTTTTTCAGCACTTAAGGTCGATTGCTTACCGAAAGTGATCATCGGCTCATTGCCGCCTTTATTGTGTTGACCTAAAGGACCATGACAGGCTTCACATTGCAGGCCAGCCATTGGGCTTTTTGATGAATCAATGGCGCCGTGAACACCTTTGAACAGGTCCATCACTTTTTCAGATTTTTTATGGCACATCAAACAAGAATCTGCACCTTTAGGGGAGTAGTTGCCTTCGGCAAACTTCTTATCTAAGGTGGCTTCGACTTGCTCTGGCGTCATTTTCGCATCCCACTTCGACGCATAAGCGTTTGGTGCGATGCATAAAGACATGACTGCTGACATGGCCATGGTGATGACAAGTGCCGGCAGTAGGTTTTTCATTTTTAGGCTGTTCTTCATAATAGGCTTCCCAATTTGTCCCAACAAAATTCAAGAAAGGGGGAGCGAGCTCCCCCTGCTTGGGCAAATTACATTTTCACCTGAGTGTGATCTGTTGGTGTGGGTTTGTGACAGTAGAAACAGGTTTCTGACTGCGCCGCTTGGTTAGCTTGAACATAATCACCGTTCACAATCGCGCCCATGTTTTCTAAGCCGTGGCCAATGGATTCTGGCGCGTGGCATGAAGTACAAGTGGCTGTGATTGGCGTGGTGTATTTACCTGCTGATGTTGCCAGCGCGCCTTTCACTTTGAATGCATCTAGGTTGAAATCGTTGTGACATTGGGTACATTCTTTGATGACACCTTGCTCGCCGTGGATCACGTGCAGTTTCATCTCGAATGCGCCTTTGTTAGCACCAGAGGCATAAGTACCATCAGGTGTATGACACGCGACACAAGCATCAACACCGACGATCGCTTTACCGTTCGCATCTTTTGCGTGTGATACTTGCTCTGTCATCACAAAACCTGAATGGTGGCCTTTGTGGATTTCAAAGGTATCGCTGTGACAGCCTTGACAGGTGCTGAAGTTAACTGAGTTAACATGGCGCATGCTTGGGGTGTTGCCTGATTTAGTACCAAAGGCGAGCTCTGCTTTCATACTGGTGGTTGCGCTATCAACGGTACATGCCGTTAAGCTAGTACCTGTGCTACACATTTCCAGACCGATAAAAGTAAAGGCCGTATCTGTATCGCCAGTACCGAAAGGCAGGGCAGGTGTAGTGAAAACCAGTTTGCCGTCAACTAAGGTCACGCCATCTTGCAGTGCGCCATCTTTGACTAAGTCTTTAGCAATTTTCGCAGCACCACTACCAGGGCTCTTGTTGTAACCCATAATTGGGAAGTTAGGGCCAACGTTAGTGACAGTTTCTAAACGTTTAATCTTGTCTTGGACCGTTGCCGCATCAATCGCGTTACCGTCTTTGTCTAAGATAGAGACGGTTAATACCGCAGTATCATCAGTTTGACCCACGAGTGTTGCTTGTATACCTAACTGAGCGATAACGGCTTTCTTGTCAGCAGTCTTGCCTGTGTGTAGCTCGGCAGTCCAGTCGCTGTTATGACAGGCGATACAGTTAGAGTTATCTAGCTGTTGTGAATGGCCTTTACCTGCGGCGAAGTCCACTGTGCTATGACAGCTTCCACAGGTAGCGGCAGTTGGAATACGTGACCAATTACCCCAATCTGGCGCGGCATCGTTTGCAGCATGACAGCTTTGGCAGCTTTCCAATGAACCTAAAGTCAGGTCTTTGTGTTTAGCGTGAACGAGAACATTGAACTCTTTACCTACGCCAACTTTGCCAGCTGTGTGGCAAGTTGCACAGTAGTTAACATCTGAGTACGCGCCGCCGTGTTTCACATTGGCTAAATCTTGGTGACAGGTATTACAGCTTTCAGTGGCAACAATTTTGCGGCTGTATGTCGCTGCAGCACCGGTGTCGGCCGTAAAGTCGACAAAGGCGTTACTGTTAGGGACTTGAGTACCATCGGGTAACGGCGTGTTATAAGCGCGGATTAATACCCGTTGAGCTAACTGATCGTTGTAGGTGATTTTAGCGTTAGCGGTCAAGTTCATGTTGAAGGTATAGCTGTAGTGACCGTTTTTCTTGTCAACAAAGGTCCCTGGGCATGTTGCTGCCACATCACAGGTTTCATCACCAAAGTATTGCCATTGTGAGGCATTACCGGCACCTGTCGCCCCTTTCGGGATCAACTGTGCTGCGGCGAAGCGCATTTTTTGGAGACCAACGACAGGTAAATCATCTTCGTTAGTCACGGTAAATTCAACACTCGGTACACCGTTAGTGACGACAGATTTATCAAACGTGAAATTAAGGGTTTGAATCGCTGGAGCAGGTTCGCCACCAGGTTCACCGGGATTACCATCATTACCATCGCTGCCACCACAGCCAGCTAAGGCCATAGTGACTGCACTTGCTGCTAACAGCAGTGCGATTTTAGTTGTTTGTGCGTTCATCATTTTTTTCCCTGCATAGGTTTGGCATTGCTTAAACGCTGTGTTCTAGAGCCAACAGATTCTATGTCTGTGTTTTTGGTCACTAGAAGCGACTTAAGTGGATGCTGGAAATAGAATTCCCCAAGGAAAGGCTAACCTAACATGACCTTAAAATCTCCAAGGCCTTTGCTAATGTGTGACTTGGATCTTTCTATTTCTAAAGAGGTATTTAAAGCGAGAGGTAAAAACGATTTCAGATCAAAAAAACAGCGGATTTTTAAATGGCAAGAATATAAAGAGAGAGGTAAAAACCTCTCTCTTTAGTAACGATAAAACATTGCTCTGAATGAGAGCGTTATATCTGCTTAATTACCGTGAACTTTACTTAATTGAGCTGGGGTATGACAAGTTGCACAGCTTTCTGATGCACGAGTTTGCACATCGGCTGCACTGCTGCCATTTAAAATACCACCGTTAGTCTCAATGTGAGATTTTGTCGCATCACTCAGATATTTTTGGTGACAGCTTAAACACGCACCCGCATCTGAAGATACCCAAATATCGGCACCGTTATTATTGATATCACCGTAGCGCCATGTGCGATTAGGCTGACGTCCTAAGGTAATACCTGTAATGACGTTTGCTTTATCAACCGTATGGCATGTCGCACAATCGGTTTTTAGCACAGTGCCTGATTGTACACCCGCATATTTCAGGTAATGCCCTTCACGTTCGTGAGCTTTCCACGCGAAGCTAGTTGGGATCTTACCGCCAGGATAGTTGGCATCACTTTTCAAGGTTTTATCCGAAGTATGACAAGTTTGGCAATTTACACCGTTGTCATAGTGGTGGATTTCTTGATTGTGACAACCTTGACACTTAGTTGCATCAATAATGTCGCGACGTGTCGCTGCCTTGGCAGTGTTGTCCACTCCCGTATCTTTCCAAACGAAATGATATGGGGCTTGTTTAACCGCGACTTTACTTACACTGTCAGCAGAGCAATCTGTCATGACTATGTCAGCAACGCCATAACCGCCATTGTTGAAGCACACTTCTAATGTTGACCACAGCTCGAATGTTTTACCATTTGCATCAGCGGGTAAACTGAACTTAGTGCCTGTTAATGAGTAGGTTTTATTCGCTTCATTATAGGTACCTTCACTTAAAGCGATACGACGATTACTATAAGAGGCATCAGCATAGCTTGGGTAATCTTTATCAGAATCCCATGCTACGACAACGCGTGAGCTTTGATTTACGAAGGCTTTATCAATGGCATTGCCATCTTTGTCAACAACTTGGACATCAAAAGTGATTTTGCCCGTGTCATTCACGCCGACATTAGTGAACTTAATGCCCATGGCTTTAGTTTCTGTGTAAGCTTTCAGCACATCACCATGACGTTTAGCTGCACTACCTGTGCCATTGTATGGTTCAGTTGCATTATGACAAGCGACACAATCACTGCTGCTGTGGTGAGCAGACGGTTTTTCTGTGTGGCAACCAATACAGGCTTGATTGCTTAAGTCGGCTTTAAATAAATCGGCATTAGCTGGTGCACCCGCTCCTTCAACGTGACAGGCTGCGCAATCCGCTGCAGGTTTTAATGGGAAACCGACCTTGCCGTAGTCAATCACTTTACCGCCATAACCGACAATCTTGTAAGGTGCTGGTACTTCAGCGCCTGTCTCATCAAAGGTATGACGTTCGCCACCTTTGTGGATAGCATGGATCATGTATGTAAATTCAATGCTATTACCTGACTCAGGATCGCCAGAAGTTGCCGTATGACAAGATGCACAGTTCTCAATATCAACTCTACGGCCACCGTGTAGCTCTAAACTTTCTGGTTGGTGACAGGTATAACAGGCTGTTATTGAAACAACGTTGCGTGTTTGAATACCTTCAGTTTTGCCTGTAGAAGGCTGCCAATCAAAATGGGCGTTGGCAGCAAGCTGTGGTAATTCAAGTTCTAATGTTGCCCGTTGAGTCGCTTCAGCACTGTAGGTAATCGCTAAGGGTTCAGTGACATTGGCGATATTGGCTTGATAGGTATAGCTGTAGTTACCATCACCATGATCCACTAAACAGGTATCACACTTGGCAGCGGCTTCAACGTTGGCTTGATATTGAGCTGATGGATTGAGGTTATCCACGCCAGAAGGCACTGTGCCAGGCTCTTTTTTGGCATTGATATAAGCTTGCCATTGGTAACCGCGGTCAGCGGGTTTTGCTGGATCCTCAGTTGCTACTGTAACGTGGCTAAGCTGTGCAATACCAAAACGTATGTCGTGATCTTTATTTAAGCCTAGTACTGCTACGCCATTCGCATTTTCTAATGTGAAATCGACTGTAACCTTACCTGCATCGATAGTGGCATTAGTGAAACTTGCTTTCAGTGTAGGAGTTGTATCGATATTAACACCAACAACACCCGGTTTACCGTCTTCACCATCTTTACCGTCACTACCACCGCAACCGGCGAGTAGTAGAGAGAGTAAACCGGCACCCAACATCGCTTTTGTTGCGGCATTGAAATTGAACCGTTTCATCATGATATTTCCCTGCAATAGTTGTAATCATCATCAAACGCTTGGTAGATAAGAATAAATCTCATTACCAGCATAAGATGTGTGGAATTAGTTTTCCATCTGTAAGGCTAACTAAGTCACTGGTATTAATCAGTCACTTTAGGTGGGTAATGTGACTGAGATCTGACTATTTCTTTAGGAGTAGATGACTGCATAGTATGAGTTCCTTTTATATCTGCAGTTGCTGGCCTTTTTAGGCCAGCATCATAGGCTTAGTTTATGGGATGCACTTTTAACACGTCCGCGACTCCGCCTTGTCCATGACAGAAAGCACAGGTTTCAGTTCCTGCGGTTGCATCGGCTTTTGTGCCTGCAAAAACAGCACCTTGCTGAGCCATGTGGTTATGAGTGCGGGTATCTGAATGGCAGTTGCTACACACAGCGGCAATCGGGCTGGTAAAAGTGCCGTTATCGAGGGCAAGGGGTTGTACCGCTGAATTTAAGGGAAGGGCGACGGTAGATATCCCCGCGGTATCGTTAACATGACATTGGGCACAGTTACCGATTTTCCCTGGGTAGTTTAGGTTTTCAAAACCTGCGAATTGGCTGGTGTGAATACCGTGGATCAGCTGCTTAAAGTCAAACGACGTGGTGGAAGGATTTGCCGCCGTCGCATCAGCCAGCATATTGGCGTTATGACATAGCTGACATTGACCACCGAGATCGTTGCGTGAGCCGTGGATATTAAGCTTTTGATCGCCATGGCAATTACCGCAGCTTGCATTACTGACAACAGTGCGGCGACCCGTACTGCTTAATGCTGCCATATCAAAATAACTGTGGCTGGCTTTAATCACTAACACTTCCGCCAGTTCAGTCGTGCAATCAACGAGTACTTTGTCTTTGGCGCAGACTCGGCCTTGAATCGCGAGTCCGCCATTATCCGATTCAGTGCCTGCAGGCACAGTAAGACCCGAAATCGTATAGGTATAAATGCCATTTGAGCCTGACACTGGGGTGGATTCCGGCAGCTTAATCGAACGGGCAGAGCGGGTGGCATAATCAAAACTGGTTCCCCAGTTGGCATAGACCCTTAAATCATTGATGAATTTTAGCTTATCGGCACTGTCGCTGTAGACGGAGCCTGTAGCTGGGTTCATCAATTTAACCGCAACAGTGGCTGTACCATTGGCATCCATACTGGCGCTGGTGATACTAGGACTAAATTGCATCAGTGCCGCTGTTTTGTCTTCATCACTGTGAACGCTTGCGGTCCAGTCGGCATTATGGCACGCCACGCAGTTACTGTTATCAGCCTGCGCAGGGTGTCCTTCGCCTGCGGGAAAATTGATTTGTGTATGACAGGCGCCGCAGGCTTGCATGGTTGGGACTCTATGCCAGTTTTGCTGCTCAGCTAACTCAGCCTTATCGACATGACAGGTTTGGCAATCACTGATGGGTTGCGGGAAACCAGTTAAATGCTTGCTGTGGATCATTTGCGGGAAAATATCCGCAGGATTACTGACTTTTTTGCTGTTATGACAGGTGACGCAGGTTTCGATTTGATTATATTTACTACCATGGAAAGCAAGATTACTGTGGCAACTATTACAGGTTTCTATTGTGACTAAGTTGCGGGTGTAAGCGACATTATCCGCAGAAGATTGCCAGTCATAATGTTGATTGGTAATAGGCAAGGGCGTGTTATCGGCAAGTTTATCGCCGCCGATTTTGACCACCATTCTTTGGGTCGCTTCTGGCATAAACGTCACCCCATTCATGCCATTAAACGTGGCGCTGAAGGTGTAACTGTAGTGACCGTTTTTATGATCTGTGAGACTGCCTGGGCAAGTTGCCGCACAGGTTTCAGCGGTAAAATGTTGCCATTCACTGCTATTTCCCGCGCCTGTATAACCTTGGGGAAGAAGCTGCGCTGCAATAAACGTCGCCGATGGGACACCAATGACGGCTTCATCATCTTGATTGCTCACTTGAAAATCCACTTGAGCAATGCCATCTGTTATCGCGACTTTATCGACCATGACCTTTAGGCTAGTGATGATTAATGCGGGCGGTTTTGCGGGTTCACCGGGATTACCATCTTGGCCCCTATCACCGCCACAGGCGCTTAATAGCGAGACTAAGGCCAGCATCAGACTGAATTGAGTGCTCATTTTTGCAAACTTGTTCATATTTCTATCCTTGGAATGCGCTGTCAGTGCCTAAGTTACATTTGGTAGCTTAAGGTCAAGCCTAAATAGTGAGCGTTGTAGTCGTGGCCCATATCACCAAAACTGAGTACGTTGGGAATCGTGTCCCAATTTGTGCCTTGGTTTTGCCTGTTAGCATCTTGATATTTCTCAAATAACCAATCGACGCGCAGCGACATACTGTCGGCAAACTTATACTTGGCGTAGGCATTCAGATTGTGTTTGCGGGCGTAAAAGTCGCCATAGGGACTGGTGATGCCGTAGATGACTTCGGTATCACTCTGTCCATCGGAATAGCTGTAGTCCAAGCCAATGTCGAGGTGATTATCGAACAGGTTTTGATAACTGAAACCAGCCCCAATTAGAGTCGATTTTTCTTCGGCAGTGCTGTACCAATCGGGCGTTGAAAAGCGGTTACTGCCCGCTTGATCTGAGTCGCGCCAATCTTGGTTAACAAAGGCGGTGAAATGCAGATCGTTACTCAGCGCATATTGGGCCGATACGTCATAACCTAGGTAGGACACTTGAGTGAGACCCACTTGGGTATGGTGATAATCGTCATCGACACTGTGCAAGCTGGCGCCCAGCGAGAGGCCCATATCAGTTTGATAATCAGTGTGTAAGGTGACTTTTTGTCTTTTTCTGTCGGCAAGGTAGGATTTACGTAGCCAAGGATTGCTTTGACTTTGAGTGGTCGTGACGGGATCGTATTCACTGCCATCTCTCTCTAGTGCTTCTCCTTTCAACCATGCTGACCAAGCAGGGGAATAGCGATAGCTCAGTTTGGTAAACACGCCGGACTCGTCGACGGATTGGCGGTCGAGTTCAGTGTAATCGTTTTCGTTGCGGCTATAGCCCGCTTCGACGTAGGAGGCTGAGGTGAAACGGTATTTGCCTTTTAGTTCGAGTTTTTTGGTTCGCTTATCATAAAGGCTATTTTGAGCAGTGCCTTGGTTAATACTGTCGGTGATGATTTGTGGGAAGGCTAATTTGGCCGTTTTGTTATCTCTGTCTTGATAGTTGTAGCTAGCCTGTACGCTTAAGTCTTGGGTGATCCGGCCCGAATATTTAAGGACCATTTCAATAATATCCACTTGGCCATCTAAGGTATCTGCAGGTAGGATAGGTGATGGGCCATTGATGGTGGCTGGAATAAAGGCGTCATCTTGGGTCATACGGCTAAAGCCTGCGTGTATTAGCACATTCTGCCCATTCGCTCCCCCTGAGGCTTCTGCGGCAACGCGATAGGCTTTACTATCGGGGTCGACTGCATTTTGGCCTAAGTATGCCGCGCCAAAGGTGGGCGTGTAGGCGGATTGCCATTGCATGGCTTGGTGATCATTTTTATATTGGCTGACTTGGCTATTGATGCCAGCTTGCCAGCCAGTGCCATTAAAATAGACTCTGGCATCGATTTCATCGGTACTGTCATCAATAGGTTGGGCGAGCATGACGCTATTGGTGAGTATATTGGCGCTGGTCTTTTTGGCGCCGCTGCGGTCTTCATGTTGATAGTTTAATGAGGCTTTGTAGTGACTGGAATGGTCGTTTTCGGGTGATATTTTTCCGGCATAGTAACCACCGATCATAAAGCGGTCACGTTGAATACTTATATCTTGGCCAACAAGGCTGCTCTGTAGCATAGGCATAGATTGTGTTGTGCCACCTGTTATCCAGTTATCGGGCAACAACATCTTATCTTGCACTGAGGTATAAGGGCTTTTGAGTTGATTATGGTTATAGCTCGCTAAGCCTCTATAACCTAAGTTGATTTGATAGTTCCCCGGCCTTCCTGTTGTGAGCTTGGTTGAGCCCGCATCAAAGCCTAACTTATCCGCGACCAGCTGAGTTTGATAACCCGACTGTGTTTTGTACACCATACCCGCATCGACGGTGGCAACGAGACCATCGTTATCTGTCCCAGTGCGGTTACCGAAACGGCTGTCCTCGCCATCGTTATAAGCGAGAGTGGCACTGACATTACCACTATGCCCTGTCTTAGGTTGGCATTGTTTGCAGCTCCATGCCTCTGTCTTAATGCCACTTCGATTCGCCTGTTTTAGCTCATAACCTTCGGCATGTGCTTGAGTCAAAACACCGCTTATCGCCCATGCGAGTAAAGTGAGGGAGAAACAAGCACTAGGGTGAGATAATTTAGCTGTTCGCATGATCATTCCCTTGTTATCTCTGTAGCAATTTGCCAGAAGGATGGTTAGAACCATGCACTTGCCCGTGGCAATTCATACAGGAGTTACCTGAAGTGAAGGCATTGGTTTGATTGCCAAAGTAGGCATTGCTGCTATGACCATCCGAGGCGTGGCATTGTTGACAAAGCTGCGGCGGCTTACTGATCAGCATGGCTTCGTTCACGCTGCCATGGGGGTTGTGGCAATTAGCACAGTTGTCGGTGACGGGGGCATGTTCCCACAGTTTAGGGCCGCGTTTTTCTGCGTGGCAGCTATAGCAATTTTCGTTGACGCTCATTTGCTTCAAGCTTGAATCGTTCAAACTGCCGTGGGGATTATGGCAGTCACTGCACACCATTTGTTGCCACTGTAATGGATGGGCTGAGCGTTTGTGCATATCAGCTTTTTGTTGGGTATGGCACTGGGTACAAATGGCGACTTCATTGGCTTTATCGCTGATAGGATCTTTGGCGGTATGAACTTGATGGCAACTTGCGCAGGCAACATCGGCGTTATCGTGGTGATTGCCTTTCCACGCAATGCGTTGACTGTCATTGTGGCAGCTCATACAAACACTGTTTTGCTTTTGCGCGGTAACAGGAGAATTTGCACCAAAGGTGATCATTGGCTCTTTGCCACCTTTGTTATGATTCCCTAACGGACCGTGGCAGGCTTCACACTGCAAATCGGCCATGGGCGAATCTTTCACATTGGGGTTGCCATGAACCCCATCAAATATCGCCATGACCACGGCACTTTTTTTGTGACACATCAGGCAAGTGTCAGCCCCTTTGGCGGAATACTTACCTTCGGCGAATTTTTTGTCTAATGTCGCGACAACGTCCTCTGGTTTTTTGTCATCCCAAGGCGTCGCCGAGGCCGAAATACTGACGATTGATAACAAAATACATAGCATAGCCTTAGCTATGCTTTTGAACTTTAACCTTATTTCCATGTTCATCTTTTCCCGAGTGCATTTATATTTGTTATTTTTACGC
This sequence comes from Shewanella sp. 1180_01, assembly GCF_052850535.1. Classification (NCBI taxonomy): domain Bacteria; kingdom Pseudomonadati; phylum Pseudomonadota; class Gammaproteobacteria; order Alteromonadales; family Shewanellaceae; genus Shewanella; species Shewanella sp. 1180_01. The sequence goes on from NZ_VXCT01000001.1 coordinate 475,683, forward strand.
TTTCGATATTACTAATTTAGCTTATCAAGCTTGGTTAATATTAGAACAAATGTATGACAGGTGCTTAACATTCATTGGTCTTTTCACTGTAAAGATGGATGATTTTACTGGTGATATAGAGGAAGCGTGACCTTGATCACGTTTGCTTCGGTAGGGGATTTGTTCACAGCTTTTTGACTTCTGTCGATCGCATAACCGTCTTGGGCACTTGGGCGTGAATTTTTATTTTCAGTTGGCCGTTTATTCATTGGTATTTTTGTCACATAATACCCAACACAATTGAAAACTATTATCGTTACCAGTCAAAAATCTTGATCTAGGTAAAGTTATTAGGGTCATCGCTCAGTTACAATGGGCGCAGTTTTTCGAGCTGAACCTGTTGCAAGGTGGAATACGTAATGAAGTTAAGCGAACTCAGTCCGGGTGATCGCGGTATTATTTCTGAAGTGGGACGTTTAGCGTTACCACAAACCGTGAAGCGTAAGTTGTTGTCCATGGGGATCACGCCGAATACGCGTTTTTCATTGATCCGATACGCACCTATGGGCTCTGGTCTCGAACTGGATATTCGTGGTAGTAAACTTTGTATGCGCAGAGATTTGGCAGACATCATTGAGGTGGAAAAGGCGAATGACTAAGCAGTTTCATTGCGTCACAGTCGGTAACCCGAACGCGGGTAAATCGACGCTCTTTAACGCGCTAACCGGCGCGAATCAACAAGTCGGTAACTGGTCTGGTGTGACGGTCGAGAAAAAGACTGGTCATTTCACCTTAAACGGTGCCGATGTCTATCTGACCGATTTACCCGGTATTTACGATCTTCTGCCTGCGGGCAATAGTTGCGATTGTTCACTCGATGAGCAAATTGCGCAGCAATATCTCGCCGAGCAACGCGTCGATGGCATTATCAATTTAGTCGATGCCACTAACATCGAACGTCACTTATACCTCACTGCCCAATTGCGTGAACTCGCGATCCCTATGGTGGTGGTGTTGAACAAAATCGATTCGGCAGTCAAACGCGGTATCAAAGTCGATTTAAAGAAAATGAGCAAAGAGCTGGGCTGCCCCGTGATTGGTGTGTGCTCTCGCGATCCTGCCGATGTGGAAAAAGTGCAAGCGCAGGTACTCGATTTACTGCAAGGCCGAGTCTCTGAAGCGCCATTAATGCTGCATTATGATGAACAAATTGAAGCGGGCGTGCAGTTACTTTGTAGCAAAGACGCGCAATTAAGCCGTGGCCGTGCCTTGGCTATGTTAGGCAATGGTTCAGGTTGTGGCAGCTGTCAGAATTCTGATCTGCAGGATGAAGTGAATACCTGTACCCAGATTATCTCTTCGCAAGGCCATGATATTGAAGTGATGGTGGCTACCACGCGCTTTAATTTCGTTGAGAAAGTGTTTCAAGGTTCAGTGAAAGAGTCGGGATTTCTCACCCTCAGTGACAAATTAGATAAACTCGTATTGCATCCCATGCTTGGCATTCCTGTGTTCTTGTTTGTGATGTATTTGATGTTTATGTTCAGCATCAACATTGGCAGTGCTTTTATCGATTTCTTCGATGTCTTTGCGGGCGCGCTGTTTGTCGATCACTTTGGCGCATTCTTGACGAACATGGGCTCTCCGGCTTGGTTAGTTACTATCCTCGCGGGTGGGGTTGGCCAAGGTATTCAAACCGTCACTACGTTTATTCCGGTGATCGCTGCTTTATTCCTTGGTTTGTCTGTGCTTGAAAGCTCTGGCTATATGGCGCGCGCCGCATTTGTGGTCGATGGTTTAATGCGCCGCATCGGTCTGCCCGGTAAAGCTTTCGTACCTATGATTGTTGGCTTTGGTTGTTCTGTGCCGGCGATTATGGCGACGCGGACCTTAGGCAGTGAACGTGAGCGTATTGTCACGGGTATGATGGCGCCATTTATGTCTTGCGGTGCACGTCTGCCAGTATATGCGTTATTTGCTGCGGCTTTCTTCCCCGATTCTGGGCAGAATTTAGTGTTTTTGCTTTACGTTATTGGTATCTTTGCCGCTATCGGTACGGGTTTATTACTCAGAAGCACGCTGTTACCCGGTACCAGCAGCGCTGTGGTGATGGAACTGCCAAGCTATGAAATGCCAAAACTCAAAGCCGTAATGGTACGTACAGGTAAACGCACTAAGAGCTTTATTTTAGGTGCGGGTAAAACCATTGTGCTGGTGGTGACGCTATTAAACTTTATCAATGCTATTGGTGTTGATGGCACTTTCGGCCATGAAGACAGCCAAGCATCTTTGTTGAGTGTTGCGAGCCAAAAAATCACGCCTATCTTCTCACCTATGGGTATAGAACAGGATAACTGGCCAGCAACTGTTGGTATTATCACAGGTATTTTTGCCAAAGAAGCCGTGGTCGGTACCTTAAACAGCTTGTACAGCAGTGCAGCGCCCGCTGATGAAGAGCTGACACCCTTGAGTGAAAGCTTTAATGCGGCTCTAGCGACGATTCCTGCAAACTTGTTTGGGTTAGATCTTGAAGATCCGCTAAAACTGTCTGTTGGTGATTTGACCAATCAAGAAGCGATAGCGGAAGAGCAAGGCGTGGCGACATCGACCTTCGGTGCCCTGCAAGCCGGTTTCAGTGGCAAAATTGCGGCGTTTTCTTACTTGCTGTTTATCTTGCTGTATACCCCTTGTGTTGCGGCGATGGGCGCTTTAGTGCATGAGTTTGGCTCCCGTTGGGCGACATTTGCGGCAACGTGGACTTTCTCACTGGCCTATGGCTCAGCGACGGTGGTCTATCAAGCGGCAACCTTTACGCAGCATCCTGTGCAATCGAGTCTGTGGATTGGTTTCTTCCTCTTTGCGTTAGTGGCCTTTTATCAATGGCTGAAACGTAAGGGCAGAAGAACCCAGCAGATCATTCCGGGGATCCGCATCATTACCGAGTAAGATTTACTGAGTCAGCATGACTGAGTAATAAATGTCAGCTTAGTTAGGTCAAAGATAAAAGCAGCTTTCATGGCTGCTTTTATTGCTTTACTATCGCGGCTATAACCCAGCCGGTCAAAAACCATAGTTTTTAGCACTAGGCATTGTAACTAGTAGTGATCTGTAGGATCATGCTGGTTTTCTTAAAATTGCCATTGTTCGCAAAGAGGAATTCCATGAGTCATGTGGACACTGAAGTACGTCCGAGTAACTTTATTCGTAATATCATAGATGAAGATTTACAAAGCGGTAAGCACACGAGTGTACAGACTCGTTTCCCGCCGGAACCGAATGGCTATCTTCATATTGGTCATGCTAAATCTATCTGCTTAAATTTTGGGATAGCGCGAGACTATAACGGTCTGTGTAATTTACGTTTTGACGATACAAATCCTGAAAAAGAAGACATTGATTATGTGAATTCTATTCAGGCGGATGTGCGTTGGCTTGGATTCCAGTGGGATGGCGACGTGCGCTATTCATCAAACTATTTTGATCAGTTACACCAATATGCGGTTGAACTGATCAATAAAGGTTTGGCCTATGTGTGTTTCTTGAATGCTGATGAAACCCGCGAATACCGTGGCACGTTAAAAGAGCCAGGTAAAAACAGTCCTTTCCGCGACACATCAGTCGAAGAGAACCTCGCCTTATTCGCTAAGATGCGCGACGGTGGTTTTAAAGAAGGTGAGTGTGCGCTGCGTGCCAAAATTGATATGGCGTCGCCATTCATGTGTATGCGCGATCCTATCATCTACCGTATTCGTTTTGCCCATCACCACCAAACGGGTGACAAGTGGTGCATTTACCCAATGTACGACTTTACCCACTGTATTTCTGATGCGTTAGAACATATTACCCACTCTTTATGTACTTTAGAGTTCCAAGACAACCGTCGTTTATACGACTGGGTGTTGGATAATTTGAATGATTTTCAAGCGCCGAATCGTACTCGTCAATACGAGTTTTCACGCTTAAATCTTGAATATACCTTGATGTCTAAGCGCAAGCTAAACGACCTTGTGACTCGCAAATTAGTGTCAGGTTGGGACGACCCACGTATGCCAACGATTGCTGGCTTACGTCGCCGTGGTTACACGCCTGCGTCAATTCGCGAGTTCTGCCAACGTATCGGCGTGACTAAGCAAGAGAATATGATTGAAGTCGGCATGTTAGATGCGTGTATTCGTGAAGAATTGAACGAACATGCACCGCGTGCGATGGCTGTATTACGTCCATTGAAAGTGATCATCGAAAACTATGCTGAAGGTGAACTTGAGTACATTCAAGCGGCCGCTCATCCAAATGATGAGAGCATGGGGACGCGTGAATTAGCCTTTGGCCGTGAAATATTGATTGATGTGGCTGACTTTAGAGAAGAAGCCAACAAGCAATACAAACGCCTTGTGACAGGTAAGGAAGTGCGTTTACGTAATGCCTATGTAATTAAAGCTGAGCGTTGTGACAAAGACAGCGAAGGCAATATCACGACGGTTTACTGCACTTATGATCCTGAAACTCTGGGTAAAAATCCTGCTGATGGCCGTAAAGTCAAAGGCGTGATTCATTGGGTTGAGGCATCTACTGCTAAACCTGCTGAGTTCCGTCTCTATCAGCGTTTATTTACCGATCCTAACCCAGCAGCGGCTGAGACTGTGGACGAAGTATTAAACCCTGAATCATTAGTGGTTGTGCACGGTTTTGCTGAAGCAAGCCTAGTAAATGCACCAGCAGAAAAAGCTTATCAGTTTGAGCGTGAAGGTTATTTCTGTGCTGACAGCAAAGATTCATCAGCTGATAAACACGTGTTTAACTTAACCGTAGCGCTGCGTGATTCTTTCGAATGATTTGATAGAATGCGTTTGATGGAATGAGTCAAACAGTTCAACTCAACGAAGCTAAGTTGAATTAAGCTAAGTTATTCTGATCATTAATTAGACCCAAAAAAGAAGGCCTTTAGGCCTTCTTTTTTATTTTATGAATCAGCGATAAAGCTATTGTCTGGTGTGGTTACAGTTAATTTGAGTTGTTATTGATACATAGGACCAAAGCCTAGGCTCCATAAGATAACGCTGGTTGCCATTAGCCCCACTAACAGCACTAAACCTGCGGTCACCATGGAACTGGCGTAGATAAAGCCTTTCTCTTCAGGGATATTCATAATGATCGGCACACCCGCGTACAGTAAGTACACTGAGTAAGCCAAACCAATCAATCCCACTATCATGATAAACCACAGCACTGGATACAATGCGGCTAAACCGACCATGAACAATGGCGTAGCGGTATAGGATGCGAGTTCTAACGCTTGGGTGTAGGTTGGGTTTGCATCGAAGGTTTTTGCCATCCAATAGGCCAAATAGGCGAGGGCGAATACGCCCGCAATCAGACCTAAATACATGCCAGCTGACATAAACATGGCGCTTTGAGGTGTGAGGTAAATCGGATCGCCAGCGCCTGGGTTCCAGCCAATATAAGCCGTAGCAATATAACTGCAAATCGCAGGGATTAAGGCGATCAGTACCACATGACTTAAACTACTTTTTAGTGCCTCATGGTTTTTTTCAATTGTGTGCCACTCTTGTTTAGGATGAGTGTATAGCCCCATTAAGTGATTCAATATCATTATAATTATCCTTGTTCAGCATTGATGAATGGCTCGCCAAACGTCAGACGAGCTGATAACAGCTCCACAATCGAGGTTAAAATGGTGTCCTGTCCCTTTAACTGCCGATTGGTGACACATACAGAAGTGAGAAGCTGTGTGATCAGGATCTCAGTTCTTTAGAGTGTAGATTATTTATTGAACAAAAAGTTCGGCGCGTCAAGTTTACTGAAGCCTAATGCTATAGCTTATGAGTAAATATGCGTAAAATAGCGCGATATTCAGAATGATATTGAGTGAGTCCATGCAGCAACTTCTTGCCCCCATCCACGCGTTTCTTCGCTGTGAAACACCGCAAACTTGGATTGATGTCGCGATAAAATCAGATTCCTTGGATGAGTTGCTTATCGATCATTGTAACTGTGAGTTAAAAGCAGCCCAGACAGCGATATTTTTGCTTCGAAAATATGCGTTAGATAAAGACAGTGGTCGAGCTCTGTTGGCGTGGGCTAAACCCTATGAAGAGTTTATCTATTCGCAAGATCATGATGTGGTGAGCTTTCTGGCGCGCGATGTGAAAAAGAATGAGCTGGTGGCCGAACTTATGCCTAAGCCAAACTTTAAGTTTGCCGCCAATTTGGTTTCACCTTTAATCCGCTTGATTAAAGAAGAGTTTCATCATTTTGAGCAAGTATTGGAATTGATGCACAAACGCAGCATTGAGTATCGTAATATTCGCGCAGGCCGTTATGCCAAAGGCATGATGAGCTATGTGACGACCCATGAGAAAGATATCCTGCGGGATAAGCTGATTGTGGGGGCATATATTGAGGCGCGTTCGTGTGAGCGTTTTGCTAAGTTGGCGCCCTATTTAGACGGTGAGCTGAGTAAGTTTTATGTGTCACTGCTGCGCTCTGAAGCCCGCCACTATCAAGATTATCTTTCATTAGCACAGTTGGTTTCACCTGAGGATATTAGCGAGCGCGTAAAGTACTTTGGTGAGATAGAGGCTGAGTTGATTCTGGCGCAGGATGAAGAGTTTCGTTTCCACAGTGGGTCGCCGCTAGCAAATTGATTTGAAGCACCTTCTTTTTAAAAATTGATGAATTAAGTCGATATAGCTAAAACGATTAACGGTTCGCTCGAACCGTTAATATGAAGCCTCTTTAAGCTGAAACAAGGCTAATAAAAGCAAGCTAATTTAAGTTGCCTGCTCGAAGGGTAAAGACTGCATATTAATCCCTTCGGCGCTCACACTCAGTACACTGCCTTGCTCATACCAATCGCCCACCACAATACGTTGACAGCCATTGGCAAGTTGATGAATGGCGGGTCTATGGGTATGACCGTGGATCATATGTTTGGTGTGGGTCTTGGCAAATAACGCATCGACCGCATTGGGCTCCACATCCATGATGGTATAGCTTTTTTGCTGATTGCTACTTTTGCTATTGCTGCGAATTTTATCGGCAATGCCCTGACGGGTTTTCTTGGATAAACAACCATATAGCCAACGCGCCAGTGACAAACTGCGCAGTTTTCGAAAGCGTTGGTAGGCTTTATCTAAAGTACACAAGCTGTCGCCGTGTAAGATAACCGTCTCTACGCCGTATAAATTCAGGCACGTCACTTCGGGTAAGATTTTCATTCCTGCGGCGCGCGCAAATTGCTTGCCTAACATAAAGTCACGGTTACCGTGGATGAAATACACCGGTAGCTTTTGCGATACTTGCTTGAGTTTTTCGGCGAGTTCGAGGGCAAAAGGCAAGGCAATATCATCGCCAACCCAGACTTCAAACAAATCACCTAAGATATAGAGGGCGTCGGCATCATCGAGCTCAGTGTCGAGGAAGCGAGTGAACGCTTGCGTGATATCAAGACGATCTGCACTTAGGTGCAGATCGCCTATAAATAAAGTTCGCATTCGCAGGGATTATGCCGCAACGCTGACTTTTTCAATCACTACAGCTTCTAATGGTACATCTTGATGCATACCACGGTTACCTGTACTAACTGCTTTGATTTTTTCGATAATATCCATGCCTTCAACAACTTCGCCGAATACGCAGTAGCCCCAGCCCTGTGAGGTTTCTGATTTAAAATCGAGGAAAGTGTTGTCGTTCACGTTAATGAAGAACTGCGCAGTGGCTGAATGAGGATCAGAAGTACGCGCCATAGCGACAGTACCAGTACGGTTTGATAAACCGTTATTGGCTTCGTTCTTTACTGGCTCGTTACAACGTTTTTGGCTCATGTCTTCGTTGAAGCCACCACCTTGGATCATGAAACCGTCAATCACACGGTGGAAGATAGTGCCGTCGAAGAAACCTTCGTCAACATATTTCATGAAGTTTGCCACTGTTAACGGCGCTTTTTCAGCGTTCAGTTGCAGTTTAATGTCGCCCAAATTGGTGTGTAATGTGATCATGTTTTCATACTCTCTGTAAATAGTGGCGCGATTCTAACTTATCTCGGATTGCGCGCAAAGTGCAGTATTCAAAACCTGTCAGGCCGTGATAGACTGACTCCTTGATTTTACACCTGAATGTATCATTGAAGAGAATATCGATGTTGAAGATTTACAACAGTATTACCCGCCAAAAACAGGAATTTAAGCCGATTACTCCCGGAAAAATCGGGATGTACGTGTGTGGTGTGACCATATACGATCTCTGTCATATTGGTCATGGCCGTACTTTTGTTTCCTTTGACATGATAGTGCGCTACCTGCGTTACGCGGGTTATGAAGTGAATTTTCAGCGCAATATCACCGATGTTGATGACAAAATTATCAAGCGCGCTAACGAGAATAACGAAAGCTGTGAAGCCTTAACCGAGCGTTTGATCGGTGAAATGCATCAAGACTTCGATGCCTTAAATATGTTGCGCCCCGATTTTGAACCGCGCGCAACCCTGCATATTGCCGAAATCATCGACATGGTTGAGTTATTACTCGCCCGTGGCCATGCCTATGTGGCGAGCGATGGTGATGTGCTTTTCAGCGTGGCTTCCTATCCTGATTACGGCCGTTTATCGGGTCAGAATTTAGATCAACTGCAAGCCGGTGCTCGGGTAGAAGTGGACGAAACCAAACAAAATCCAATGGATTTTGTGTTGTGGAAAATGTCTAAACCTGGTGAACCGACGTGGGAATCCCCATGGGGACCGGGTCGTCCTGGCTGGCATATCGAATGCTCTGCCATGAACAGCAAACATTTAGGTCTGCATTTTGATATTCATGGCGGCGGCTCTGATTTACAGTTCCCGCACCATGAGAACGAAATCGCCCAGTCTTGCTGTGCCCATGACACGCCATACGTGAACTATTGGATGCACACTGGCATGGTGATGGTTGACCGTGAAAAAATGTCTAAGTCGTTAGGCAATTTCTTTACCATTCGCGATGTACTTGGTCACTATGATGCTGAAACTGTGCGTTATTTCCTGTTATCTGGCCATTACCGTAGCCAACTGAACTATTCAGAAGATAACTTGAAACAAGCTCGTTCAGCTTTAGAGCGTTTGTATACCGCCATTAAAGATGTCGACTTGACTGTCGCTGCAGCGCCAGCAGAAGAGTTTATCGCGAAATTTAAAGCGGCGATGGATGATGACTTTAATACACCTGAAGCCTATTCAGTCCTGTTTGACATGGTACGTGAGATCAATCGCTTAAAACTGACCGATATGGCACAGGCATCGGCATTAGCAGTCACCTTGAAGCAATTAGCGGATGTTTTAGGCTTATTAAGCCAAGAGCCTGAAGCTTTCTTCCAAGGCGGCGGTAGTGATGATGAAGTGGCTGAAATCGAAGCTTTAATCGTTGAACGTAACCGTGCTCGTACTGAAAAGGACTGGGCTGCTGCGGATGTGGCGCGTAATCGTTTGAATGAGTTAGGCGTTGAGCTCGAAGATGGCCCAAGTGGCACCACTTGGCGCAAGAAATAAGCTTAGTTAGTTGTTTTCTCTCATCTAGATGAAATCCTCAGCCATAAAAAAACCTGCATCATGCAGGTTTTTTATGCTTGCAGAACTTAGAACTTAGAACTTAGAACTTAGAACTTAGAACTTAGAACTTAGAACTTAGAACTTAGAACTTAGAACTTAGAACTTAGAACTTAGAACTTAGAACTTAGAACTTAGAACTTAATCGTGATATTGCTCGGCAGCGTATAAGGTGTTTTCCAATAGACTCGCAATCGTCATCGGACCAACACCGCCGGGGACTGGAGTGATAAAGCTGGCATTTTGCGCCGCAACGTCATATTGCACATCGCCGACTAAGGTGCCGTTATCTAAACGGTTAATGCCTACGTCAATGACGATAGCGCCGGGCTTGATCCACTCACCAGGAATGAAGCCGGGTTTACCGACTGCGACAACCACGAGATCTGCGATACGAATTTTTTGCTCAAGATTCTTAGTGAAACGGTGGCAAGTGGTCGTAGTGCAACCCGCCAAAAGTAATTCTAACGTCATAGGACGACCGACAATATTAGACGCACCAACCACGACAGCATCTAAACCATAAGTATCAACGCCGGTGGATTTGATGAGTGTCATTATGCCCATCGGCGTGCAAGAGCGCAGCACCGGAATACGCTGGGCTAAACGGCCAACGTTGTACGGGTGAAATCCATCGACATCTTTATCTGGGCGAATACGTTCGATGACTTTTGAATCTTCGATATGGGCGGGTAGTGGCAGTTGCACTAAAATGCCATCGATGGTCGGATCATCATTCAGACTATCAATAAGGCTCAGCAACTCATCTTCACTGCAACTTGTTTCTAAATCGTATGAACGAGAAATAAATCCAACTTCCTCACAGGCCTTACGTTTGCTTCCAACATAAACCTGTGATGCCGGATCGGCTCCCACTAATACTACGGCTAAACCCGGAATACGCTGTCCAGCCTCTTTGCGGGCGGTGACTTTTTCGCTGAGTTTAGTGCGGATGGATTGAGCAATCGCCTTGCCGTCGATTATTTGGGCTGTCATGGGTGTAGGATATCCTTTATATGGGCGATGGTTAAAACAGTAGTTAACACAGAGATTGGCAATCGCGGCTATTTTAACAGGGCACAGCTACTGTGTCATGGTTAAAGCCGTCGCCAAATGGATAAAAAAAACCGGATTAGCCTGATAATTCAGCACCTAGAGTCAATCAATAAAAAAATCGTTGACGGTTTTAAAGTGAGGGGATAAGATGCGCTCCGTTCTCAGGCAGATGTGTTCATCTAGCACTGAAAATGTTATGTAAGACCTTCGGTGATTGGCGCGTCCGGTAGTGTATCCAGTTTTTGGATGAGAGCGGGCCAGAGGAAACCCTCTGAGTTGATACCAAAAAAATGTAAGACCTTCGGTGATTAGCGCAGCCCGGTAGCGCATCTGGTTTGGGACCAGAGGGTCAGAGGTTCGAATCCTCTATCACCGACCACTTTATTATTGTTTGCTTCAATGAATTTAAAGATAATTTGAACTCAAATAAGCGAATAGTAGGGTTAGCTAAGTGCTTTCCAAAATCGGTTAGGATACAGAAAGTTCTGTAAACCATGCGCCCGTAGCTCAGTTGGATAGAGCACCCGCCTTCTAAGCGGGTGGTCGCAGGTTCGAATCCTGCCGGGCGTACCAGTTTCAGTGGTGATTGTAGCTCAGTTGGTAGAGTCCCGGATTGTGATTCCGGTTGTCGTGGGTTCGAGCCCCATCAGTCACCCCATTTTTTAGTACTTTGAGTACAAATTAAAAAAAGCGACCTTGTGTCGCTTTTTTTATACCCCAGATTCGGCTGTTGAGGCTCGACTCTGCAGAAAACGGTGGCTATAATGTCGCGTCTTGATAGATATCAACTATGAGCGACCTGTGCCTAAAGCCAGTAGTGGTGGGCATTGTAGTCAAATTTAATGATCAAGAAACGAATACCTGAATAGTTGATGAATCGGCTATTACAAAGGACGTTAGACAAATTTCGAGGTAAAACAATGCAAGTTTCTGTTGAAGCAACCCAAGGCCTAGAGCGTCGCCTGACCATTTCTGTTCCTGCTGAACAAATTGAAAAGCTGGTTAAAGACAGTTTACAACGTGAAGCTAAGCGTGCTCGTATCCCAGGTTTCCGTCCTGGTAAAGTGCCTATTACTGTGATTAACAAACGTTACGGCGCAGCGATTCGTCAAGACATCATGGGTGAAGTGATGCAACGTAACTTCATCGAAGCAATTATTGCTGAGAAGTTAAACCCAGCCGGTGCACCGACGTTTGTTCCTGGTTCAACTGATGGCGAAAAGTTCGAATTTATCGCTACCTTTGAAATCTATCCAGAAGTTGAGCTGAAAGGCTTAGATGCAATCGAAGTAGAACAACCAAAAGCTGAAGTGACTGATGCTGACGTTGACACTATGATTGAAACGCTACGTAAACAACACGCAACTTTCGCTGCTGTTGAACGTGAAGCTGCCGATGGCGACAAAGTGAAAATGAACTTTGTTGGCTCAGTTGATGGTGAAGAATTTGAAGGCGGCAAAGCTGACGATTTCGAACTGCAATTAGGCAGCGGCCGTATGATCCCTGGTTTTGAAGCGGGTATTTTAGGTCACAAAGCGGGTGAAGAATTTGTTATCGACGTGAACTTCCCAGAAGAATATCACGCTGAAAACCTGAAAGGTAAAGCCGCTAAGTTCGCGATTACGCTGACTGAAGTTCAAGCAGCTAACCTGCCAGAAGTAAACGATGAGTTTGCTGCTCTGTTCGGTATCAGCGAAGGTGGCTTAGAAGCCCTTAAAGCTGAAATCCGTAAAAACATGAACCGTGAACTTGAGCAAGCGTTAAAAGCTAACGTGAAAGAGCAAGTGATCAACGGTCTGTTAGCGAACAACGACATCACTCTGCCAAAAGCACTGATTGATGGCGAAGTTAACGTACTGCGTCAACAAGCAATGCAACGTTTTGGCAATCAAACGGCAAACATGCCTGAACTGCCAGCTGAATTGTTCACTGAACAAGCTGCACGTCGCGTTAAAATCGGTCTGTTATTAGGCGAAGTCATCAAGACTAACGAACTGAAAGCAGAAGACGAACGCGTACAAGGCTTGATCGCTTCTATGGCTTCTGCCTACGAAGATCCAAGTGAAGTTGTTGCTTATTACAACAGCAACAAAGAGCTGATGCAAAACATGCGCAACGTTGCTTTAGAAGAGCAAGCGGTTGAAGCACTGTTGAAATCTGCCAAAGTGACCGAAAAAGAAGTCGCTTTTGAAGAATTTATGAACAAGGCTACTGGTCGCGCATAAGCTAAGCTTGACTTGATTAGCTGTTCGCCATTTATAATGGCTCGTATGAGGCTCCTCATGCGAGCCATTTTTATTTAGGGAAGTGAATAATGCATAATGCGTCAGACATACAAAGTGCTTTAGTGCCTATGGTGATCGAACAGACTGCTAAGGGTGAACGCTCATACGATATTTATTCTCGTTTGTTGAAAGAGCGGATTATCTTTTTGGTAGGTCAAGTTGAAGAACACATGGCAAACCTTATCGTGGCGCAACTATTATTCTTAGAATCAGAAAGCCCAGATAAAGATATCTTTTTATACATTAACTCTCCAGGTGGCTCAGTCACCGCAGGCATGGCGATTTATGATACCATGCAGTTTATCAAACCGAATGTTAGCACTGTCTGTATCGGCCAAGCGGCCAGCATGGGCGCTTTCTTATTAGCCGGTGGTGAGAAGGGCAAACGTCACTGTTTACCAAATTCTCGCGTGATGATCCATCAACCACTGGGTGGTTTCCAAGGTCAGGCTTCTGACATCGCTATCCATGCCAAAGAAATCTTAGGCATTAAGAATAAGCTTAACCAAATGTTAGCCGAGCACACTGGCCAACCGCTCGAAGTGGTTGAACGCGATACCGATCGTGATAACTTTATGAGCGCGACTCAAGCCGTCGAATATGGCTTAGTTGACTCTGTGATGACGAAACGCGGCTGATTTTTGCTTTTGACTGAGCTATGCTCTGTAAAGGTTAAGCAAATTTAAGACAGGCAGTAGAGCAGACTGCAAATGAGGTAATTAATGGGCGACAACAAAAATAATGGTGACAGCGGTAAATTGCTGTACTGCTCTTTTTGCGGAAAGAGCCAGCATGAAGTCAGAAAACTCATTGCTGGCCCATCAGTGTATGTATGCGACGAATGTGTTGAGTTATGTAACGACATCATTCGCGAAGAGATTAAAGAAATCTCTCCAAAGCGCGATAGCGATAAGTTACCGACACCACATGAGTTGCGTGCACATTTAGACGATTATGTGATTGGCCAAGACAGGGCGAAGAAAGTGCTGTCTGTGGCAGTGTATAACCACTATAAGCGTTTGAAAAATGCGTCGCCTAAAGATGGTATCGAGCTGGGTAAGAGTAACATTTTACTTATCGGTCCAACGGGTAGTGGTAAGACGCTGTTGGCTGAAACCCTTGCGCGCTCACTCAATGTACCTTTCACTATGGCCGATGCCACAACACTGACTGAAGCGGGTTATGTGGGTGAAGACGTTGAAAACATCATTCAAAAGTTGCTGCAAAAGTGCGACTACGATGTAGAGAAAGCGCAGCGTGGTATCGTTTATATCGATGAAATTGATAAAATTAGCCGTAAGTCAGACAATCCATCGATCACCCGTGACGTATCGGGTGAGGGCGTGCAGCAAGCGCTGCTTAAGCTGATTGAAGGTACTGTTGCCGCGGTTCCACCCCAAGGTGGCCGTAAGCATCCACAGCAAGAATTCTTACAAGTCGATACTTCTAAGATCCTGTTTATCTGTGGCGGTGCGTTTGCAGGGCTTGAGAAAGTGATTGAGCAGCGTGCACACGTTGGTTCGGGTATCGGTTTTGGTGCTCAGGTAAAAGGCGAAAAAGAAAAGGCGACGATTTCTGAAACCTTAACTCAAGTTGAACCTGGCGATTTGGTCAAATATGGCTTAATTCCTGAGTTTATCGGCCGTCTGCCTGTGGTTGCGACTCTGACTGAGCTGGATGAAGAAGCCCTAGTGCAAATTTTATCTCAACCTAAGAATGCCCTGACTAAACAGTACAGCGCGTTATTTGAGATGGAAGGCGTCGAGCTTGAGTTCCGTGAAGATGCACTCAAAGCGATAGCACACAAGGCGATGTCACGTAAGACTGGTGCCCGTGGCTTACGCTCAATCGTTGAAAGTATTCTACTGGATACTATGTACGATATTCCTTCAGTCGATGGTGTAGTGAAGGCCGTTGTCGATGAATCAGTCGTGAAAGGTGAATCTGCACCTATCCTGATTTATGAGCACAATGAAGCCCAAGCAGCCTCTGGCGAGCAATAATTGTACTGATAGCTAATAAACTGAAAAACAAGGAGTCCAATGGACTCCTTTTTTCGTATTAGCCATTGAAACTCAATAAAGCGTCCCAATATACTCCAGTATTAATCCATTTCACCAAAACGGAATCGAACTATGACCCAAGAGCGTGAAGCGCATATCGAACTCCCCGTGCTGCCACTGCGAGATGTGGTGGTCTATCCCCATATGGTAATTCCGTTATTTGTCGGACGAGAAAAATCTATTCGATGTCTCGAAACCGCAATGGCGCAGGATAAGCAAATTATTTTAGTGGCGCAGCGTGATGCCGAACTCGATGAACCATCAAAAGATGACATCTTCGAAGTGGGTACGGTTGCTTCTATTTTACAGTTACTTAAGCTGCCAGACGGCACAGTCAAAGTGTTGGTAGAAGGCGGTCGTCGCGCCCGTATTACCCGTTACACCCAAGAAACAGAGTTCTTTGTGGCTAAGGCTGAGTATCTGGAATCAGAACCGCTGGAAGACAAAGAAGAAGAAGTGTTAGTGCGCAGTGCTATTGGTCAGTTTGAAGGTTATATCAAGCTGAACAAAAAGATCCCGCCAGAAGTCTTGACCTCTTTATCGGGTATCGATGAAGCGGCGCGTCTGGCAGATACTATGGCTGCACACATGCCACTTAAGCTTGAAGATAAGCAATCTGTGCTTGAGATGATCAACGTTGGCGAGCGTCTGGAATATTTAATGGCGATGATGGAATCGGAGATCGACCTATTGCAGGTTGAGAAACGTATCCGTACCCGCGTTAAAAAACAGATGGAAAAAAGTCAGCGTGAGTACTATCTGAACGAACAGATGAAAGCCATCCAGAAAGAACTGGGTGACTTAGACGAAGGCCATGACGAGTTTGAAGCCTTAAATCGTAAGATTGAAGAGGCTAATATGCCCGCCGAGGCGAAAGAAAAAGCCCTGGCAGAGCTTAACAAGCTACGTATGATGTCGCCAATGTCGGCAGAAGCGACAGTTGTGCGCAGCTATGTGGATTGGATGACGTCAGTGCCTTGGAGCCAACGCTCTAAAATCAAACGTGATTTAGCGAAAGCCCAAGAAGTGCTCGATACCGATCATTTTGGTCTTGAAAAAGTTAAAGAACGTATCTTGGAATACTTGGCAGTCCAAAGCAGAGTGCGTCAGCTTAAAGGGCCGATCCTGTGTCTAGTTGGACCTCCAGGTGTGGGTAAAACTTCCTTGGGTCAATCGATCGCTAAGGCGACCGGTCGTAAGTATGTGCGTGTTGCTTTAGGCGGCGTGCGTGATGAAGCGGAAATCCGTGGTCATCGCCGTACCTATATTGGTTCTATGCCAGGTAAAGTCATTCAAAAAATGGCTAAAGTGGGCGTGAAAAACCCATTATTCTTGCTCGATGAAATCGACAAGATGAGTTCAGACATGCGCGGCGATCCGGCTTCTGCTTTATTAGAAGTGTTAGATCCTGAGCAAAATGCGACCTTTAACGATCATTACCTCGAAGTCGATTACGACTTATCCGATGTGATGTTCGTCGCTACGTCAAACTCTATGGACATTCCTGGGCCACTGCTTGACCGTATGGAAGTCATTCGTTTGTCGGGTTATACCGAAGACGAGAAGCTGAATATTGCTAAGCAACATTTGCTGAATAAGCAAATTGAGCGCAACGGCTTAAAAGCGACTGAAATCCATGTGGATGACAGCGCGATTGTTGGCATTATCCGCTATTACACCCGTGAAGCGGGCGTGCGTTCGCTTGAGCGTGAATTGTCTAAGATTTGCCGTAAAGTCGTGAAAATGATTTTGCTCGATAAATCAGTTAAATCTGTCACTGTGAATCAAGAGAACCTTAAGTCATTCCTTGGCGTGCAGCGCTTCGATTACGGTAAAGCCGAGTCGAAGAACCAAATCGGTCAAGTGACTGGCTTAGCGTGGACCCAAGTGGGTGGTGACTTACTGACGATAGAAGCAACGTCAGTGCCTGGTAAAGGTAAATTAACTTATACCGGTTCCCTTGGCGACGTGATGCAAGAGTCGATTCAAGCGGCGATGACAGTGGTTCGCGCCCGTGCGGAACAATTAGGCATCAATGCGGATTTCTACGAGAAGCGTGATATCCATGTGCATGTGCCAGAAGGTGCAACGCCAAAAGATGGTCCATCGGCCGGTGCGGCTATGTGTACCGCTTTAGTATCCAGCTTAACGGGTAACCCAGTGCGTAGCGACGTGGCCATGACAGGTGAAATAACCTTACGTGGTGAAGTGTTACCTATCGGTGGTTTAAAAGAAAAACTGCTGGCAGCACACCGCGGCGGCATAAAATTAGTGCTTATACCAAAAGAAAACGAGCGTGATCTGGAAGAAATTCCTGCCAATGTGATTGCCGATTTAGAAATTCGTCCTGTGCGTTGGGTCGACGAAGTGTTAAAACTGGCCCTAGAAAGACCGGTTGAAGGCTTCGAAGTGGTTAAAAACTTGGCATAACGCAAGAAATTGCGCTATCACGTTAAAAAAAATGAAAAAAGGGGCTTAACAAAGCGCAGACCTGTGGTAGCCTAGGTCTGTGGAGAGCCAGCTGCTCCAAGCCCTTGGCGCAACTGGCTTTGAGCTGTATCCAGTTTTATTTCTTTGGTTTTCGAACTCAGCTTGAACTTTGAATTCAAGCTTGTTATAAAAGCCTCCGCAGACCGCTCTAGAGACGGATTTGGTTGCGGCGCAAAAAAATTACATTCAAGGGGATGACATGAACAAATCTGAACTAATCGAGAAAATCGCATCTGGTGCTGACATTTCTAAAGCCGCTGCAGGCCGTGCACTGGATTCTTTTATCGCTGCTGTGACCGAAGGTCTGAAAGAAGGCGATAAAATTTCTCTTGTTGGTTTTGGTACTTTTGAAGTGCGTGAACGCGCTGAGCGTACTGGTCGCAACCCACAAACGGGTCAAGAAATCAAAATCGCAGCAGCTAAAATTCCAGCATTCAAAGCTGGTAAAGCACTGAAAGACGCTGTTAATTAATCATTAATATCGTAGCCTTTGTAAGGCATTCGTAATGACAAGCACTGTTTATCAGTGCTTTTTACGAATTGAAAGTAATGGAATATGAAGCTTAATTTCTACCATTACTCGGGGTTTTAGAATTTACCTGTGGTAGCGTCTGAATATTCCCCATAAATTACAGAAAGGCGCATCTCAAACCGATGCGCCTTTTTATTTTGTTAATCGCAACAAGCGAGAAATCTGATGTTAGAAAAGATCCGCGATGGTTCGCAAGGCGTGATTGCTAAAGGCATTCTCGTACTTGTGATTTTATCTTTTGCATTTGCAGGAGTCAGCAGTTACTTAGGTTCTACAACTGATGTGCCTGCAGCAGAAGTGAACGGTGACATAATCACTAAAGCCGAGCTTGAGCAGGCTTACCAAAGCGAGCGCTCTCGTATGGAGCAACAGCTAGGTGAGATGTTTGCTGCGTTATCTGCTGACGAAAAATATCTACAAAGCATTAAGCAGAGCGTATTAGAGCGCTTAGTGGCTGACAAACTGATAGATCAAGCGGCTAAGGCTATGGGGTTGCGTGTATCTGACGAACAGATTATTGCAGCAGTGAAAACTGAACCCGCATTCCAAACCGATGGCAAATTTGATAACGATCGTTATCAGGCGATTCTACGTCAGTTAGGTTATCAACCACAGGCGTTCAGAGACATGATGCGCGTCGATATGACCCGCCGTCAGTTAACGGCTGCGCTAGTTGGTACTGAATTTGTGTTAGCTGGCGAAGCTAAGCAATTAGCTGAGTTACAAGGCCAAACCCGCGATGTGCGCTATTTAGTCGTTGATTCTGCGCCATTCTTAGCGACAGCGGTTGTGACTGACGAGCAAGTGAAAAACTATTACGACGCAAACCAAGGGCAGTTTATGAGCCCTGAAATGGTGAGCTTAGAATATGTTGAGCTGAATGCGGCTGATTTTGCTAAAAATAACCCAGTTTCAGACGAAGAAGCGCAAGCTTATTACGAAGAACATAAAGCGCAATACGTGTCTAACGAGAAGCGTCTTGCCGCACACATTCTGGTTATGCCAGGTAGCGATGAAGCTGCTGCAAAAGCCAAGGCTGAAGATTTAGCTAAGCAATTAGACAGCGGTGCCGATTTTGCTGATCTGGCTAAAGCTAACTCTGACGATACCTTGAGTGCAGAGCAGGGCGGTAAACTGGATTGGTTTGAACCAGGTGTGATGGACCCCGCTTTCGATGCTGCATTATTTGCATTGAACAAAGGCCAACATTCTGCTGTGGTTAAAACTGACTTTGGTTTCCACATTATCAAGCTATTAGATGTGCAACCTGGTGTGACTGTACCTTTTGCCGATGTAAAAGCTAAGATAGTGGCGCAATTGCAAGATAAGAAAGCGGTTGATCAATTCTATAGCTTACAAAGCAAATTGGCTGATACTAGCTATGAAGTGCCAGATACGTTATCTGAAACCGCTAAAGCTGTGGGCGTCGATATTAAGACGACTCCACTGTTCTCTCGCGATAACGTTCCTGCTGCGCTGAACAAGCCAGACTTAGTTAAAGCTGCGTTCTCTGAAACTGTTATGCTAAAAGGGTTAAACAGTGAAGTGATTGAGCTTGAACCTAACCACGTGGTGGTGGTGCGTGTGAAGGAGCATCACGATGCTGGCACTTTGGCCTTAGCGGAAGTGAAAGCTAATATCGCCGAACGTTTGAAGCAAGAACAAGCAAACGAAGCTGCCCGTGCGAAAGCACAAGAGCTGATGGCACAAGTTAAAGCCGGTGCAACGGATCTTGGTTTAGTGGCTGAAGCGAAACTAGGCCGCGGCGCGCAAGATGTTGATGCTGCGATTGTAGGCAAAGCGTTCCAAATGCCAACACCAAGCACTTCTCCAGTTGTCGATACCGTGGGTTTAGCAAATGGTTATGCCGTGGTTGCGCTAGATAAAGTCAACGCTGCTGAAGGTGTGAGTGATGAGCTGGTTAATGCGCTTAAACAACGCCTGAACGCTCAATACAGCGAAGCAGACTACCGTGGCTTGATAGATTCACTTAAAGCCAATGCCAAGGTGCTTTACCCTGTAGAAGAATAATTTAAGTGAGGATAGCGCGTTGAACTGGCTATCTTACTTGTAAAATTCGATTAAAAAGGCCAAGTGATTCCACTTGGCCTTTTTGTTTTTCAATGCGATGAAGTATGTCGATGAGTTTGAAGGTGATCTGCCACAGCAGCCCCGTCAGATTTACTCTTCCATCACATAAAGCGAGATGTTACAGGCGGCTAGTCATCAACGCCTATCATCACGCTGCTGGCTTTGATAAGTGCATAAGCCGAATCCCCCACTTTAAGCCCTAGGCGCTCGCAGGACGCTTTAGTCACCACAGAGGTCAATACGACACCTGGTGCAAGTTCGATCGTCACTTCATTGTTTACCGCGCCCATTTCTATGGATTTGATCGTGCCGCTGAGCGTATTTCTTGCGCTAATTTTCATCGTCTTTCTTTATTGAGGGAGTGATTAGTGGAAACGAGTGTAGCGCATCTTAGTGTGGGCGTTGCAAATAAAAACGCCACTAAAAAGTGGCGTTTAAGGTTGTGATAAGCAGTGATGAGCTATCGTAGTCGATTAGAGCTCGATAACGTCAAACTCAACGTATGGGTTAACGTCAGCATCGTAATCAATACCTTCGATACCAAAGCCGAATAATTTAATAAATTCAGCTTTGTATTCACGGTAATCCGTTAACTCTGACAAGTTTTCTGTGGTCACTTGTGGCCACAAATTACGGCAGTGTTGCTGAATATCTTCACGCAGTTCCCAATCGTCTAAACGGATGCGATTGTCGCTGTCGGTTTCTGGCTTAGCACCATCGGCGCGGAATAGACGCTCACTGAACATGCGATAGATTTGCTCCATACAACCTTCATGAAGACCTTCCTGACGCATTTTCTTGAATACCATAGCGATATACAAAGGCATGACTGGAATAGCCGAACTCGCTTGAGTCACAACGCTCTTCAGTACCGCGACGTTAGCGCTGCCACCAGTGGCTGAAAGTTGCTCATTTAAGGCTTTTGCTGCGCGGTCTAAATCCATCTTGGCCTTGCCAAGGGCGCCGTGCCAGTAGATTGGCCACGTCAGTTCAGTACCGATATAGCTATAGGCTACGGTTTTGCAGTTAGCCGCTAATACACCCGCTTCAGATAAGGCTTTGATCCACAGTTCCCAATCTTCGCCGCCCATCACTGTGACTGTGTCGGCAATTTCTTGCTCAGTTGCTGGCTCAACGGTGGCTTCAATGATGCAATCTTTATTGGTATCAACCGCAGTCGCAGTGTAAGTTTCACCGATTGGTTTTAACGCAGAACGGATAAGTTCACCAGAATCTGGCAGTTTGCGCACAGGTGATGCCAGTGAGTAAACGACCATGTCGATTTCACCGAGATCTTGTTTGATAAGCTCGATTACTTTTTGTTTTGCTTTATGGCTAAAGGCATCGCAGTTAATGCTCTTAGAATATAAGCCTTCAGCTTTAGCAAATTTGTCGAAAGCAGCAGAGTTGTACCAACCCGCAGTACCTGGTTTCGTTTCAGTACCTGGCTTTTCGAAGAACACGCCAATCGTTGCGGCATCGCTACCGAAAGCGGCTGCGATACGTGAAGACAGACCGTAACCGCTTGATGAACCAACCACTAATACCTTTTTCGGGCCGTTAGCAATTTTACCTTTAGCTTTGGTTAGTGTGATTTGCTCTTGAACGTTGGCTTCACAACCGACTGGGTGTGTAGTGGTACAAATGAATCCACGAATTTTTGGTTTGATAATCATGTTTAAGCTTCTTCTATCAAAATGACCAATAGGATAAATATTTCGGCGGGTAAATGGCACCTATTTTTAGCCAATTCACCTGATTATTTAAGTGGTTGGAGCAGTTTAACGTTTATGGACAAACAGACTTTGCTCTTGGATCAACCTCTGGGTATATTCATGTTGTGGCGAGTTAAATATCTGTTCTGTTGGCGCTTTCTCGACCATTACACCTTTGTGCAGCACCATAATTTTATCGCTAACATGGCGAATAATATTGAGATTATGGGATACGAAGATATAAGACAAGCCGAGGTCTTTTTGCAGTTTCAGCAGCAAATTAAGAATTTGTGAGCGTACTGAAAGGTCAAGCGCGGTTAAGGCTTCGTCGGCAATGATAATTTTAGGATTGAGCATCAAGGCTCGCGCTACCGCAACGCGTTGTTTCTGGCCTTCGGAAATCATGTGCGGATAAAACTCCGCATGCTCAGGTAATAAGCCCACTTTGCGCAATGTGTCGACCACTTGGGTGTGCCGCGATTGCGCCGACATATTGGTATTAAAACGCAGCGGTTCATCGAGTAGCTGGCCAATTGTCAAACGCGGGTTCAGTGAGGTATTCGGATCTTGGAAAATCATTCGAATCAAGCGGCATCTTTGCTTGATATCGCGGCTGTCTAAGGCTTCACCTTCGAAAAAAATCTCGCCGCCGCTGCGGGGCTCTGCACCGACTAAAATGCGGGCGAGGGTACTTTTACCCGAACCTGCTTCACCTACTATGGCTAAGGTTTCGCCGCGCTGGAGCTCGAAGGATACGGGCGCTAGTGCATCGTTATATTGGCGGGAAAAGCCCCTATAACCGGTATCGTATCTTTTATAAAGATCGTTAACTTTAAGCAGTGGGGTCGTCATTGTGGGTTTCGCCGTGATAAGGGAAATGACAGGCAAAATAGCGGTCTTTAATATGACTTAAATTTGGCTGATTAACGCATTTTTTTTGGGCTTCAGGGCAACGAGGCCCTAAACGGCAACCGATTGGCAAATGCTGTAAGGCGGGCGCAGACCCTGGAAGGGTGGGCATAATCGCCTTGTGGCCACCTGAGCCTGAATAGTCGGGCATGTTGTCAAGTAGCGCCTTAGTGTAAGGATGATAAGGCTGCTTAATCACTTCGTCTGTCGGCCCTGATTCCATAACCTGACCGCAATAAAGCACGGATAAGTGATCGCACCATTGGGCTAAGGTTTCAAGCTCGTGGCTGATCAATAGAATCGATACGTTTTGTAATTGATTTAATTGAGATAATAATCTGAATATCTGCGCTTGAGTGCTGAGCTCCATCGAGCTTGTGGGTTCGTCGGCAATCAAGAGGCGAGGCTGATTTGCAACCGCCATCGCAATCATCACTTTTTGGCATTCGCCTTCGGATAATTCCCAGGCGTAGCTAGACATGACCTGTCGTGGATTTTTAATCCCGACTTTATGCAGCCATTTTTGCGCTGTCAGCCGTGCATGTCGACGTTTTTGCCAAAAAAAGGCATTGGGATTCTTAGGCATAGCTTGCATCAGCTGACTGCCGACGGTTTGCGCCGGATCTAAGCTGCCCGATGGATCTTGGAAGATCATCGCCATGTCTGAACCCATCAGATTGCGGCGCTCTTTTGAGCTCATGGCCATCAAGTTATTGCCATCCCACATCATGCGATCGGCTGTGATGGTCCAGTTGGGACCTGGGATCCCAAGAATCGCTCTGGCTAACAAACTTCGTCCAGAGCCTGACTCACCGACTAGGCCATGAATTTCGCCGGCGTTGAGCGTTAAGCTGACTTTTTCGAGCGCCCGCACTCTACCGTGGGGCGTATCGAGTTCAATCGTGAGATTTCGTACGTCGAGTAAAGGCATAAGTTAGTTTCTGATGGGCGCAAGCGCCGACCTTAGGCCATCGCCAACCAAGTTAATGGAAAGCACACTGAAAAGAATCGCTAAGCCCGGGATAGTTACAGCCCAAGGCGCCGTTAATAAATTATCCATACCTTGGGCGACCATAGCGCCCCATTCAGGGCTTGGTGCCTGCGCGCCCAAGCTTAAAAAACCGAGGGCGGCGATATCTAAAATGGCGGCTGAAATGGCAAGCGTGGTTTGAATGATCACCACTTCCCACACGTTTGGCATTATGACATACCAAAAAATTTGCATCGAGTTCGCGCCATCTAAACGCGCCGCTGTGACGTATTCTTTTTGTAACTCTTCATGCACTGACTGGTGTATCGAGCGCACAAATTGCGGGGTTAACGCTATCCCGACGGCCCAGAACACATTTTCAAGCCCTGGCCCCATTACGGCCACCACTAAAATGGCCATCAATAACGAAGGGATTGATAACAATGCATCGAGTAAGTGCCCGAGGATACTGGATTTTAAGCCCCGCATCATGCCGGACAGTGACCCTATGATAAAGCCTGTGAATAATGCGGTGACGACGATCAGCAGCGCCATACCAAAGGTCAAGTGCGCGCCGTGTAATAATCGGCTGAAGATATCGCGGCCGAGATCGTCTGTGCCTAAAAAGTGTGCCACTGTGCCTGAGGGGTCCCAAGAGGGGGGCAATAGCAAGGCTCTTGGATCTTGTGCTTCTGGTGGGAAGGGCGCAATCATAGGGCCAAATAGCGTTAGCAAGAGTAGGAATGCAATCGTCCACAAACCTGCCAAGGCGAAAGGATTAGCCGAAAAATTAAGCCAAACCCGCATAGTCGGGGAGGCAATTTGATCTTCTTGATAAATTTTAATTGGTGGCATAAAGGTCTTTTCTGCTCAGTGGATTAAAGACTGTGTGCAGCACTTCAATCAAGATACTTAGGAAGATAATCAATAGGGCTACAGCCAGAATACCACCTTGGATGACAGTGTAGTCCCGTTGGTAAATCCCTGAAACCAGCCAAGAACCCACGCCAGGCCAAGAGAAAATCATTTCGACCACTATGGCATAACTGGCAAATGAGCCAAGCATCAACCCTAAATGTTTCAGCACAGGGATCAAGGCGTTAGGTAGGGCGTGGCGCAGTATAATAGTCCCAGTATGCATGCCTCTGGCTTCGGCGGCGCGGATAAAGGTTTGATTCATTACATTCATCATCGCCGAACGAGTGCTGCGAACCACCACAGTAAAAGGTAACACTGCGAGTGTCGTGGCAGGCAAAATGATGTGCAGCAGCGCATCTTTAAATGCCGACATGCCGTATTCAGACTCTGACAACAGGGTATCTACCAACATAAAGCCAGTGACAGGTTTGATTTCATATAACAAATTGATTTGGCCAGAAATCGGTAACCAACCGAGATCGACACCAAACCAGAGCGAAAGATAAAGACCTAACCAGAACACGGGCACAGAGTAGCCCGTTAGCGTGATCGCCATAATGGTATTTTGGGTGAGCTTATGTTGGCTCTGGGAAGCAAGCACACCTAAGGGCACACCGAAGCAAATCGCGATAATGGCCGCCATCACAGCAAGTTCGAAGGAGGCGGGTAGGACGGCGCTGAGTTCTTCGGCCACTTCTTGATGTGAGGTGACTGAAATGCCTAAATTACCGCTAAGCCTTTGTTGTAGATAAGCGATAAATTGCCACGCTTGGTTTTTATCTAATTTGTAGTCCTGCTCGATTTGAACCAGTTGGCTCGCCGTCGGTGTATGTATGCCGGTGAGTGCGTGGGTGCGATCTACCGGAAATAAGCCGGTGGCGTAAAATAAGACACCCACCATGACTAACGAGGTGGCAAGAAACAAATTGAGGCGGCGCAGTAGGTATTTAAACATTAATTCGCCTCCTCTTGTGCTTGGCTAGTGTGGGCGAAGGAAATGCCACCAAAAGGCGTGAGTTGCATGTCTTTAACATCATGGCGAGTTAACGCCACACGTTTGGCATGGGCCAGACTCAGCATAGGCACTTGTTCAGCTAAAAAGGCTTCTGCTTGTTGATAAATCACTTTACGTTCGCCCTGATCTGACACTTCCCTTGCGCTATCTAAGATGGCATCAAACTCAGGGTTACACCAGCGAGAACGATTGTTGTTAGACTGCATTGCGGCGCAGCTCAGCAATGGAGTAAAGAAGTTATCGGGATCGCTGTTATCAGCATTCCAGCCAATTAACACTGAATCATAGTCGTCGCGGCTGAGCCGCTGACTAAACACGCTCCAGTCGTAACTGACGATATTCACTTTGACGCCTATGTTGGCCAGATCCGATTGAATTAATTCGGCCGTTTTTAACGCATTGGGGTTATAGGCGCGGGCAACTGGCATAGCCCAAATATCGATACTGAGATTTTTAATGCCTGCTTCTTTTAAGAGGTCGCGCGCTTTTTGCGGATTGTAATCCACAAGCCCTTTGTTATTGTCGTAGGCCCAAGACGCTGGCGGCAGAACGCCTGTGGCTTCAATGGCGGTATTTTGATAAACCGCCCGCAGGATATTTTGTTTATCGACCGCATAGGCCAGTGCGCGGCGTACTCGGACATCATTCAGGGGCGGCTTTTGCGTATTAAAGGCCCAAAATGCTACGTTGAGTCCAGGTTGTGACTCAATATTCAATTCTTCATGTTGCTTGATAACAGGCAGCTCACCCGCTTTGGGCAGCGCAGACACACTGCAATCGCCCGCGATAAGTTTTGCGAGTCTGACGGTACTTTTGGGCGTGATATCAAATACGAGCATATCGATTTTTGCTGGTTCGCCCCAAAAGTCAGGATGACGACGATAGCGAATATATTCGTTTTTCGCGTACTGAACTAAAGTGAACGGCCCAGTGCCAATGGCAAAGTGGTCGACGTTTTCAGGATGACCCAATGCTAACTGCTGCTGCGCGTATTCATCGGATAAGATCACCGCAAAGTCGGTGGCCAGATTTGATAAAAAAGAAGCATCTTTACGGGTTAAATAAAAGACCACTTCATGATCGTTTATCTTTTCTATCCCTTTGACTTGCTCAGAAAAGCCAATACTTTGGAAGAAGGGATAACCCGTGCGGGAGACAAAATGATAAGGATGCTGGGTATCGATAATACGCTTAAAGGAGAACAACACATCGTCGGCATTGAAGGGCCGTGTTGGGGTAAACCGCTTCGAATGCTGGAACTGCACGTTTTCCCTGAGGATGAAGCGATAGCTTAAGCCATCATCGGACATAGCCCAACTCGTCGCCAAGGCAGGGACAAGCTTGCCTGACTGGGTATCATAATCCACTAAGCGACTATAAATTTGGTGCGAGGTGGCATCGATTGTCGTGCCAGACGTCACCAACTGTGGATTAAAAGACTCAGGGTTCCCTTCGGAGCAATACACCAAACCGGAAGGGAGTCGTTGGGGGCCACACGCGACCAACAACCAACTCATGCAAGAAACTGCAGTTGTTAGGCACAGGCGTCTAATTAGCACACTCATTTATAAATCATTATTTTATCGACTATGAACGGCTATTTTAGCAGTGCATCTCCCCCATGGGCAATCTGCTTATGCTTTATCAAGTAAATTGTATTTTTTAAGGATGCCACGCAGTTGGTGGTAGCTTAATCCGAGCATGTCGGCGGTTTTCTTTTGGTTGTATTGGCTGCTTGAGAGTGCTTGCTGGATAAGATCCATCTCAAACTTCTCAGTTTGCTCTTTAAAATCCAGTGGAAAATTAAAGCTATTCACTGAAGACTCAGTATTGACTGGTACTTCAGCCTCAAGTATCGGCGCAGATTGCGGCGTACCGACAACGCTTATTGGCGCGACTGAGCTGATTTGACGTTCGCGGGTCTTGATGCGCGTTTTAGGCCGATACGGTGAAGCAAAGGGATCGAGGGTGATATGGTCGATGGGGCGATTTTCACCACCATTTCGGTAAACGCTGCGCTCGACCACGTTTTTAAGTTCACGGATATTGCCCGGCCAGTCGTGGGTCATTAATTGCTCGACCGCATGGGCGCTGAATCCGCTGAATAGCTGCAGCTTTAATTGGCGCGCCATGCCAACGGCGAAGTATTCCGCCAGTGTCATTATGTCTTCTGGGCGGCAACGCAGCGGCGGCAGCGTAATCACATCGAAGGCAAGCCTATCGAGTAAGTCGGCACGAAATTCGCCTGCCTCCGCAAGCGAAGGTAAATCTTCGTTGGCGGCGCAGATTAAACGAACATCACTTTGCACGGTTTTACTGCCGCCGACTCGTTCAAATTCGCCATATTCAATGACGCGCAGGAGCTTTTCTTGGATAAGTCCTGAGGTATTGGCTAATTCGTCGAGGAATAAGGTGCCGCCGTCGGCGCGCTCAAAGCGACCTTCGTGTTTACCTTTAGCACCAGTAAAGGCACCTGACTCATGGCCAAACAATTCGCTCTCGAGTAAATTTTCACTCAAAGATGAACAGTTTAGCTTAATAAAACTTTGATCCCAGCGCTTAGACAGATAATGTAAGCGTTCGGCAATTAGCTCTTTACCTGTGCCACGTTCACCAATAATCAGTACGGGTTTAGACAGAGGCGCAATTTGCGACACATGTTCTAACACTTCGAGTAGGGCGTTGGATTGACCGATAAGGTTGTCTTGCTGAAATTTATTATCCACGATATTTTTTAGTCTTTCGCGCTAAAATTTGGTGAAAATGATAATAAGTGGCTTGAAGCGTAAAAGGAAGTAAAAGTTAAAATTTTGCTTAAGTCGTTGTATTTAAATGGGAAGTAAAAGTTGGCACGGTTAGTGTATTACCTTATAAGAGACCAACATCAATTTGAGGATAGGATTATGGGAATTTTCTCTCGTTTCGCCGATATCATTAACTCTAATATCAGCGCATTGCTGGATAAAGCCGAAGACCCAGAAAAAATGGTTCGACTGATTATCCAAGAAATGGAAGACACACTCGTTGAAGTGCGTTCTACCTCAGCTAAAGTGTTAGCTGAAAAGAAAGAGCTGCAACGTCGTATCAACCGCGTGTTAGAGCAAGTGCAAGATTGGCAAGATAAGGCTGAACTGGCACTGTCCAAAGACCGTGAAGACTTAGCGAAAGCCGCTTTAGTTGAAAAACAAAAAGCGACCGGTTTAGCAGACACGCTGAATCAAGAATTAGCCGTTATCGATGAACATATCGCACGCTTGAAAGATGAAGTGGGCATGTTGCAGGAAAAGCTGCTCGATGCAAAAGCGCGTCAAAAGACCATTATTTTGCGCACTCAAACCGCATCATCACGCTTAGAAGTGAAAAAGCAGTTAGATTCAAGCAAGATCGACAACGCTATGCTCAAGTTTGAGCAATATGAGCGCCGTGTCGAAGGCTTAGAAGCCCAAGTTGAATCTTACGATCTTGGCAGCAAAAAGACCTTAGCCGATGAGTTTGCGGCGCTAGAAGCGGAAGATTCTGTGAATGCAGAACTGGCAGCGCTAAAAGCCAAGGTAAAAGGTAAAGCGCCAACTAAGTCAAAAGAATAACAATTCAGAGGTGAGTTATGGATATGGACGTGCTAATGGCGCCGATTATTATTTTCATGGTGATAGTCGCGCCAATATGGTTAGTTCTTCATTATCGCAGTAAGCGACAAGTGAGCCAGGGACTCACTGAGGAAGAGTTTTCACAACTCAATGACTTGATATCCAAGGCCGATAAAATGGCGGCGCGTATCGAGACCTTAGAGGCCATTCTGGATACAGAATCGCCCGAATGGAGGGGGAAACATGAGAGGATCTAATGGCCGTACTTTGTACCGCATTCCCCAGTCAGGCAAAATAGCGGGTGTATGCGCAGGGATTGCCGAGTACTTTGCGATTGAAACTTGGTTAGTGCGAGTACTGGCGGTGTCTATCTTCTTACTCGGCGGCTCAGGTGTGGTATTTATCATCTATGTCGCTTTGTGGGTGATTTTAGACATCAAGCCACAGAAGTCGTACGATAGGGACGATATCGAGGTGAAGAAGAAGCCGTGGCAGTCGGGAGAACCCGCAAAGCAAGCGCTGAGCGACGTGAGTCGTCAATTTCGAAGTCTGGAAGTCAGGCTACAAAATTTAGAACGTCACGTCACCTCTGACAACTTTGATTTAAAAAGACAAATCAATAGTTTGTAACCCTTCTAAAGGGCGGCCATGTCCGCCCTTGTTGCTTAATCTCTTGTCCATTCCAGTGTATAGTCAAGATCACTTAACATAAGTTAACATCATTCGACATAAGGGAAGTCTCTATGGGAATGCTTGATGCCTCGCTCCATAAAATAACCCAAAAGGGCCAATCCCTGTTACATCGCACCGCGGACCGGCATTTACGTTTGGCCGTGACTGGGCTTTCTGGTGCGGGAAAAACCGCGTTTATCACAGGTTTAGTCAATCAGTTACTTAATTCTGGACCAGTCTCAACCTTACCCCACGCCCGCAACAACAGCGCTTTGCCATTGTGGCAGGTGAGCCGCGATCAGCGTTTGCTCGGGGTTAAGCGTGCCATGCAGCCGGATCTGGAAATCGCCAGTTTTGATTATCAAGGCGCCATGTTAGCGCTCACTTCCGAGCCTGCGACTTGGCCAGCCTCCACTCGCACTATTTCTGAATTACGCTTGGCGATTAAATACCGACCGCAAAAGGGCTTATTGGCCAAGTTTTCTGATACCGCCACACTGTATTTGGACATAGTCGATTACCCCGGCGAATGGCTACTCGATTTACCTATGCTGCGCCAAGACTTCGTTACTTGGTGCCGTGCTCAACAAGTTCGTATCGAGAATCTTAAAAGCTCACCCTTGTATGCTGAGTTTGAACAATCATTGATGTCATTGGATTTAGCCGCCAGCGCCGATGAGCAGCAATTAAAGCGGATTGCCGATCAATATCAGTTATTACTCAATGATTTAGTGCACGTGCAAGGTTATTACCAAGCGCAGCCTGGACGCATGTTATTGCCGGGTGAATGGCAGGGCGCCCCCTTATTAGCTTTTTTCCCCCTGTTATTGGTTAATGATGAAAAGTTCGCAGCGCTTTCGCAAAGCGATAAACACAGTGGATTCCATGTACTGGAAAAACGCTATCAAGAATATGTGGCTAAAGTGGTTAAGCCTTTCTATAAAAATCACTTTGCCGGTTTTGACAGGCAGTTAGTGCTAGTTGACTGTTTTAGTGCGTTGAATCGCGGTAAAAAGCAATTTGAGGATATGGGGGCGGCACTTAATGCCATTATGGAAAGTTTTCAGTTTGGCCAATCGAGCTATTTACGGCGTTTATTTGCTCCCCGCATCGACCGTTTATTGTTTGCCGCGAGCAAGGTTGACCATGTTACCCGCGATCAGCAGAGCCATGTTTTGTCCCTGCTGACTGATATGTTGAAACACAGCCAGCATTTTGCCAGTTTCGATGGTTGTAAAGTGGAGACGATGGCGATTAGCGCCATCAAAGCGACTCGCCATGGCATGGTAACGACCCAAGAGGGCGAGGTCGAAGTCGTGCAGGGGACGGGACTCAATGGTAAAGCCCTGACCTTGTTTCCAGGCGAAGTGCCCACTCGCTTACCTGAGCCTGATTTTTGGCGTGACCAAGGGTTTAACTTTGTCGGCTTTGCACCGCCGATCAATGCCAATGTTGACCCATCTCAAGTGCACTTTGACCATATTCGTCTCGATCATTTGCTGCAGTACTTACTGGGAGATAAGTTGGAATGACGTTAAAGCTATCGGAGAACGCTAATGAGCAGGCTTCTAATTCTTCTGCAAACTCATTTGCACGCTCAGTTGAACATAAGCCGCTGAAAAAGCAGCAGCTGTTTGACTCACAAGTCGTGGAGCTCAAACCCAGCAAAGAGGAACTCAAAGGGGCGAAAGCTTTTGATCCGCATACACCAGTGCAAGAAGTGGCTGCCGATATTGAGGAATTGATGGTTGAAACGCTGTCATCCCATCCTAAAATGATCGATGCTAAATCGGTATCGCCTCAACTTGTAAAATCACGCCGTTGGTCATGGCTCGCTCGTCTGGCGGTAGCGAGTTTATTGCTGCTCGTAGTGGTTCAAACAGGATTAGGATTGAGGGATGCTTGGCTTGAGAGCCCTTGGTTGTTTAGTTTTTATGGTGTGGTGCTTGGGGTCGTCAGTGCGTGGGCATTGGCGGGGGCGTTTAGTGAGTACCGCAAACTGAAGCGACTCAAACAGGTTGCCGATACCCAAGAAACTGGCGCTAGGCTGGCGCAGAGCATGCAAATGGGTGAGGCAGACAGCTTTATCGATAATATCGTTTGTCACTATGAAGACAGCCAAGGTTTGCAGCAACTTCGCCGTTCATTAAAAGATGAGCATAATGATGCCGAGAAAGTCTTGTTATTCGAGGACTTAGTGCTGACAGAGCGGGATGAACTGGCCAAAAAAGTCGTGCGACGCTATGCGGCTGAGTCGGCAGTGCTACTGGCGGCCAGTCCGTTAGCTGTGCTCGATATGGCCATTATCCTCTGGCGTAATCAACGTATGCTGCGTGATGTCGCACTCTGTTATGGCATTGAGCTGGGTTATTGGAGCCGAATTAAACTTATCCGCAGTATCATCATCAATATTATTTATGCAGGCACCAGTGAGTTAGTTACCGATTTAGGAACACAGCTGTTATCGGTTGAAATGACAGGTAAATTGTCTGCTCGCTTGGCCCAAGGCTTAGGTGGCGGTATGTTAACTGCGCGCCTTGGATATCAAGCCATGGCGCTGTGTCGGCCGATTGTGTTTAGGGAAGAGCAAAGGCCTAAATTGTCTAAAGTGCATCAGGAATTGTTGATCGAACTGAAGCAGTTTTCAGGCAAGTTGTTTACCAAGGAAGGCCGCGACGCATTAAAAGGCCAGTTCGCCGATGTTGATGACAAAGTACCTCAGTCAGCTAAAGAGAAGACTAAAGAGTAGATATTATTCAATATCAAACAATTAACCGATTTAAATCGGCCGAAAGTAGATGCGCTAATGGACTTGTTCCTTAGCGCATTTTTTTATGATTTTTTGCAGGTACCGAGTATGACCAAGTGCGGCTGGAAAATGCTATGTAACAAGTTAATTACACTTGGCGCGCTGCTATTTTCGCCACACTACTGGCTTAAGTGCTTGGCCGCGTTATGGTAGGGCTTATTCGATAGGGCTAATGTTTCATTAACTTATCTATTGGATTGTCCATAATGCGGGCATTGAGTGTTCCATACCAATAATCAATCAAGAACGGGAACCGCTCAAGGCCAATTACAAGGAGCTAGGTATGCAAGATGAGTCAGGCAAGATGTGGAAAGCGGCAACACAGGTTATTCATGGCGGCCATGAGCGTGAGGCCTTTGGCGCCTTAGTGACGCCGCTATATCAAAGTGCGACTTTTGTGTTTGAGTCCGCACAGCAAGGTGGTGAGCGATTTGCGGGTAATGAGCCGGGGTATATTTACACGCGCTTAGGGAATCCGACAACCGCCGAGCTTGAACGTAAAATGGCGATTTTAGAGGGGGCAGAAGCCGCCGCTGCAACCGCATCTGGTATGGGCGCGGTATCCGCCGCATTACTGGCTAACTTGCAGATGGGCGATCACTTAGTGGCATCCAATGCCGTATACGGTTGTACCTATGCGCTAATGACGACTCAGTTCGCTCGCTTTGGTATTGAAGTGTCCCTAGTAGACTTTTCATCGGTAGCAGAAATAGAAGCGGCGATTAAATCCAATACTAAGGTCATTTTCTGTGAAACCCCAGTGAATCCCCATTTACAGGTGTTTGATTTGGCATCAATTGCGACTATTGCCAAACGTCATCAGTTGGTCAGTATTGTCGATAATACTTTTATGACCCCATTACTGCAGAGACCGCTGGATTTTGGTATCGATTTGGTGATCCACAGTGCGACTAAATATCTAAATGGTCATGGTGATGTGATTGCGGGGATAGTGTGTGGCAGTGAAGAGCAGCTCCATAAAGTGAAGTATGAAATCTTAAAAGATATTGGCGCTGTGATATCGCCACACGATGCTTGGCTGATCTTGCGCGGCCTTAAAACCTTAGATGTACGTTTACAGCGCCATTGCGATAGTGCCCAGCGCGTGGCCGAATTTTTAGCCGAACATCCCAGTATTAACCGGGTGTATTATCCCGGACTTGCCTCTCACCAAGGGCATAAATTCATTGGTCAGCAGATGAAACGTGCCGGCGGCGTGATCGCGTTTGAACTGGCGGCAAATTTAGAGGAGGCTATGGCCTTTGTGGGGCATTTAAGCTTGTTCTCTATTGCGGTGAGCCTAGGCGATGCAGAATCCCTCATCCAACATCCAGCGTCGATGACGCACTCTCCCTATACGCCAGAGGCGAGAGCGGCGGCTGGCATTGGTGATAATCTGCTGCGAATTTCTATTGGCTTAGAAGATTGTGACGACATTATCGCCGACTTGAGTCAAGCGTTAGCGCGTTTAGCTTAACGAGTGTCACTAATTTAAACCACCAACTATTTGAATGATAAAGGGATGCGATTTAGCATCCCTTTTTCTATGGTTAGGTTTAGATTCATCGGGTTAAGAGGTGAAGTTTAGCTAGTGTGAATATTTGTGGCGCCGATTTGGTATTTCATAACAGCTTGGACTATTTTTGATTTGAGGCCACGGAAGTAGGAAGAGAGGCCGCAATTCATGGAATAGAGGAAGAGTTATGAACATCACCAAATGTATACCTGCGATTATGAGCGCCATGACATTAACGGCTTTTTTAGCAACGCCAGCAATCGCCGCAGACACCCCGACTAAAGCCGCCGCTAAAATGCAGACTCAGGCCAAAACTGAGGCGAGCGATATGGCATCGGATGCGAAGAAAGCCATGCCAGATGCTGCTCAAGTCAACATCAATACGGCTTCAGCAGAGCAGTTACAAGTGCTAAAAGGGATTGGTGCCGCTAAGGCGCAAGCGATTGTCGATTACCGAACCAAAAATGGTAAGTTCAATGCAATTGATGATTTAGCCAATGTCTCGGGTGTTGGGGCTAAGTTGATTGAGCAGAATCGTCATTTGATTAAGTTGTAATTATCTCAGGCGATGATTGAGCGTCATTATGTATTGAGTTTTACTCTTGTTGGATTTTCTTTATACCAAGTTTGACACAGTGAAACTCAGGGAAATGTCTATAAAAGTCTGCATTTGCAGGCTTTTATCATTTCAACCACTTCACTTGCTTATAGATTGTGCAGTTAGGCGGGATATTAACAGATCTTGTCGATTAGCGCTTGATCCCATAGGAGGCATGGGGGATAATCCTCGGCGTTCAAGCAAGCACTTTGGTTTATCTCTTTCAAAGCAATGCTCGAAGTTATGGTGACCCTAGGGTCCCCCCGCAATGATAACTTGTGAACTCGGCCAGGCCCGGAAGGGAGCAACCGCAGCAAGCGACTCGTGTGCCGGGGTGTCGGCTCTAGGGGAACCTCCAATTCTGCAATATCTCTGTTTTATTCTCTTTTTACTTCTCTCTATCTACTCAATTTATTTTATTCAATATACTGGCTAACTGACTATTTCTGTTTTCTGCCGTTAATCATTTATAGCGTGAATACTTTATACGCAATGGGATAATCCATTGTTTGCCTCTTTCATGCCACTGCAACGGCTAAAATGCTATGAACAATAACCCTTAGCGAGATTAACGATTGGCTTCGGCTTCTTCCTGTAATCTTTTTTGCAGATTTTGTTTAAGGAAGGCGCGGGACTTTTCGAGTGCGGTCTGGATCTCACGCTTTAATTCTTGCAGCTCGTTATAGTCTTCAAAGAAGTAGGTATCGACGAGGTGGCGTATGTAGCGCACAGGCAGTTGATTTAAGGTCACGCAACATAAGTCGGCGAGATAGTCTTCAGGAAGCTCGTCCATAAGTCCTTCATCTGACAATATTTCCATTAAAAGAACTTCGTAGTAATTACGGATTTCGAGTTGCATCGTTATGCTCCATGACGGTTTTCATTGAGTTTGCTACCACAAATGGTTTGCCGCAATAAAAAGTTGGCTGTGTCTTTGGCTTAATTGTAGTGCGTCTCTGCTGTAGCCGCCTATCACGGCAGCAATTGGAATATTTTCCGATTTTGCCATTGATAACACAGTTAAATCCCGTCTGAACAGCCCTTCTTGACTGATACTGAGCAAGCCGAGATCATCATTTTGATGGATATCGACCCCTGCATCATAAAGAATGAGATCTGGCTGATGGATGCGAATGAGTAGGGCGAGTGTTTGCTCCACGGTTTCGAGATACAGATTGTCATCGCTGCCTTTGGTTAGCTCAATATCATGGTGGGAATGCTGCTTACGACTCGGGAAGTTCTCTTTGCAGTGAATCGAGCAACTGATTATCCCTTGATGTCGCTGGCTGAGTGTCGCACTACCGTCACCTTGATGTACATCGCAATCAAAAATCAGTACCTTGTGCACTTGCTGGCTCGCGATGGCATTTTTGGCCGCGAGGATAAGATCGTTGAAAATACAATAGCCACTGCCAAAATCGTAATGGGCGTGATGATAGCCACCCGTTAGGTGCAGGCCAATACCCTGATTAATGGCCAATGAAGCTGTGAGAGTGGTGCCTGCCACAGAATGCAAGGTGCGCTCAACTAAGGCTTCACTCCACGGAAAACCAATCCGTCTAAGCGCCGCTGTTGACAAAGTGCCCGCGATAAACTGCTCTACGTACTCGCGTTGATGCACTTGCATTACATCCTGCGCTGTCATCGCCGTTGGCGTGTGGAACTGGGCTGGTGTGGCAAGCTGATTCTCGAGTAAGTACTGCCGTAAATTCGCGTACTTGGTCGTGGGGAATCTGTGGTGAGGAGGAAGCGCCAGCTTGGAATAGCTGGCGTGATAAACCAGTGGGATCAGAGTCAATATTGACTAAACCTCGTTATCGTAAGTCGTTATAGCTGTGAAATTGCCCAGCTCATAAATTCTTTACGTGTTTTCTCATCCGCTTGTAACCACCAGTATTGCAACATTTGTTGTGGATTGGCAGCTGTTGCTTTAGAAGTGTCTACAGGAGCTGTGAGTGAGGTTGCGCTAACGGTCGCCGATGTCGCCACGGGTGCTGGTGCAACTGCAACCACAGCGCCTGCTGCACCGGTTGCTGCTGCGGCAGTTCCCGATACGTCAACAGCTTGATTACCACTGAAAAGGCGAGAGACAAAGCTTTCTTCTTCTAAATTGGTATTCACCACTTGGAAATTGACGTTGCCTTTGTCGCTACGGGTCAATTTGATTTGTGGGTTTTGCGCGTAAACTTTTGGCTTTTTGACGACTTTGCCTTCGGCGGCTTGGAGGTAATATTGATAGTCGCCATCAACGTCTAAGGTCACGATGAAAGGGGCTGATTTAACAAAGGTTTGGCTATCGCTAAAATCGTCTTCTACCATCTCATGGTAACGAATGGCGATTTTATGAGTGCCGGGTGTCAATTCTAAGCTGCTTTTATGGTTGAATACGCTGGATTCGACTTTTTTACCATCGAGTGCAAGGTACTCAAAAGACATCGGAATGTTGAGATCTGCGGCGAAGGCTGAAGCAGAACCGAGTAATACTAGCAGGCTGCTGATTGGCAAAAGTGATTTCAATTGTTACTCCTTAACGATTATTACTCTGATACGGACGTTCGAATATTTGAATGCGATCTTCTATATAACTAATAGCTTGCCTGCATTTTCCTAGACGACGATGCATCAAAAGGATGTCATTTTGCAATTTTATTTTGTCAGCACTATGACAGTTTTCAAGTTTTGATTCCATTTCTTCAATTTTTTGTTCAAATTTTTTCGCCCAATTTAGGTGTTTGTTCAATTCTTCATAGATCTCGTGACTATTTTGCATCACGTTATTGGCGATCCAATCGAAACCGCTGGCTTGGTGAGACTGATTCTGACGCTCGGCAAAACGGGCGCGGCTACTGGCACGCTGTTGAGTTTTAGACTTAATGTCGATAGAGGTCGTCAGCAAGGCCCGTTTGACGGCGGTGAA
Source organism: Shewanella sp. 1180_01 (assembly GCF_052850535.1). Classification (NCBI taxonomy): domain Bacteria; kingdom Pseudomonadati; phylum Pseudomonadota; class Gammaproteobacteria; order Alteromonadales; family Shewanellaceae; genus Shewanella; species Shewanella sp. 1180_01. Next base: position 513,400 of record NZ_VXCT01000001.1, read on the forward strand.
TCTGTCTTGGATCCGCTCGCAGCTGAGGGCAATCGTCTGGGGGGCGAGTTTGAGCTTAATTTGTTTTTCGAGCTGTATAATGCTGCTACGAATTTGTTCAATACAGGGACCGAGTTGGGCGCCGTGTTGGACAAATAGCGAGTGATTAAAGCGCTCCGTTTCTTGCAGGAGTTTGCGCTGCGGCGGCGCGAGTCGATTATCGTGCTGCAGTACTTCTTGCTCTAGCGTTTTGAGCTGATTTTTCAGCATCACCAGTAATTGTTGGGTGTTCACAACCATGCGCTCCATGCCAAATTTGCTGCAATCATTAGCACGATCAAAATAAACAGTGGACGAATAAAGGGCATGCCAAATTTAATCGCGCAGCGGGCGCCGATAAATGAGCCTAACATCATGCATAATCCCATCCACAAACCTATTTGCCACTCTACCTGCCCAAGCCAGCCAAAGATAGTCAATGCGGTCAAGTTGCTGGTGAAGGTCATTGCACGGGCGAGGCCGCAACTGTGCAGTAAAGGCAGTTTATACAAAGAGCCGGATGTGACAGTCCAAAACGCGCCAATGCCAGGGCCGGCAAAGCCATCATAAGTGCCTAAAGCGAGTCCCTGTAGCCATTGTTGCTTGGCGGGTGGTTTGCTGGTTGGGGCTTGGCAGTTAACATCTGATATCGCATTGGGGCTGATTAAACTGTAAATGGCGATGCCAATGATCAGCAGTGGCAGGACTTTTTCGAGCCATTGGGTATCGACTAAATAGACTAAGAAACTGCCCAATACGGCACCAATAAAGGTGGCAATAAAGGCCATGTACCAAAATGAGGGTTTAAAAAGGTGCTGACGATAATAGGTCCAAGCCGCCATTGAAGAGCCAAAACTGGCGGCTAACTTATTAGTACCTAATACGGTGTGCGGTGCAATGCCTAAGGTTAACAGTGCGGGGATCGACAATAGGCCACCGCCGCCAACAACGGCATCGATGAATCCAGCGATAAGACCTATAACTGCCAACAGGGCCCAATGACTGGGCTCGAGTAACAATTCCAAATTTTAATCCTACTCTATGACACGTCTAAAGGGCGGTAAGGCGTCCAACAAGGACTTGCCATAGCGTTTAGTGACTAACCGCCTATCTAAAATGGTGACTCGGCCATAATCTTGTTCTTTACGCAGTAATCTACCACAACTCTGAATAAGCTTACGTGAAGCATCTGGGATAGTCAGTTGCAAGAAGGGATTGCCGCCTTTGACTTTGACATATTCCGCATGGGCTTGTTCAACGGGTGAGGTTGGCACCGCAAAGGGCAGTTTAGTGACGATCAAGTTCGTCAGATAATCGCCGGGTAAGTCGAGACCTTCGGAGAAACTGCTGGTGCCGAACAATATGCTCGGTTCGCCTTTATCGCACTTAGCTTTATGATGTTCGAGTAACTGTTGCCGTGGCGCATTGCCTTGAATAAGCAGCTCAGTGGTGAGTTTACCTTCAAGTAATTCAACCACTTTTTCCATCTGCCAGTAGGAGGCGAATAACACTAAGGTAGCCATTTCTCCTTCAATCAGAGTGACGATTTGCTCGGCAAGTTCTGCCGTATAGGCATCATCCGTCGGCTCAGTGCGCATTTTGGGTAAATAAAGTGTCGCGTTATTGGGATAATCGAAGGGCGATTGTAAGGCTAAATAACGGCTGCCATCGTTGAGTGACAAACCGACTTGATGCACAAAATGGTCGAAGTTATTGAGTGCGCGTAGTGTGGCGCTGCATAACACTACCCCCGCGGCTTTTTGCCACAGCATGGATTCCAGCATAAAGCCGACTTCGATAGGCGAGGCGCTAAACAGATAATCCACTTGTTTACCTGTAATGAGCTCCACCCAGCGCGCCATAGGCGCACCTTTATGTTTATCTTCCTTGGCCATCATCCTCCACAATTTTTGTAGATTCTCGAGTCTTTGCAGCATAAATCCGGTTTCGGCTAACAGTGCTTCGGATTGATGTTTAGGAATGTCGCCATCTTTAATCGCCTCGGCCAGCAGTGACAGCATTTTATTAAACTGTTTGAGGGCAAGATTAGACGTTACAGCAAGGTTTTCAGCCAGAATGAGTAATGAGTCCGGCAGTTTGCCGTGTTCAAAACGCAGACGGTTTTCAGGATTAGCAAAGTGTTTAGTTTGGGTGTCGCAGTAGTGGGCCACTTGATTGAGCTGACTGATAAGATCGCCTAAGTGATCCTGCATCGCCTGCGCAGGAGCAATAATGTTGTTGCTCTTTATTTGGTTTTGCAACTTAGCGCAGGTTTTTCCAATTTTTTCGAGCCAGTCGCATGCGCCCCTCAGCGTGGCCTGCGCACTGGAGAAATCCCGCGCCACAATCGGTAAGTGATGTGCCTCATCGATAACATAAAACACGTCTTCGGGATCGGGCAAAATCACGCCGCCACCGAGCTCTAAGTCGGCGAATAACAAGCTGTGGTTGGCGATAAGTACGTCCCAAGTATCGACATCTTCGCGGGCTTTATGGAACGGGCAATTTCTGTGGCTGGCGACTTGACGATGACAGCTGTGTTTGTCGCAGGCGATTTGTTGCCACAGGTGATCGGGCAGCGGTACGGCTAAGGTATCGATTTCGCCATTCCAGCGACCTTCGTTATAGTCTTTTAACAGGCCATGCATCATAGCCACTTGGCTATTGTCAGGCTTAGTTTGCCACATGGCCATTTGTGTACTGTTGTCGTCACCGATGAGCATCGCCAGTTTCGAAAGACACACATAACGTTGTCGACCTTTGACTAGGCCAAAGCGGAAATTTAAGCCGGATTGCTCAAGGAAGAAGGGCAAGTCTTTATGCAGTAATTGTTCTTGCAGGGCAACGGTCGCGGTGGCGATACAGACTTTTTTCTTGCTCGCTAATGCCAGTGGAATGGTACCGAGAATATAAGACAATGATTTACCGATACCAGTCCCTGCTTCGACCACTATGATGCGTCTATCTTTGTCATAGTCGCCGGCGAGGGTCTTAGAGATTTCCGCCACCATATAGTTTTGTTCGCGGCGCGGCCTAAAATGAGGTAAGGCGGTAGCGATATCCTTATAGATGGCGCGGATCTGGGTTTTTACATTGTCAGGTAACATGCGTCACTACTTTATCGAATTAATGCTGTACATAATAACAGTGATTGCATAGCCTAAGAAACTTTTCTGCCATTTGGCGGCATTTAAATTGAGGAACCATCTAAATTGACAAGCTATGCGATTTGGGAATCCATGCGATGAAGCCAGAGGCTACCGCGGCCGTTAGTGTACAAGGTCGAGTCTTAACACGCCATGCGATTCATCGTAATGGGAGTTTAGTGTTGCAGTATTATCTGGCGACCGCCCAAGGCCCTGTGCTGGTGGAAGTGCAAGGCACTGAACACATTTGTTTTTGTCATCAAACGGATGTGGCGGCTTTACAGTTACAAACGCCGGGTCAAGCATTGCGGTTTGTGCCGTTAGCGCTCAAAAGCTTTAAAGGCGGCGCCGTCAGTGGAGTTTATGCTAAATCGAGCAACAGCTTACGTACCTTACAGCGCATCGCGAAAGATGCCGATATCCCTTTATTCGAAGCGGATATTCGGCCCGAACAGCGTTATTTAATCGAGCGGTTTGTAGCGCTAGATGTGGCATTTTTAGGGCATTTCTCTACGCCGACTAGCGACAGTCTTGAGGCTAACTCGCTGCCCGTGTTTATCGCCGAGCGGGCTAAGAGTATTGCCCCTTTAACGGCGGTGAATTTACGCTGTATCTCACTGGATTTTGAATGTAGCTTTGAGGGCTTACTCTATTCGGTGGCGCTATATAGTCAAGACAGTGGCCGAGACGAGGGGCAAGGCAGCCTCAAGCAGACTTATGAAAAAGTGATTATGGTGGGCGAAGTTGAATCAAACTCCCCCGAATATATTGAATGGGTGGCCGATGAAGCGGCGCTGATCCATCGATTAATCGCGTGGTTCCATGAGTTTGATCCTGACTTTATTATCGGTTGGTCAGTGGTGAGTTTCGATCTCGCTCTATTGTCACGCCGTGCATCATTACACCGTATTCCGCTCACCATTGGCCGCGGTGGCGCCAAGCTCGATTGGAAAGTTGACAATAAGTTTCGCCCAGAAACCTTAGTCTTACCGGGCCGTGTGGTACTCGATGGTATCGATTGGCTTAAAGCCGCTTTTTATCACTTTGAGCGTTTCTCGTTGGAATTTGTGTCGCGGCAACTATTAGGTGAAGGCAAGGCCATTCATAACGTCGATAATCGCGTTGAAGAAATTGACCAGCTGTTTAAGACCGATAAACAAGCTTTAGCGCATTACAATCTTACCGATAGCCGCCTAGTGTGGGATATTTTTACTCACACTCAATTGTGGGATTTTGCCCTCGCGCGTGCCGAACTGACAGGTTTAGAACTGGGACGGGTAGGGGCCTCAGTGGCGGCGTTTAATCATTTGTATTTACCGCATCTACATCGCGTGGGTTATGTCGCTCCAGCAGAGCCTGTGAGTCAGGGCATTGAAAGTCCTGGCGGCTACGTGATGGATTCTGTGCCGGGTCTTTATAAACACATCTTAGTGTTCGATTTTAAAAGCTTGTATCCCTCCATTATTCGCACCTTTTTGATCGATCCTAAGGGATTGATTGAGGGCTTGCAGTTGCCCGAGTCTGAATGTGTTGCGGGGTTTCTCGGCGGCCGTTTCAGTCGGCAACAGCCTATTTTACCTAAGCTAATTCAAACCCTATCCGAGCAGCGCGAAAAGGCCAAGCGTGAGCACAATGCGCCGTTATCCCAAGCGATAAAAATTATCATGAACTCGCTGTATGGGGTTTTAGGCTCTCAAGGCTGCGTGTTCCATGATGCCAAGTTGGCAAGTTCGATCACGATGCGCGGCCATCAAATCATGAAACAAACCCGCGCATGGATAGAAGAGATGGGCTATCAAGTGATTTACGGCGATACGGATTCGACCTTTGTGTGGCTTGGCAGCGAGCCTGATCTCTCAGACATTAACGCCTTAGGTAAATCACTAGCACAGGATATCAATGCTAAGTGGCAGGCTAAGATCTGTGTTGAACACCAAGTTGAGAGTTTTCTCGAGTTACAGTTTGAGCGGCATTACGAGCAGTTCTTTATGCCAACCTTAAGAGGCTCATTAGAAGGCAGTAAAAAACGTTATGTTGGCGCGTGGCGTAATACCAGTGATGAACTTGAGCTTACCTTTAAAGGTATGGAACAAGTGCGCAGTGATTGGAGTCCTTTAGCGCGCAAAGTCCAAGAGTCACTCTATGAGCGAATGTTTAACCAAAGGGATATCAGTGTTTATTTAGCCAGCGTGTTTGAAAAACTGCTTGATGGTCAGTTGGATAATGATTTGGTATTTCGTAAACGCATGCGGCGTAATATTGAAGATTACACGGCTAAATCTTCACCACATGTTAAAGTCGCCCAGCAACTATGCGACATAACAGGTGATGTCTCTTTTGGCAAGCGTGGGGCGCAAATTGACTACCTGATTACTGTAAATGGACCGGAACCCTTACTGTACAGAACGTCACCAATTGATTACCAATACTACATTGATAAGCAAATTGGCCCTATTGCAGAGCCGGTATTTTCGATAATGAAACTAAACTACATGGATATTGCGTCAAAGCAGTTGCTGTTAATATAGTGTTTTTAATGTTCTTTATGTGTTGCTATAGGTGGCGAATGTAGCGTTTTAACCTGTTTTGTAGAGGTTAACTGGTTTGTTTTTGTGATGTTAATCGACATATTCTTTAGGTTTCGCTTTGAGGGGATATTGAAAATTTGCTACCCTTTAAGCGGAAATTGTAAGGAAATATAACAACGGAATGACGTTGGCAGAACATAAACAAAAAAAGGTTAAGCACCAAATGAACAAGACGTTAGTAGCAACTGCGCTTGCAGCAATGTTTTTAGTACCATCAGTCTCGGCTATCGAGATCTATAAAGATAATAAAAATGCCGTAGAAATCGGTGGTTTTATTGATGCACGCGTGATCAACACTCAAGGGGAAACAGAGGTTGTTAACGGCGCATCTCGCATTAATTTTGGTTTTAATCGTGAGTTGACTGACGGTTGGAAAGCCTTTGCTAAATTAGAGTGGGGCGTAAACCCAGTGGGTAATAGCGATATTGTCTATAACAATCGCTTCGAATCTGTTCAAGAAGAGTTCTTCTATAACCGTTTAGGTTACGCAGGTCTGTCCCATGACACTTATGGAACACTCACTATCGGTAAGCAGTGGGGTGCTTGGTACGATGTCGTTTACAACACTAACTACGGTTTTGTGTGGGACGGCAACACTGCAGGTGTTTACACTTATAACAAAGATGACGGCGCGGTAAACGGCGTGGGTCGTGGTGATAAAACGGTCCAGTATCGCAACGCCTTTGGCGATGTTAGCTTCGCAGTTCAAGCGCAGTTGAAAAACAGCAGCTTCTATACCTGTGATTCAGAAGATATTACTCAACAAGCTTGTGAAGAGTTATGGAACAGCGGTGATCGTACAGCTCAACAAGTTGAGTACAACTACACTTATGGTGGCGCGCTGACCTATAAAGCCACTGATATGCTGACTTTAACTGCGGGTGTTAACCGTGGTGAGTTTGATGTGAGTTTTGGTAACGGCGAACAAACCACAGCGGTTGATCTTATCTACGGTGCAGGTATCACTTGGGGTAACTTCGATAACGATGGTTTATATGCTGCTGCAAACGTTAACAGACAAGAAAACCATGACACTGACAACATTGGTCGTTTGATCAAAGATGCCTATGGTATTGAAAGTTTAGTTTCTTACAAGTTTGACAATGGCCTACGTCCATTCATTTCTTACAACGTGCTTGATGCCGGTAAAGATTATGTCATCCAGCCAAACTTCAATGCCAAACCTACAGATGAGTTTAAGCGTCAGTTTGTCGTTGTCGGTTTGCACTTTGTGTGGGATCCAAACACAGTTCTGTACGTAGAAGCACGTAAAGATTACAGTGATTTTTCTGGGGAACATGAAGCCAGAATGGCACTTTCTGAATCTGACGGCGTTGCAATCGGTATCCGTTACACGCTCTAAGTTTCAGGTTCTTTGAAGTAAGAACCTTTTCAGATATTACCCAAAAAGCCAGTCAGCAATGACTAATGCCACTCGCTTAAGAGCGAGTGGCATTTTTACTTGGATATTTCACCGTTTTCTTTAGCACCACACGCGGGTCGCTGGGGCGCTTCCTCTTCGCGGGTAAAATCAACCTTTTGCCATTTCCCCTCAGTCGTTTTAAGTGCTGTGGGATCGCTCCTGGACTCCCTCTGTCGCTCCAACCAAACTCATCCTGGATTAAAAACAGGGCATTAATGAAACTTATCCTCTGTGGCTCAACTTTATGTTGTACAGCCATTGCGGCCATCTCTAGCCGAACAATATTGTAGGTCGTCAAGATCCCCCATAATTCTTGATACACCCCATCCTTCTTCTTACTGCGCAGGATAGGTTTATTTTCCAGTTGATATTGCTTCAGCTCGCCAT